>CAZIWH010000057.1:0-11404 GCA_964542985.1 uncultured Hyperthermus sp. | reverse complement strand
CCCGCAGGGTGGAGCCGCCGCCGGGATTTGAACCCGGGACCCCCGGCTCCCTCGGGAACCCGCGACACCCGTACGGGCTTACGAGGCCGGTGCTCTGCCGGCTGAGCTACGGCGGCGTCTCCAGGCCGAGAAGCAGGTCAAGACGACTGCGGGGCTTATAGGTTTCTCCTCGCTCGTGGGATAACCCGCCGGAGGGGCCGATGAAGTATCACGCAGGCCTAGTAGCATCCCACGCCTAAGATGGGCGTGGGTGGATGCTAGAGCCCGTCCACGGCCGAGGCCCCTCAACGAGTGGTGGCTCGGCGCTCAGCCCTGCTCTTCATCGCCCCTCAGCATAGGACGCCATCCGCATCTACTCATGTAAGGGTTTCATAGTGGTGGCGTTAACTCGGCTGAGGTTTCTTCTTCATGTGGGGCTCTGAGGGTTCTCTTCCTCATCGCCGTGTCTAAGTCAGTAAACAATCTGCGGCTATGTAAATTAGCCACCGGCCTTCCGTGGCCTGGCCCTAGGGGCATGGGCCGTGACTATGCCTATGAGCGAGAGAACAATGATGATTATGGGTCAAGTATTCATGATTATTCTCGCAGCCGTCCTCGCGGTGGCGCCGCACCTATACATGATCGCTATCATACTCTATTTTGCGTTAATAATGGGTCTCAGCATGTACATGGCTCGTAGGCGTACAGCTGGAGGCGTTCCAAGAGAAGAGGTGCTGAAAGCCAGGACGCTACTAAAAGAGGATAAGGCGTTCGAGCTAGCTTTAGCGGACGAGGAGTATGTACAAGCTATGTCGAGGCAAGCTAAGGCAATGCTCTATCCCTTACTTCTCTTCCCCCTTTATATCATAATTTTTAGAGCAGCTTATGTGCTTCAAAGACCTGCGGAAGCAGCGTTCGCGAGTATTGGTGTTGTGGATAAGCGTGTAGCGGCATTCTTTGTCTGGCTTCTAGTGTTTGAGGCAATGTTTGCTCTAAACCTGGTGGTGCGAAAGCTGACGTCAGGCAAGGGCAACGTCATGGCCCCGTTCGTGCCAGCAGGGTACAGAGTCACTAGTAAGGGAATTGTGCTAAAAGGTGGCTTCGGCCAAGTGATAGGCTTTCCTCTTCCGAAGGGTAGCAAGGTAAGGCTAAACGCTGAGAGAAACTACGTTGAGATAGAGATGCCGAAGTCCGGCAAGATAAGGCTCTACAGCAAGAAGGCGAAGAGGCTCTACGAGATCATAAGCCGTTATGGGCTTCCCGAGGAGAAAGAGGAAGCCTAGATTTTCTGCTCTAGAACCATGCGATACTCAACCTCGTCTATATCAGTGCCCCTCCGTAGCAGGTCCAGCATCTTCTCTATGCTTTCCTGCTCCTTGCGCCACTCGCCGGGGCAGCCCTCGCCAAGTATTATCGGCTTGTCGAGTCTTGAGAGCAGCACTACTCTGCTTTCCACTTGCTGCGAGAGTATCTTGTAGCCTGTCATGTCTGCAAACTTCTTAGCGAACTCCAGCACCTCTAGATGCTTCAGCATGTCGTTTCTGCTAAGCCTCTGCCTTGCAGCGCCGACGTGCATGTAGGACTTGAACTCAATATAAGTGGGCTGTGATATCTCCACGAACCTGGCCCACGCCTTCAAGGCTTCCTCGTGCATGTTGAAGCTTCTCACCAATGTGAACCTTATCACAGTCGGGCTCGAGAACGATGGAAGCATTTCCAGCGTCTCCATAGTTAGCTCCCATGCACGGGGCACAAGTGGGCGCGTGAAGTAGTTGTAGCTCTTCTTGTCCCATGCTTCGATGCTTACGTAGAGCTGGCTTGGCTCTTCATTGAGGTTCGCGAGTACGTCCGGTCTCACGCCACGCGTCACTAGAAATGTGGTCATTCCGCGACGGTGGTATTCCTCTATTAGTTCCCCGAGCCTAGGGTATAGTGTAGGCTCGCCGGTGAGGCTTATTGCCACGTGCTTGGGCTCCATGGCCTCCTTTAGGAGCTGGCGGTCAGCTCTTGGGTGGCCCCAGTACCCCATTAGGGCCTCTCTGTGAGCTTCGATGCTTCCCTCAGCGATGAGATCAGGATCGTCAACCCACGGTATCTTAGTGTCGTCCCACTTTATGGTGTCGGAGGGCCGAAGCCTCCAGCAATGAAGGCAAGCGTTCCAGCACCACAGCGCGGAGGGGCTCATCTGTACGTCCCTGTGGCTCGCTATGCCGTAGAACTTGCACTTGTAGCAGAATCTGCGCTCAACTATAGCTGCGTGCGTCCAGTGGCACTTCTTGTACACGCTGTGCCTCCCGATGATAATGTAGCCCTGCTTCTCAAGTATCTTGTAGAGCGTGCGGTACGGTTCCGGAAAGTCGTCGATTCTAAGCTTCCAGCGCTTACCCCGAACAGTCCGCGGCTTGAAATCCTGTAGACTCATATCCAGCCCCGGACGGGGGTGCAGAAGCACTGACGGGCTTTTTAGGACTCTATCGCTGCATGGTGGCCGCGGGTTGGAGTGGCGCTGCGACCTAAACATGCTCGGCGAGCCGAGGAGCAGGAGAGACATGGTCTATGTGCTTCTCTCTGCGATCCCGCCGGGTGTCTGTGTGACCTACAATGTGCTAGCGCAGCTAGTGGGAACCTCGCCCAGAGCCATAGGTGTCTACATGAGGGCTAATAAATGCCTCATAGTAATTCCCTGCCATCGCGTCGTAGCCTCCAAGGGGCTAGGGGGTTTCAGTAGAGGAGTAGAGGTCAAGAAGAAGCTGCTCAAACTAGAGATGTGCGACAAGGTTGTCCGCAGCACAGAGGAGTACTGGAGGCTGCTCGCAGAGAATGGCGTCCCCGTTGATGTAGACCTTTGGGGCTGAGCCCCCTAGGGGCTGTGAGGAGATGAGCGGAGCACTGAGGGTCTGAGGGTCAGTCCTGGCCACTTCGCTCATCCCCTTTGGTCTGTTTAAGGGTGTGTTGCATCATCCCCTCACGGAGCGGTTCAGCCGCAAGTCTTATAAGGCGTCTCCCTATCGGGATGGTTCTTTATGGAGCGCGTAGATGGCGGGGTAGCACAGCGGGGTAGGGTAGCCTGGTAGCCCGCGGGGCTCATAACCCCGAGGTCGGTGGTTCAAATCCACCCCCCGCTACCACTACCTCTGAACCGCCCTGCGAGGGCGGCCCCGCCACTACTTCTAAAGTTGTATATTCCTAACTCAAGGTGGCTAGTTTCGCCCTGGTCGGACTCCGGTTGAAAGATAGGACTACAAGGGGGCCAGTGAATGTTTATGCCTTAGCCAGCAGAGTGAGCATTTACTGTGAAAGCAGTAAACTCTACGCGCATGATTGCTTTATACTTTCCGCCAGGAAGATAGCCAATTGTTACAGTGATTGTGGCTGGTGCGACATCAGTGGGCGACGTGCATGTGTGAAGCTTGAGGGCAGGGATAGGGCAGTTATTCTTGACATGGGTGCGGGTTGCCGGAGAGTTATTGAGGGGCATTTACGTGGCTACAAGTGCTCTGATGTCCTATGCGTATATCTCTTTGAGGGAAATATAGCTGTTTTAGACTATTTTGATTCAATACAAGTTGTACATCATGTTGAGGGTAAGTTAGCTGCTGTTTCGTCTGCTGTTGCTGTATTTAGAAATAGTAGTTATTGGATTCTGCATAGGGGTCGTAGCTATATTGTAGACGTAGGTGCTGGTGTTAGTGTTGTTGCTGCCTCGGGAAATGGTGTACTGCTATCGGCTGGGGGCATTCTCATAGAGTTTGATGGGAATAGCGCTAGGAGGATCACGGGTAGGCTGGAAGGAGTTGTACATGGGCTTTGGGGGTTTTCTGCGGCCCTTCTTGGGGATCATGTTTGGGGTGAGGAGGGTCTTGTTGAGGAGGCCAGGCTTCTCGAGAGGGAGGCTCGGCTTGCCGGGCTTGAGCCGGTTCTGCTGTATCCTCCGCTAATTGTGGCCTCTAACAGAGAGAGGGTGTATGGCTTGGCTATGGATGAGTGTTTTAGCCTCCATAGTGGTTCACTTGGTCGTGTTGGTTCTCGGTGTTTCTGGCCGGAATATCCTCGGGGCCCTGGTAAGGTGAATGATCTCTCCTCGGTTCCCTCTTCGCGGCAGGTGCGGGAGGCTAGGGTAGAGCCGCGGGTGGCAACGGGGCTTGGGGTGCCGATACTCTATGCTGTGTTCGACGTGCCTGGGGAGCCCTCGGGTGTAAGGTGTAGTGGGTGTAAGGCGGAGTACGTGGCTGGCAAGGTTGTGGTGGTGTTCGAGGGTGATGAGGCTGTTGTTGAGCTACGCTACGGGGGTCTAGTAGATGTTCTCCGCGTTAGGGTTGAGCGTGCTACGAGGATGGTCGCAGACGTCTTTGCTGTTGATGGCGGCTTGTTTCTTCTCGACGTTCCGGTTAGTGGACAAGGGTTCCCCGGCGGGGTTGAGGTGAGGTATCCGGGTGGGTTGAGGGACTTCGTAATGGGCTCAGCTGCCCTCCGCCATGTAGAGGGTGTGGAGGTTATCCGGGATGATGGTGTCGTTCTAGAACTGCGCGGCAGGCTAGCCAGATGCAAGTTGTCTCTCAGCGTGGGCATGGAGGCTGTTTGTGTGTACTGCAACGGGGCATGCTTCATTGCATGTGGAGACAAAGTGGCGGTGGGGTATGAGGTTGCATGCTTGGAGCCCGGGGCTGGCTACAAGGTGGGCTGTGTGGCTGGCCGGCTGTACGACCCAAAGTGTCGAGCAAGGATAGGGGCTGAAAAGGTTCTAGCGGCGCTGCTCCGTCTCGGCGCCTCCGTTGCTTCTGAGCTGTTTGAGCTGGGCGAGCACGTAGCTGCGAATCTCCTCCACCCCTGGAAGCTTAGCGACGATCTCCCCATCCTTGATGACTCTGCGGAGCAGCGGCTCGGGGTTCTCGCAGCCCTCTGGAGGAGGAGATCCCCAAGGCGCCACCACGTGGCGAAGCGGCGCTCCACAGCGGTATAGCTGCTTGAAGCCCGGCAGCTTACCCCTCTTCGTTATCGGCTCCCAGCCTCTGCCGCGGTTGACCTCAACTATGTCCATGCTTATGTCGACGGAAGGCGGGAATGCTATCGAGGTGCCCACGCCAAAGCCATCCACGACGTCGCGGAGCTGGCGTACAGAATCTTCATCGAGTCCGCCGCTTACAAGGATCTTCACGTGTCTGTAACCGTGGAGGTCTAGGGTCCATCGTACTTCCTCAACTATCTTCCTCATGTTGCCGCGACGGCTGCTCGGGGTGTCAAGCCTAACCCCATAGAGTCTATCGCCGAGCAGTTTAGCTGCGAGGAGCGACTCATAGCGTTCATCGAAGAAGGTGTCTACAAGCATTATCCTCGGCACGTCTTGCTCCACTACCTCGTCGAAGGCTCTCCAGGCGGCGGCAGGATCACCAAAGACTATTACGAGAGCATGAGGCATGGTGCCCTTAGGCTTAACACCTATGAACTCCGGGGCTTCAGTCCCGGAAACACCGTCAACACCGCCTATGTAGGCAGCACGGTCAGCCATGGGTGCAAGAGCCGGATGTAGGGAGCGTAGACCGAAGAACAAAACAGTCTTCTCCCCTGCGGCGAGCCTGATACGTGCAGCCTTCGTGGCAATGCTTGTCTCGTGGCGGAGCACACCTAGAATAGCCGTCTCAAGCACAGCGAAATCACAGTATCTCCCTTCTATAACTATCAGCGGTTCAGTGGGCTTAAAGAGAGTCCCCTCCGGGATAGCATAGACGTCCACGGGCTTGCCCTCAAGAATAGCCAGCGCCTCTTCGAGCCCAGCAAAGACGGCCCACTCATAGCCGCGAGGAAGGCTATAGGCATGGAATTCCGCTCTAACTCTGACGTCGCAAAGGCCCTTAGCCTCAAGAATTCTCTTGGTCCTCTCAAAGTAGATGTCCGTAATCTTGCCAGAAACTATGCTACTAGAATCTGCTATGTAGAGTCGTGTCACTTTCATGCACCCCTCACTCGCCTATAACTTCAACAATAACCCTACGATGCCTAGGCCCGTCGAGCTCAACGAGCATAATGTTCTGCCATGTACCCCTCACAAGCCTCCCATTAATAACAGGGAAGATTCTGGAAGGGCCTATCACAGCGGAAGCTAGATGAGCGTGCGCATTGTTGTCTATCCTATTGTGCCTCCAGGGACCGCCGGGCTTGAACAACTCGTGAATCAAGTCGATGTAATCCTCTATTAGGCCAGGCTCGGCCTCGTTGGCTATTATGGCTGCGGTGGCATGTGGCACAAAGACGAGGCACACTCCGTTCCTAACGCTGCTCCGGGCCACAGCCTCCTCTACACGCGACGTAATGTCCACTACATTCATGCCGGGCCTAGTAGACACATGGAACTCCTCAATATGCACCTTCAAGGCAGTCCAGCCCTCCGGAACCCATGGAGACCACTAGAGCTCTACACCAAATACCTACATCCCAGCCGTCACTAGAATTACCCCCTCTAGTGCAGTGCTGCGCGAAAGAAGGGAGAAACCGTGCAGACTCCCAGCCTGCGCGAGGAAGCTGAAGCAATAGCGGCACTCGTAGAGAAGAAGATAAAGGAGCTTGAACGCCAGCTAGGCGACCCCCTCATATACGCAGACAAAAGCAACTTCAACAACATACTGGAGAGCAGCAAGGTAGTCGTGGTAGAGTTCTCTGCGCCTTGGTGCAACCCCTGCAAGGCCTACACGCCAGTCTTCAAGAGAGTAGCCAGGCGTTTAAGCAACCCTGAGAAAGGCATAGTATTCGTCTATGTGGACACAGACAAGGCTTCCGAGATAGCAGACGCCTACAACGTAGACAACATACCCACAACCATAATCTTCGTAAACGGCCATGTAGCCGACGTAATAGTAGGCGCAACACCTGAGGCAAAACTAGAGGAACGCGTCAAGAGCATAACGAGGGAAGTAATTGGATAAGAGTCGGCAAAGGGGGAGGAACCCGTCATCCCCTCCCAGAGGGTCTCCTCGGGGACAGCAGCTCCCCATCAAGGGCCCGGTAGAGGCGAAAACGGGGGATAGTTCAGAGATAAACACTATTCCCGGCAGCACCGAAAGAGGCTATGAAGACGATAAGGCCGAGGCCTGAGGAGCCATGCTGAGAGAGGATGGCGCTGAGCCCCGCATACTTCCTGGGCTCGGAGAGAAGCCCCTCATAGGCGTGATCCACCTACCCCCCCTCACCTACACTCGGAGACGTGGTGCCAACATAGACTATCTTATTGAATACGCTGTGGCCGAAGCGAGGAAGTTAGAGGAGGCGGGCTTCAACGCAGTAATCATAGAGAACTATGGCGACAAGCCATACCACCTGGAGGCCCGGGATCCGCTAATCATTGCCACAATGAGTGTGGTTGCCCGCGAAGTAGTCAGGGAAACAAGCCTCAAGGTGGGCGTAAACATCCTCCGCAACAGCGGAGTAGAGGGTCTTGCAGCAGCCTATGCATCCGGTGCCCTCTTCATCAGAGTCAACAGTTACTGCGAGATACGCCTAGCACCCGAAGGGATAATGCAACCCATCGGCGCAAAGATAGAGGATCTGAGGAGCATACTGCCACGTTACATAGCGGTATTTGCGGACGTGGATGTGAAGCATAGTAGCGGCCTCGTACCCTTGGAGGAAGCTGTACGGGAATGCGCAATACGCGGCACGATGGATGCCATAATAGTGTCGGGGAGCCATACAGGCAGTGCACCATCACCAGGCTACGTGGCCTCCATAAGAAGCCTGGTGGCGCCCAAACCGGTTCTAATAGGCAGTGGGGTAAGCATGGACAACATAGAAGCCTACTGGAACATAGCCGACGGCTTCATAGTAGGCACGAGCATAAAGATTCACGGCACAGAGTCGCCAATAAGCCTTGAAAAAGCCCGCAAGCTTGCCGAGAAGGCCCGCAGGCTCCGCCAAAGGTGAGCAAAGGCCTTGAAGATAATAGCTGAACTCGAGCCGACGAGAAACAACGAGAAGCTAGTCCGTAGATTGAGAATGCTGGTACCTCACGTAGATGCCATAGACATACCTGAGGTGCCCGTAGGCAAGCCCATAGCAAGCGCCCCCATGCTCGCGGCGTACATAAAGGCGTGGTACCCAGAAATAGAGGTAATGCCTCATGTAAGAATCATAGATGTGAACAAGGCAGCGCTGTTGAGCATAGTAGGCGGCGCCCGCGCGACAAGGATAGAGGAGCTAGTCCTCCTGAGAGGGGACGACCCCCTAGAAGGTGAGATAGTACGTGACCTAAAGAGCGTGGAAGAAGCAGCAGCCTACATCAAAACAAGGGTCAGGAAGACGCCACTCCTAGGCGCTATGCTGAGCATCCGGTACCCCATCGAGAGGATAATGACGAGACTTACTGCACCCCTAGACCTCTACCTTGTCCTACGCGCGACTGCGTCAATAAGAAAGCTCGCCGAGGTAAGCAGAGAGGCACAGCGCCTAGGAAAGAAGCTCTACGCCTATATTATAATAATGGGAGAGAAGAACAGGGAGATACTGAGAAATATGCTTGGCGACCAGCCCCTCTACACGCCGCAGGAAGCCCTCCACGTTGCGGAAGAAATAAGCAGCCTAGTAGACGGGGTACTGCTCTCAAGTCCCGGCGACGTAGATGCTGTGGTTGAGGCCGCGCAGCGTCTCTACCGCCGCTTCTAACCTACTCCTCAAGGGTGCGCGGCGCGACGAAGTACCCATTCTCAGTCCTAGCAGCGTTGGCCAGTGCGTCGTTCTGCAATAAGCCGGGCCTAGGCTTATCCTCCCGGAGCAGACCTTCCTTGCCAGCAGCATGGTAGAGAGGCTCCACGTCCCCGGGAAGCGGTGCCGAGAGAAGCTTATCGATAAGCCTCTTAGCGGCCCTCATCCTGGCCTCAAGCTCCTTCGCCTCCTCCTCGCTCACAGCTATTCTCGCGAGCCAGGACAGGTGCTTGAGGTCAGCCTCCAAGCCGACAACACCCCGGCGCTAGGGCATTGCCAGGGCTCTTATCCCTAGTACCTCGGAGACGTGTTTCGCGAAAAACCTTGCCACCTCGCCTCCCCGCGCGGCATCCACCACGAGCAGGCGCGGTTTCGCCTCCCGTATATAGCTCATAAGCTGCTCGTAGTCCGCGTGGTCGCTAAAGGAGACGACGAGCTTGTTGCCGACACCGAGCCGCCGGTATGGCGCTCTGAATTCCCAGCCAGTCAGCAGTATATGTGTCCCCGGGCCGCCCGCCCTCCGCCACTCCCGGAAATGACGGAACTCTACATACCAGCCGTTCTTCCTGATCTCGGCTGCCTCCCGCGAGTCCGCAGGATAGACCTCGCCTAGGTCTATGCCATGCCTCATTAGCACGTCCACAAGCTTAAACCTCTTACGAGGCACTATAAAGGGCGCTACAACCTGCATACGCCTAAGGATATGCATAACTTCCTCAACCTTGCCGTTATAGCCGTAGAGCGCCACGGGGCCATGTATGAGGGCCTCGTCAACTATGTCGGCTAGGAGGTACTCTATCTCACCCTGCCAGGGCCTCCGGTACTCCGGCCTTCCATAAGTGGCGTCCACTACAAGCACGTCAAGATCCTCCATAATCTCGGTGCCTGGTAGCTTGAAGTCGCCCGTATAGCCTAGCCTTGTCCCGTCGCTCAGCTCCACGAGGACCTCGGCAGCCCCCGGGACATGGTTGGCGCGTAGTAGGGTAAGTCGAACTCCGTCGATAACAATGCTCCTCCCATAGGGTAGTGCGAGTCGCTTGCCGGTAGGCACGCTATACCCCATAGCGGCTAGAAGGTCGAGGGTAAGAGGGGTCGCGGCTATGAGTGGCAATTCCCTTATACTCCTCCGCAGCTCCTTCACATGGTCGCTGTGTATATGCGTAACTACCCTGGCAACGGCCTCGTCGTGGCCGTCAACCACAAGGGAGTCGGCGAGTCTTATCGCGCCGCTATGCTCCACGAGGCTCCGCAAGCGTCGTCCACCCTCTAGGCCTGGGTAGAAGCTTGCCAACGCTGTAGCCTGTGTGCCCGTAGCCCTGGAGCCGTGAGTATTACTGTTAAGCTTTGGCTCAACTCCCCAGTTGCGCCGCTCAGCCAGGAAGAGTATTACTCCCACCAATGGTTGTGGGGGAATGGACTAGGCTCCGATTCCTTTATGCCTCATTGGGGCCGGCAGGGAATCAATTTTTAACTCGGAGCGTGATTAGTAGACCACGTGGAGTGGTGGGAGCATGCTACTACCGCCTCTGACCCTGGAGGCTAGGGTGCCTCGTAGGTTCAAGGAGCTAGCCGCTGCGGCGCAGGGCAAGCTAGGCGGCATATCTGGCCTAGTAGAGTTCTACAAGGACATGCTAGTAGGCGCCGCGGCGCCCGGCGAGGAGCCCAAGAGAATAAGCGACATCGTCGGCGGGATAGTGCGCGTCGAGATGCTTGGCGAGAAGTACGTAGCCCTGAAGAACTTCGGCATGAGTGACCTACTCTACTACCTTAGGATGATGCAGAGCTTCGGCCTAATAAGGGTCATAGCCTACAATGAGGCTCCGAGGAGGCTCAACGATGTAGCCATACAGCGTACTGTGCTAGGCGAGACTGTGTACAAGGCTGCTGACAGGCCCGAGGCAGCCACAATGTTCGGCTTCTACATGGGCATCATATTCAGCACGCCCGCCAGGGCAACGCTCTTCGTCGGCCATCACTTCAAGGCCGAGAGCATAATCGACATAGCCCTCAACGAGAAGTTCCGCGGTGCCAGCGCCTACAACACCGTGCTCAGCGGCCAGGTGCTGCTACGTGCCAGCGCTGAGCAGATGCTCGCCAGCGGCCGCGGCAGGCCCTGGTATGAGCCCTTCAGCGACCTCAGCGGCATAGTTGCGCTGCTCGGCGCTCTGCAAGCCGCCAAGATAAGGCCGCAGCCCGACAAGATACTTGGCATAAGGGTGCTCAGCAAGATAAAGAAGCAGGTGCTGAAGCTCGTAGACCCTTACGGCGACTACATGCTGCCTAGGGGTACCCTAGTGCTGGAGCTGGACAAGCTCATCAACGAGCGTGAGGAGGATCTATTGACCGGCTTCAAGTACGAGAGCCTCGGTGTCGGTATGGCAAAGGACATAACGTGGTTCCGTGGCAAGATACCCAGTAGGGCCTACAACGCGCTAGAGGCTATAGTTAAGGCCGTCAAGGAGAAGCGCGATGAGATAGAGAAGGAGCTCAAGGAGCTCTACGACTTAACCTTCGGCTTCAGCAGAGAGTAACCTTCCGGCGAAAACGGAGAAGTCCGAGTTTTTCCCGGTAGCTTCATCGGCCGTGCCCCGGATCGGGGCCGGCGCCTCTTCTGCACCGATAAGCTGAAAAACCCCATACTGGGCTCCTTCCTCCGTAACTGGCGAAGCCCCTCTAAGAGAAGGGCCCGTAGCTCAGCCCGGCAGAGCGCCCGGCTCATAACCGGGTGGTCGGGGGT
>CAZIWH010000056.1:0-11549 GCA_964542985.1 uncultured Hyperthermus sp. | reverse complement strand
GAGGCCCTAGGCAAGATGACCAACTGGGTAGTGCTGAGCCTCAAGGTGAAGATGCTGGAGACCGAGCTGCAGGCTCTGAAGCAGCAGGCCGCTGGCGCGCCATACAGCCCCGAGCTGGCTGCGCAGATAGCGCAGCTGCAGCGCGAGATAGAGATACTGAAGCAGCAGATAGCGGCCCTCGAGGCCCAGGTGCCGGTGCTGAAGAGCCAGATAAGCAGCTTGGAGACCGGCTTCACCGCAACCCAGACTGATATAACCAGCGTGAAGGAGAACGTCAATACACTGGTGAAGCAGCTAGAGGAGCTAAGCAAGCAGCTGCAGAGCATAAGCCCGCAGGCAGCCGAGATACAGAAGATGGTAGGACAGATACAGCAGATAACCAGCCAGCTGCAGCAGCTCCAGAAGGAGACCAAGACTGCTGTGGCCACGGCGCAGCAGGCTAGCACTAAGGCCGAGGAGGCCGGCAGAGTGGCCAAGAGCGCCTACAGCCTAGCCGAGGAAATAAGCAAGAAGATAGATGACCTCAACGCCAAGATAGGTAGCATGTCCAAGGCGACCTACATACTAGCCGGCCTGGCCATAGCTCTGGCAGCCATAGCCATAGGCCTAGCTGCTGCTAGGCGCAGCTAGTACAGTTGAACGCATTAAAGAGCATCTTCACATTCTTTTTTACCCGATAGGGTCAACCTATTCTAGCTTCATAGCAGGTAAAGAAGTGGAGCGTGTAGATTTGGTGTAGGTTTATGAAAGAAAAATCTCCTATTGCTATAGCTGTGGTCTTGTTCCTGCTCCTTCTAGTCTCCGATAAGGTCAATGCAGCTAGCGTGGTGTCTCGGACGGCGTCTCTAAGTGTAGTCTTTGTAAAGCCTCTGGGCAACTATAGCTGGGAAGTGAACGTAAGCCTAATTTACAGGGGCAAAGAGCTGGCCCTTTGTAGCTCGAAGCTTGTGCCCAACATGTATTATCTGCAGACAAAGACAATAACAAGCGGGTTAGTCGCAACCCCGTTGTACTATGTGCTTGACGGTGTTTGTAGGAAGACACTGCCTATGCTAACACTTCTCAACTCAAACGTGGATACAATAATAGTTAACATAAGTGTACCCCGCGGCTACATCGTACGGACGAGCATGGACTATCGTGGCTATGGGCCTCTAGGTGGACCCTATAGGCTGCCTCTCAGGCTGTTTATGAAATACTATGTATTTGATGGGATAGTTGTGGCTGACAAGAAGTTGTTTGTGCAACGCGATTTCGTGGACAATAATGTCTCGGTGGTCTATTCGAAAAGTCTTACTAAGTCATACGTGGAATATGCCTATGCAACTCTTGTTGCAGTAAGGAACAAGGTGGCGCAATGGCTTGGGGATAGTCCACGGGCGGCAAGGGTAGTTGTGCTCGTGGCGCCTTCCTATCCTGATCCCATGCCGGCGGGAACTGCTCAGAGCATGGGCTCTATCATATACATGAAGCTTGACTATGGCAACGTAACCTCCTGGCTGGTCCACACGGTAGCGCATGAAACTATTCATGGATGGTTCAACCATGGGATGCTGTATGGCGGTTTTGCTGTTGCAGAGGCAGTGCCAGAGTTCCTGGCTCTACGTGCTCTTCATGAGGCTAATAAGACACTATATAGGCTTGCAGCAGAGTACTTTCTAGAAGCCATGGCTAGCGGCGAAGAATACATGATGTGGATGAAGGTGAATGCAGCCCTCTGGTATTATAGTCTTAGAGCCTGTGGTACAGATGTTTACACTCAAGCACTCAGAAGCCTCTTTCAAAAAGCCTTGTCGAGCGGTGGTATAGAGATAGGCTTCCCACAGCTCGTCTACGAGGTCTATAAGCTTGCGCCTAAGGATTGTAAAAACGAGATCGCATCAATAGCAGGATTGGATTTACTTGCCTCTGCACAGCCCAGCGACTCCTGGCCCTTCGTTCCTGTAAATCTAGCCAGAAGCAATACTGGCGGGTGCAATATATCCTCTAACGTGACAACAACTACTACGGTAGCTGTGACTAAGACTTTGTACAAGACGGTGGTGTCAACATACACAGTTAAAGCTAGAGTCGGCGGAGCAAGATCCTCGAATGGCCTGCTTTGGGGTATTGCGGCAGCGATAGCTACTGCAGGTGTATGTGCAGAACTTACGAGAAGGAGACAATACAATCAAACATAACTAAATATTTGTGTCTACTCAAAAAATTAATATCAATAGGGCTAGATTTTTAGCTACGCCCGGAATGGGCAGATACTGGTAACTGGGAAGTAGGTCTGCCGCTAATGAAGCAATACAAGAGGTGTAGCGTTATTGCCTTATAAGCCGCTTGTGGTGTTTTGTCTGCGTAATCTTAGCTGTCCGCTTCAGAGACTTGCCGCTGATGTATACAACTCTGTAGCCGGGAATAGGGATGGCAACGGGTCGGAGAATGGGGACAGCAGCATAGCAAACATGCTTGCGGGGCTGGACGGCTCTAGTCTAGCTCTTCGAGTGTTACGTGTAAACATGTATGAAGACGAGTATAGTGAAGTCTGGGTTCGTGTCAGTGGAGGAAAAAAGGTAATGAGTAGTTTTGACAAGCATCTAAGGATGGCTAAAGGAATATACTTCCAGCAGGTATATTCGAATAAGTTCAGCAAGGTGTTGCGGATAGTTATACCAAAACAGTACTGCCTAGAGTGCATGAAGAAGGAAGGAGCCAAAGGTTGTCCGCTGCTCTTCACTCCTGGAGGCTCAATGGTGAAAACAGTACTCATATCTCCTGTGGGGGCATTGTACGAGCTAATAGTTACTAAGAGTAGCTCTCTAGATGAGCTCAAGGAATGGGGCTGCAAGCCTGTACATGTGCACAGCATAGATGAATATGATTACATGCTTACTGAGAAGCAGGAGCTGGCAATTGTGTATGCATATCTCATGGGGTACTACAGCTTCCCACGTCGTATAAGCCTCAAGGGCTTGGCGGCAAAGCTGGGCCTCTCGGTTTCAACTCTTGCAGAGCTGTTACGCCGTGCTGAAACTAAAGTAATAGACTCTTTCGTACGCCACGAACTCCCGCACTACATATTGGGTATGGCGCTCAATGGTAGCGTGCAGGTACATATAGTTAAGGAAAGACTAGGCCTTAAGAATAGCAAGGATTCGAAGGCAGATGCTGAAGCTGTAAATACTATAGAAAATAATGTGGCAATGGCTTGATCGAATATTGTTTACCTCTTTTCTCTACGTACAGATCCGTGTAAGGCTTGTAGGGCATGCTGTCCCCCTTACATGGTGCCATGTTTCTGCTGCGCATGTTCCTTGTTCTTGTCTCAGAGCTTGAAGGCCAGACGGCTAGCGTGCATGGCTTTCTGATCGGGTCGTGTAGAAGGTGGGTGCCGGTTGGGGGCTTGCAGTGGCGCCGGGGGCGGGATTTGAACCCGCGCGGGGACACCCCCACCGGCTTAGCAGGCCGGCGCCCTACCAGGCTAGGCGACCCCGGCACCCTTGCCATGTTAGCGGTAACCAAAAAGGGGCCGGGTTTTAAACATTTTCACCACCGGAGATGCTCATGAGCTTTGGTAGTGATGGGTGGCCCCCAGCGCCTTTGCTGAGGAGAATTGCTGTCCACATAGCAGGAGAGATTGCTATGAGCGAGGCGCCAGGTCATATACTGCGCAAGTGGAGAGAGATATTCGAGGCTAGTCAGCTAGAGGTTGCCAGGCATATGGGAGTGACTTCTAGCGTGATAAGCGATTACGAGAAGGGCAGGCGTAACCCGGGCTCAAGCTTCGTGAGGCGCTTTGTGGTAGCCCTCTTGGACATAGACGCCTCAAGGGGATGGCCTACTGTCCGCAAGCTAATGAAGATACTCAATCTCCAGTATCTTGGTGCTGTAATAGATATGCAGGAGTTCGAGACAGGAGTCTCATTAGACGAGGTAATGACGGCGGTTAAGGGTGTCCCAATAAACTCTAATATACATAATGAGAAACTTTATGGTTATACAATAGTTGATAGTATAAAAGCGATAATAAGCTTAACGGGCAATGAGTTCTTGAACCTTCTTGGATCTACAAGTCAGCGTGTGATAGTGTTCACAAAGGTTACTACGGGTAGGAGTCCAATGATAGCTTTAAGGGTTTCAACCATAAAGCCTGCAGTTATAGTGCTGCATGGGCCTAGGAGAATAGATACGCTGGCATCATGGATAGCCGAGAGCGAGCACATACCAGTTATTCTAAGCCTTGCTGGTAGTGTAGATGAAATAGTTAGGTCGCTTAGGAGGCTTGCTTCCTCTCGGCAAGCAACATGAGTGCAGCCGCTATGTCTCCCCCGGCCTCCTCTAGTGCTCGGCGCGCCTCCTCAACGCTGACGCCGGCTTGCTCTGCGACGAATTTCACGTCCTCTTCGATGAGCTGTGTCTCGGAGGCTTCCTCCTCCTCAATGGTCTCTAGCTGCTCGGCAACAACTTGTATCATCGCGGAGCCGCCGGGCACGCGTACTATCATTACCTGAGGGTTGGGTGCTACAAGGGTCTTCCCGTCGGCAAGCTTAATGATGACTTCTTCGGCCTCTGGCGCCTCTATCTCCACGTTCTTCAGACCGAGTTTCTTGAACTGCCGCTTGAGTTCTGCAGGGTTTAGACGGAACACGGCCGCCAGCCTCCGGTAGAGGCTCTAAGGAGAGACGCCGGCTATAAGGAGGCAGCGCTGCTGAGGGGTACCTAAAAAACCTCATCTGTGTCACACGTGGAAGGCTGGGGTATGTGTGCCCACAATTCATGGGCTCTAGGCATGATGGTCTTGCTCTTGTTTAGCTGTGCTAGGGTGAAGCCTGGATGGGAGAAACAGCTGTGATAAAAGTGCTTGGCGGCGGAGAGGAAGTTGGTCGTCTTTCAATACTAGTCCGCAGGATGGGAACTCCTGAAGGTATAATAGTTGATGCAGGTGTTAACTTCGATGACGAGGATAGGCCTATCTTTGCTGCAACTTATCCGCCGAAGTATGTGAAGGCCATAGTGCTTAGTCACGCGCATCTAGATCATACGGGTACTGCGCCGATGTACTTCATATCCGGGGCTCCCAAGGTCTATGCAACGAGGCCTACGGCAGAGATGAGTAGGCTAATGCTTCAAGACTTCCTCAAGCTTAATGGCTACTATTCTCCCTATGAGCACCGCGAGGTTAAAGCGCTCCTTGATGCCGTTGAGTGTGTCCACTATGGTCAGCGTAGGCTTGTAGATGGCTATGAGCTTGAATTCTACTCTGCAGGCCACATACCAGGCAGCCTATTCACGGTAGTCAATGTTGACGGAGTAAGAGTGGGAGTCACCGGTGACATAAACACGATAGAGACTAAGCTCATGAAGCCACCTAATCTGGATGTTGTTGGCAAGCTTGACGTGCTCGTCACCGAGGCGACTTATGGCGCCACGCTTCATCCGCCGAGGAAGAGAGCGGAGGAGAGACTCCTGGCAATCATAGAGGAGGTGTTGGATCACAAGGGTACAGTGCTCATACCGGCCTTCAGCATAGCGAGAGGCCAAGAGATAATGATGATATTGGCTGAACATGATTTCGGCGTGCCGGTATACGTTGATGGAATGATAAGGCAGATCACGGAAATCTTTCTCGAGAACAGTAACTACATAAACAATCCCGAACTCCTGCGCAAGGCCTATGAGAGGTTCCGCATAGTTCGAGGCTGGCGCGACAGGAACCGTGCCTGGAAGCGCCCAGGCATAATAATATCCTCGGCGGGGATGCTCAAGGGAGGGCCAAGCCTCTACTACCTCAAGAGACTTGGCGGTAACCCGAACAACGCTGTAATCCTGGTAAGCTTTCAAGCTCCTGGTTCAACAGGCAGAAGAATAGTTGAAGAAGGCCTAATGCCTTCATCCGAGGAGCCTGTAAGGGCGCGTGTAGAATGGCTTGACTTTAGTAGTCATGCGGATCGCAAGGGGCTTCTAGAGGTTGCACGCAAGACACGGCCAGAAAAGATAGTAATAGTTCATAGCGAACGTGATGTGGCCGAGGCTTATGCCAAATATCTCCTAGAGAAACTACGTTATGAGCCAGAGATAATCATAGCCAAAAACGACGAAGAGTATAAGTTCTAGGCCGCCCATTCACTTCTTTCCATTAAACATAGTTGAAAGGCTAGAAACATGGAGCCGGGTTATGTGTCCGGGCGGGGGTTGGTCCCGCCGCGGGGATTCGAACCCCGGACCGCCCGGTTTCCGCCCTAGGCCCCCTTGGCCGACGCGCCTTCATCCTTCCCCCTTAGGGGGTGTCAGGCGCGCGGGGGGCCCAGCCCCACCTACAGCCGGGCGCTCTGCCGCTGAGCTACGGCGGGTTCCAGGTGGACCAGCCGTTTTGGCTCCACCAGGAAGGAAGCCCTTTATTTGGGTTGTGCCTCAACGGCATTTACAGCTCTAATGCACTTCTTCACTTCTCCGCCGTTTTGCAAAGCTAATCTAGAGATATAGCTCCTTATGAGCTCTAGCTCGTCGTCCGAAAGCTCTACAGGGTCAAGTAACACGAGGCAGTAGTTTTCCCCCTTAATGACTCCCGGTGCTTGTGTCATGAGCCTTTGCAGCTTGGATACCTTGGAGATACTCTCAGAGATATCAATTATGGTTAGACCTTGGAGCTTTTTTAATTCATAGTGTTTGAACATAATTACGAGAGGATGTAGTCCTTTACATTGTGTGATGACATCCGCAGCGTCGTCGAACACTGCTTCAGCGCAGCGTCCTTCCTCCTGGCAGGGTTCAATAGTCGTAGCAATCAAGTAAAGATCTATAATGCTCTGGAGTTTGTCCTGGTCAAGCTTGGTCCCATACACCTTTATCTTGTATACGCCATTGCTGTAACTTACCTCGATCCTGCTGGTCTTCGAGAGTGCAGTCAAGGCCATTGAGAGACGTGTGGCGTCGGCAAGCACAGCTTCGGGGGGTGCCATGGAAGATACATGGGCCTCAAAGCATGCAGCTGGCTCACCCCTCCTAGCTGCAAGGGCGGCTGCTAGCGCGGCAATCCCCCCTGCCACAGGGAGAATTAGTTTGAAACTTGAACTTGAGAATAGGTCGCTCAACGACCTTGCCGTATGTGGCAAGATGAATGATATAGAGACAAGCAGCGTCAGCAACAGGAGTTGTATGGCTGCGCTGTGCTCCACGTTCCCCCTACAGAGGATTGGAGCTATGGAACCCCTGCAGAGTGTTGCGAAGCTAAGCTCTTGTTATCTTTATGTAGACCTTGTCGGTGGGCTGAAAAGGCGGCTCAGAGTTAAGTGCGAACATGAAGAGCAAACCACCTATTGAGACAAGCATTCTATACTTGTCCTCCTCGCGTTTAATCGATACGATAGTGCCTCTTCCTAAGAAGTCCTCTCCCTCCCGGTAGTCGGGTTTATCTCGAGAGACGAGTATGGTTAGCTGTTCACCCTCTCTGTATAGCACTAAGTCGCTGTGCGTATCGAACTCAACAACGTTTCCATCAGCATCCTCGACGACGGTGACGTACATCTTCGGTATAAGCTGCTTTACAACAGCCTTCACGACGCCTCTTATCTCGACCACGCCGCTCACGACCCTACTCACCTGCGCCCCACCGCTCCTGCCTAAAGAGGTGCCTAAAGCTCTTAGTGTCTAGGCTCTGTCTACTCCAAGAGGAGCCGGAAAGAAAAGCCCCATAGGGTGGGTGTCTTGAGTGCATACCTATCCCCCTACAGTCGGCGCATAGTAAATGAACTCAATGAACTCATAGGGAAGAAAGTAGAGGTAGTTCTAGTCGACGGCCGCAAGTACAGCGGCACATTGCTAGCATACGAGCATCCTGAGTTTAACCTCCTACTAGCCGAGGTGGACATCGGAGACGGGTCTAAGGTCCCCCGCCTCATAATCACTGGCAAGGTCGTGGCAGAGATACGGGCCTACGAGCTTTCCCTCTTTGACCCTAAGGAGTTCGCTGCATACCTCATACGCCAGCTTGGTCTGCGCCGCGACGCCGTAAAGGTCTACGAGGATGCGGGCGTGGTGCTAGTCTATAACAGCGTAAGAGTCACACCCGATGGAGTCGAGGGTTCCGGGAACCTAGCCGCTAAGGTAAACTATCATGACCGAGCCTGGCCGCTTTGAGGTAAAGGACAAGGACGTTGGCGGTAGGATAGGGAAACTATACACGCCAAGCGGGATACTCGAGACCCCGGCACTGCTCCCTGTAATAGACCCTATCCGTCAAGACCTTGAGCTGCAAGAGATAGAGCGGCTCGGATTCAAGGCGGTGATAACAAACGCCTATTTGCTCTGGAAACGTATGCCTGAGATAACGAGGAAGAAGGGTGTTCACGACGTCCTGGGCTTCAACGGAATAGTAATGACGGACTCTGGCGCCTATCAAATACTCCAATACGGGCACGTGGCTGTGAAGCCTGAGGAGATAGTTGAGTTTCAGAAACACATAGGAAGCGATATCGCAGTTATACTAGACATACCTACAGGCAATGCAAGGAGCCGCCGCCAAGCGGAGTACAGTGTTGAAGAGACACTCCGTAGGGCACGAAAGGCCCTCAGCCACATCGATCCCGACAAGAGGATCTGGGTCATACCCATACAGGGAGGACAGTTCCTAGACCTACTCGAGAGGAGCGCCAAGGAAGCCGCCAAACTCCTAGGCCCTTACAAGGTTGCAGCACTCGGAAGCCCCACAGTTCTCCTAGAGCGTTATGACTACGCTACGCTGATAAGAATGATAGCTAAGGTGAGGGAAACACTACCCTGGGGTGCGCCGCTGCACCTCTTCGGTGCAGGCCACCCGATGATAATACCCTTCGCGGCAGCTCTAGGCGTAGACCTCTTCGACTCAGCCTCCTACATACTCTATGCTCGCGACAACAGGTATATGACTAGGAGCAGGACCTATAGGCTGGAGGAGCTAGAGTACTTGCCTTGTAGTTGTCCCGTATGTAACAAGTACACGCCAAGGGAGCTGCTGGACATGCCACAGCGTGAACGCAGTAGGCTCCTAGCCCTCCATAATCTCCACGTACTCAAGGATACGATAAACGAGGTAAAACAAGCAATAAGGGAAGGAAGACTCTGGGAGTTAATTGAGGAACGCAGCCGCGCACATCCCTCACTGGCTAGGGCTCTACGTGAAATAACACGCCACAGCCGCTACTTGGTACTTCATAGTCCGAGGCTCAAGGGAGGAAAGGCTAAAGGTGTACTCCTAGTCTCG
Source organism: uncultured Hyperthermus sp. (assembly GCA_964542985.1). Taxonomy (GTDB): domain Archaea; phylum Thermoproteota; class Thermoprotei_A; order Sulfolobales; family Pyrodictiaceae; genus QNYQ01. The sequence continues at coordinate 2,323 of CAZIWH010000056.1, read as the reverse complement.
CCAGAGAGCACGTACAATCCTAAGATACTGCAGCATCAATTAATGCTGATACAGCGCTATCGTAGGCCACAAGGGAAAAGCCATGCCCTCCTTATACCAGTTGAGCATGAATATAAACCTTTCACGAGGTCGCGTCTCTACCGCTCGATGAGTAGAGAGAGGGATGATGAGACCCATATACTAGGCTACAGCCTCTATATAGGTGTAGTGCCCGAAGAACTAGCGGAGACGTATCCGTTGTCACAATTTGAGATAAACGATACACCTTATGCAGAGGTAGTAAATGAAACAGTAAAAAGAATAGTAGAATATATAACTGATCAAGGTTACGAGAAAATAACGATAGTGGTACTTCCCGAGTACACGTGGAGCAAAAAAATAGCCGAAGCGCTCACGGCCCTCATACCCGGAGTAGAGGTTAGGGAAGCTCAGTCGGAGGAAAAGAAAGAGCAGTAATGCTAAACACTTACATGTACACTCTTTCACTACTCGGCGGCATACTGGCTGCTTCCTGCTGCCTCTCCAAAGCCATAATCATCTCTTCTATCTTCCTTGCCTCCTCGAGCAGGTCCTCAACACTCACCTCGAAGCCATACAGAGTGGCCAAGGTCTCAACGGCGACAGCAGCAGCCCTCGGGTCGGGTCTAGACGCCTCGGCATAGGGGAGGAGTGCGGCGGCAGGGAAAGAGTGGATCTCGGAGAACAGCAGCATCAATGCAAGCGGGCCTATAACGTAAAGCCCCTTATCCATTAATGGTGCCTCAAGGCTTCTCGGGTAGGTCGAGGTCTTAACCCACCGGAGCTTCTCCTCGCCGCTGCGAAACCTGGAGTCAAAGCCGCCGAAGAACACTGCCTCCTTAACGCCAATAGCCTTGAGGAACCTCACAACGCCCTCAGCGAACCTACTCCTCTCCTGCGCTGCTGGTACATCATGGTTAACCTGCACTATCATCGATATAGTGCCAGTCTTGCAGCCATAGAGCGTAAAAGGCCCAGCTATCCCTCCCCCAGCATCAAGGGTGGTCTCCTCAGGCAAGTACTTCGTCACAATGAACCCTATTCTCTTGCAGTCGAGCTTCTCTACAAGGTGAAGCGTCGTTATGTACCCTACAGCGCCGAAGCCCTTAAACCCTGTAACGTAGAGATCAGCGCCGTGGAACTTCGGGTCATAGAAGACTCTGAGCGTTTTGTATACGAAGTTCTCGTACAAAGCTTACCCGCCCTCCCCGCTACCAGCGAGCTTACGAAGCCTAATAGCCTCCCCTCTACACTGCTCCTCTAGTATCTCCGATGGCGACAGCTTAAGCCTCCCAACCCCAACGAGCTCGCCACTAGAATCCAGCACGATAATTTCCTCACCCGCGTAGAGCGTCTCGTCAACTCTCTTAATAAGGCTGCATGGAATAGACTTAGTTAACACTTTGTCGCGGCCGACACTTAGATACGCTCTCAGTCTGGGCTCTGGAAGCTTAAGCAAACGCTTTGCCCCCGCGAGCGACAGTGAGAAAAAGTAATCATGCGCTCTCAGTACAGCAAGCAGCCCCTCTGCTCCATGAAGCTCACGTATCCGTCTGGTAGCAGGGGAAATCCCCACGATAATCTCGTTAGTCACAAGCAAGTCACCTGCAGGCCAACCAAACTGGTAATTAGCTATACCCTTAAGCATCAAGCGCTCCCAGTCACTGGGCCTCCTTAGCCTCAAGTCACAGCCCCGCAGAGGATGCAGAAGATCCAGGAAGTAGGGATGAAAAATCCAACCTAAGCGTATGCGGAGAGAAGAGCTACTTACGCGTTAGCCCAACGACTATGCCCACGAAGAAGCCCAGAGCCGTTGGCCCCACAAGTATGGTTGCAAACAGCCTCGCTAACTGCATGGCAAGATCCTTAGCAGTCTCCCAGTTCTTTGAGAGCTCCTTGACCGCACTCTCAACTGAGCCAGCAGTACCCCATGCGCCGATGAGAGCACCAAGCACGAACACACCCACAAGAGCAATGATGTAGCGAGCTACCTTAGCAGTATAGTAGCCGGCAGCAAGCCCTAGCAGAAACTGAATAGCAACTGCGATGGCTGCAGTAGGGTTTGATAGCACGCTGGCAAGCAGGCTGGTGAAAGACGTCATATTGGCACTGGTATTTACGGCCGTAACGGCAAACAGGAAGTCCACGGCACAGCACCAGGCAGAGGCAATCACAAGCAACCTAGAATTAAACACAACGCTTACAATACAATGGAGCACTTCAAAGGATAAGGGAGGGAAAGGCCCGCAAGCGGCGTGGAGCCGCCGCCGGGATTCGAACCCGGGACCTCCGCCTTACCAGGGCG
>CAZIWH010000055.1:4578-11636 GCA_964542985.1 uncultured Hyperthermus sp. | reverse complement strand
ATCCTCCCACGGGCTATGAAGGCGACGCGGTCAGCGAGCTGGCTAACCTCGAGCATGTTGTGGCTAGTCATCAGCACTATTCTCCCCGAGTCTGCAGCACCTCTTATAAGCCTCCGTATACGCACCGAGCTGTAGACGTCAAGCCCGCTCGTAGGCTCGTCGAGCACAAGGAGAGGCGTGTCAAGGGCTACCGCGAAGGCAAGCAGAAGCTTCCTCTTCATCCCCTTGCTGTAGTCCCCGACCCTCCTGGAGAGATCCTTGCCGAGCCCGCTTATCTCGGCAGCCCTCTCTGCGAGCCTCCGAGCCTCTACGGGGTCGCCGAGGTAGAGCCTGGCGTAGAATAAGAGGTGCTCCCATCCCGTCAGCCTGGGATATATCGCGGTCTCCTCGGGAACATAGGCTACGTAGCCGTGGCTACGCACGCCGGTAACATCCCTGCCGCAGAGGAGGACGCGGCCCTCATCAGGCCGATAGATGCCAAGAATCATGCGTAGCGTGGTCGTTTTCCCGGCACCATTAGGGCCTATGAGCGCGAAAACCTCCCCGGCCTTAGCAACGAAGCTTATAGGCCCTACCACTGGGCCGCGCTTGAACCTCTTCACGATACTCTCGACGCGGAGTCTCGGGTCGGGGCAGGGCAGACGGGGCAATGGAGAAACTCCTCCTAGCCCCTAGGCGGCTTCAGTATAAGCAGCACTCTCTCTTCCTGAGGTGGCAGCTCCTCTGGGCCGAGCTCTATCCAGCTCTCTGTGTGCCTAACAACCCTCCACTTCTTGGCAAACCTCAGCACCTCGTCGAGGGGCTCTAGCGGGAGCTGCATACCGGGAAGCCAGTAGTGCATTGGTACGAGAACCCTAGCGCCCAACAGCTCCGCCGTCTCCAGGGCAGCCCTAGGATGAAGCGTATAGACGCCGCCCACGGGAGCCAACACGATGTCTGTGGGCCCCAGCTCCCTAGCCTCTGCCTCCTCGAGTCTCCTGCCAAGGTCACTCAAGTGTACCAGCGAGACGCCGCCCGCCTCAATTCTGTATGCTATAACGAAGCCGCGTATCCTACCCCCAAACTCGTCATGGGGAAGCCTCACGCCCTTGACGCGGAAAGGGCCGAGGTTGAATACGCCAACCCGCTCCCTGACAACAACAGTCTCGGGGCTAGCGACAACCCCAACGGCGTTATGATCGTAGTGCTCATGTGTAACAAGCACGTAGTCCGGCCTGGCTCTAGGAGGCTCAAAACCGACGCCGAGACTGCCACCATCATGCGGATCTATGAGCAGGCTCTTTCCTCCATAGATTATCTCAAAGCATGCATGCCCATGCCACTTGAGGAGAACACGCTCACTGGCCAACAGCAATGCACCCCACGGAGACACAGCGCAGCATGCGGCTACGTGTCAAGGAGCAGCACGTAGATTAGTAGGGCCTTGGAGCAGTCCCAGAGAGGCAAAGAACCGTCCTATCCTCGGGCTATGCCGGCTTGTAGCCAGCGGCCTCTATCAGTGCCCTAACCTGCGCCTTCGCCTGGCTCCTCGCAGCATTTGCTACTATGTAGCGGCACGCCACTAGGCCGTCGCGCTGGACACAGACTATCTCGTCGCTGGGTAGGCTGCGCAGCTTCTCCACGTTGAGTCGGAATCTCTTGTCGAGGACCCGCGCTATCCGGTGCTCATAGGTCTTCTGGCTTAACGTGTTGGAGGCTATGTAGAGGTTGAGGCCGGTCTCAGGTTCCTCGAAGCCTATGAGGTTACTGCGCCAGAGGAATGTCAAGTACGCGGCCGCAGCCTTGTAGTCGCCGACCAGGTCGGCGAACTCCTTGAACGACGCGCTGCCCTTACCCTTCACGGTCGCGAATATGAGGGCCTTCTCGAGCCTAGCAAGCTTGCCCTCATCAAGTCTTAGGATGCGTTTCTTAGCCCTTATGCGGAGCTGAGTTCTGGGCAGCGCGTAGACACGTACACGGACGGCGCCCTTCTCGAACGCGGCCTTAGCTGCATCTACGCCGCCGGTCACGGCCTCCGCCACGTCCAGCACAGCCACTTGCTCAGCCATGCCCGTCCCCCCGCGTAGCGGGCACCCCCTGGGAACCCTTCTTATTCAACCCTTACGCCGGGTTGGGCTACCTGGCCAGCCACTCGGCCCGGCGGGGCCGCATTGCTATCGTCTACTGTGCGTCGTGTGGAGGCGCTGTGAGGGAGAAGGGAGGCGGGCCGAATGCCCCTGGCAGTGGTAGAGAAGCTGCAGGAGCTCGGCAAGAGGGCTGAGGCTCTTGCATCTTTGTTGAACGAGAGGCTGGGGTTTGTTGAGCGCTGGCTCTTGATAAGCACGGTGACAGGAATAGTGGCGTCTCTTGCTATAGGGCTCTTCTACGTGCTCTTAAGGGTCTTCATAATGGTCTCAGCATTCATTCATGGTGTCCCTGACCCGTTGATGTACCTTCATGTCTCCGACTACGCGGTTCTCGCGGTGAGGACTAGAAACGTGTTTGCAATGTTGACAACATTGTTCCTTTTCTCGCTTGCGGCGAGTGTGATAGTCTATAGGTTCGCGCCGGAAGCTGAGGGAGGAGGCACCGACGCCATAGTTGAAGCCTATCATCATGAGGCGGGTCGTGTCAGGGCAAGGGTGGCGCTGGTCAAGGCTGTGGCCTCGGCTATGCTGCTTGGAGGCGGAGGCAGTGCGGGCCCTGAGGGGCCTGCTGTGCAGATAGGCGGCGCCTCTGGCTCCTTTGTGGCAAGGTTGCTTGGCCTCAGTGTGGAAGAGAGGAAGATAGCCCTCGTAGCCGGCGTGGCGGCGGCGCTGAGCTTCATATTCCAGAGCCCCGTGGGTTCTGCGCTATTCGCCGTAGAGGTACTCTATGAGAGGGATATGGAGGTTGAGGCGCTGATACCCTCGTTGCTCGCCTCAGTCACTGCCTATAGCCTGTCGATTCACATCCTTGGCCCCGAGTATAAGCTTCCCTCGATGAGGGTCACCGACCTGCTGACCATGTATAGCTTTAATGCGCTTGCATCGTACATACTGCTGGGCATATACATATCGGTGTTCTCGTACCTATATGTTGTAAGCTTTAGAAAGATAAAGGAGTTCTTTAACAAGCTTGTGAGAGAGAAGAGTATAAACATAGTGTTCAAGCCCGTGCTCGGCATAATGACTATGGGTGTGTTGGCGGCGTTCGTGCCGCATATAACCGGTACAGGCGAGGAGCTGCTCTCTGACACGCTGCGCTCCTTCCAGCACGGCGGCGGGATTCCCGGAGGCACCCTCGGCCTAGGCCTCTACGCTGCGCTCCTCCTCCTGGCAGTGGCCAAGATAATAGCGACGAGCCTCGTCGTTGGCAGCGGCGGCAGTGGCGGACTTCTGGCTCCAGGACTCTTTGCAGGAGCCTTCGCGGGCCAGCTCTTCGGCCTCTTTGTTGCGGACAAGGTGGGTGTAAGCCCTGTCCTCTACGCCTACCTGGGCATGGCCGCCCTCTTCGGCGCGGCCTCCAAGATACCCATAGGTATGTCCTTCCTGGTCGCAGAGATAGGAGGCTCTCCGGCGCTCATAGTCCCGGCGCTACTATCCGCGCTGACGGCCAACATGGTGCTGCGCGGCATAACCATAGTGGAGGCGCAGCTCCCGCACCGCATACCGCCGCAGCTCTTCACAGCCGAGTCCCTGCTCTCCCTCGTAAGGGAGAAGAGGCTCTGTATCCCCGTTGATGAGGCACTGGTGAAGAACGTCGTCGCAGCCAGGTGGGATGAGCCGCTCTCCAGCGTTGCGAGGAAGCTCCTGGTAGGCAAGCATCGAATAGCTGTGATAGTCGACGAGGAGGGTAAGGTACTTGGGGTCCTCGACCCAGGCTACGCAGGCCTTGACCTACGCTATGCGTTGCGCTCAAACGAGCCCGTGGCAAGCGCGGCGATAACCACGCCGCCCACGGTGCGCAAGGGAGAATGCATAAGTAAGGCGCTGGAACAGATGCTGATCTTTAACACCGACTACGTAATAGTCACCGACCGCTCAAGGAAGCTAGTAGGCCTGGTAACACTGGAAAGCATAGTAGCGCTTGTAACGCCCAAGATAATTGAGACTGCTAGAGCGCTAGTCGAGGCAGGGCGGGGTGAGAAACAGTGACAAGATAGCTCCAGGGACGGGCCACAGATAAACCCGGGGAAGAGGCTAGCCGGTCACGCAGAAGGGGCTGTGAAGTGGAATCCGGGAGCCGAGCGCGCCGCGCGGGCGCGCCGGCGGAGGCAGTGACGACCGCATACTCGGCGGAGCCCCCCATGGAGCCCTTGCCCGGTGTCAGACTGGTGCCCCTCTCCTCTAGGCCTCACCCAGCCCGCCTGGCAGCCGAGGCGGACTACATTCTCCTAGCAGCCCCTCTTCTCGACGCCGCCTATCTAGCGCAGGGCCTCAGCCGGCTGCGCAGCCGCCACGCCCTCTACCCAGTGGAGGTCTCCAGGGCCCCCACAATCTACTCAATCCTAGGCATTGCGGGTATACTGCTCGAGGAGGCCGAGAAGGGCAACAACATAGTGGTAGTATACACGCCGCCGGGCATCCTTGTCGCGGCAGCAGCAGAGGCCGTCGCCAGGGGCGCTGAGCACGCACTCAGACGCTACAAGGGACTCCTAACAAGCCCCCTCCACTACCGTCTCCTCGCGGCTCTCGCCCTCCTAGAAAAGGAGGGCCTAGACCTGCGGAGAGAAGCGGAGAGGAACAAGCCACACGCCTTCGCCGGCGGCGATGCCCACCGCTCAGACCTGGTGCTAAATACGGGCGACTTGGAGCATCAGCTCCTAGGCCCAAGGGGCTGCAGCCTAGCAGCCTATACCGGAGCCGAGCCCCCCAGCGGCTGCAGAGACGCCATAGCCGTCGCCGAGGCCCTTGATCCACGGGGGGAAGGTGCGGCAGATGTCATAGCCCTATTACGCGGCGACAATACCGCCACGGCGGTGATAGGCTGCAGGCTCCTACTCCACCCCCTAGGCTGCACGGTGGAGCAACAAGCCGTAGCCAGGCCCCTCGCAAGGCTGCTAGAGCTGCACGGCCTACGCTTCCACGGCGTGGAGGAGGCGGACCCCGAGGAGGCAGCCTGCCTAGCCTACCCGGGCTACGGCTGCCAAGCTTAATGACACCCCTCCGTCACGCCAGGCAGCAGTGGCCGGTGAGGAGTGCACGTCAGGCCGCAGCCCCTCCCCTGGCGGAGGGGCGCTGCGGGGGCCTCCACGGCCGTGAGCCGAGGCCCCCACAATGGTTGACGGCTCCTTCGTCACGTGTAAGCTGTGGAGGCTTGGACGCTTGAATCCCGGGAAGAAGCTTGTAGTCGGCATAGACGAGGCCGGTAGAGGTCCCATAGTAGGCCCCCTGGTTATGGCTGCCGTCGCCGCTCCCAGGGAAGTCTTCGAGGAGTTTCACGCAATGGGGGTTCGGGACAGTAAAGAGCTCAGCCCCAGGGCACGCATGAGGCTTGCCGAGGAGATAGAGAGGAGCGCTACGGTAGTAGTGGTCGTGAAGCATCCCCCGGCGCTGATAGACGCTGTGAACCTCAACACTATGGAGCACGACACTATGCTCTACATGCTGCAGCGCATAGGGCTCCGCGGCAGAATAGCGGAGGTCTACGTTGACGCCGTCGGCCCCCCACGGAAGACGCTGAGCCTCCTGGCCCGTACATTTCCAGACGCGAGGATAATCGTTGAGCCAAAGGCGGACGCCAGGTACACCCCAGTAGCGGCGGCAAGCATAGTAGCCAAGGTGGCGAGGGACGCCGAGATAGAGAGGTACCGGAGCCTCTACGGGCTCAGGGGCAGCGGCTACCCAACCGACCCCGAAACCCTCGACTGGATACGCGAAGTATACCAGGCAAACCCCGGGGAGCCGCCGCCAATAGTCCGCAGAACATGGGGCACATTGAAACGCCTAGCCCCCGCCTGGTACCGTCCCAAGCAGAGAAGCAGCGCCGGAGACCGTGGAGGGAGGAGACAACGCAGCCTCCTAGACTACCTCAAATCACGCAGAGGAGACGATTAGGCGCCACGGCGAGACGTCCGGCAACGCTCCACATATACGCCGATAAGCCCTGCTTAATGCCATATAGTAGGTAGTTAGGGAGGGTCAGATACGGCCACACTCTTCACTGCCCTCGTAGCAGGGCTCTGGTAAGCCCACCTGTCATCACACATGTGTTAGGGTAGCTGTGTCGAACCCCGCATATCCCTGTACGCTGGTGCCCGGTTTAATTAGCATCTTAGCCAGCATGTGTGGCCACAGTACGCTATACTATGCACAACTAGCTACGCGTCGAGGCCGAGGGCTCCAAGGGGACAGGCTTCTTTCCAAGAGGTCAAAACCTGTAAATTAAGCCCAACTGTACTTATAGTAATGGAGACCACTTAACGAGGTGATATCTGTGAATGCTAAGGCGGCTGCAACCCTGGCCGTAATGGTCTTCCTCGTGGCGCCCCTAAGCTACCATCTGGCTACCGCAGTCCAGACGGCCTCAAGGATAACCGCCAGCTTCGGGTTCACAGTAGAGCGCAGCAAGCACCTCAACACACTACTGGTAAACGCTCAGCCGGCTCCCGTGAAGACTAGAATACTGCGCGGGGCCGAGGCAGCTAGAATAGCAGAGAAAGCTGGTGTAGACAAACCAATAGCAGTACAAGAGTTCACGTTGCCAAACGGCGAGAAGATCTACGCCGTAATACTTGCAAACGGGCAGCTCAGACTCGTGGATAGCAGCGGCTCAGAGGTGAAGTACAAGCTACAGCGTCTGCGCGGCATGACAAAAACAGTGGTAATGAGCAGAGAGGATGAGAACCCCAGCCTCGCCTACATAGGGACAGAGCCGCGGGGGCATGCGTACACACCATTGAGAACCTATAGAGAGCTTACAGCAGTCAAAGGCTACAAGGCTGCCTCCTATAGGCTGGAGGCGCTCGTGGGCGGCCATTATGTGCTCCTAGGCTACTATATCGATCCTTCAGCATACTACGCCTTCTACCTGGGAGGCCGCCTCGTCTACAAGGTTGTGGCCAAAGGAAGATTCTACGTCAACCCTGGCCATGCTGT
>CAZIWH010000055.1:0-4568 GCA_964542985.1 uncultured Hyperthermus sp. | reverse complement strand
ACGAGTCTCACTACGAGGTTTATTCGCCGTTCACAAGCTGCAACTTCCATGTGAAGACTATAAAGACGAGTATAGCCGTTTCGTTGCGTGCTGACGGCACGGCGGCCCTACTAGACTGTCCGGTTACGACTAAGCTACATGGATGGGCGCTTGTCACGGTAGACAAGTACGGCGGAATAGATACAGATGGCGGTGGAAATAAGTGGATCGCGTTTAGTTGTGGTTGCAATAGCTGGAGCCCCTAATTCTGTCTTTCATGCTTTTACTTGAGTTGGGCTTTCCATGCATGTTGAGCTACATAGGGCGTGGTGACAATGCTCCCTAGATGTGGTGGAAGAGTCAAGGCAGGGTACTTCATTCTAGGATTCTTTCTCGGCCTCTTAGGCGCTATATTGGTGCTCTCCCTGTTTCCCCTTATCGCGCCAGCTAAGCCGCCGAGAGGGTACGTCAAGGTCGGCAGTGTAAGGGTGGACGGGCTGCGTGTGGATGTCTACGTGAACTTCACTAGCGTTCATGGTGTGCCCTCTCTGGCCTCAGTAGTGGCAAGAACTTTCTATGGATATGGTAAGGTGCTAGACCAGGGGGAGTGCTATTGTAGCTGCATCCCGGTAAACGCTACTAGCGTCACGCCCGCGGGGCCTTGAGCAGACCCCCTTTGGTTCTTCCGCGGCCCTAATAGCAGGTTCACGTGCCTCCTTGCCTCCATGGGGTCTGCTCTTGGACAGGTTTGCGAGGACGCTGGTGGAGTTCAGCGCTAGGGTGCTGCGCCGTGTGCTTGAGAAGAAGGTTAGCCATGACAGGGCGTTCCAGGCTGCGCTGCGTGAGTACCCTAAGGCGAAGCGGGTGGCGCCGCTCAGAGTGCTGTACAGAGTGTCGCACGACATCGTATCAGACTACTATACGGTAAGGTTCCTCGAGAGGCTCATCTATGGTAGAGAGGGCGGGACTAAGAGGATGGCCAAGCTATGGCTCCTCTACCGGGGTCTCGAGAGTCCACACCTGGTGCGGTACGTTGAGAACGTTGAGAGGTTGAGAAGGAAGCTGTTGAAGAGCCTGCCCAGGGCGCCTTCCAGCCTCGAGGAGGCGTTGGAGCACATCGAGGATCCCGTTGAGAGGCTTGCAGTTGAGCTATCCTATCCCAAGTGGTTCGCCTCCACCATGGCCAGGCTCCTGGGCCTGGAGGGCGCCCGGCGGCTCCTCGGGGCGATGAACGAGGAGAAGTGGTGGATAAGGGTTAACACGCTGAAGGCCGATGTGGACACTGTGGCGGAGAGGCTCCTCGACAAGGGTGTCGTAGTGCGCCGGGACCCCGACCTGGACTACATGCTGGAGGTCGTGGAGTTCTCGGAGCCGCTGCACCACCTTGAGGAGATGTGGCGCGGAGAGATAGTGTTCCAGGACAAGGCGTCGGCCATGGTCGTGGAGGCCTTGGAGCCTGAGCCCGGCGACACTGTGCTCGACCTCTCGGCGGCGCCCGGGGTCAAGGACACGCTCATAATGCAGCTCACCGGCAACAAGGCCAGGATAGTGGCCGTGGACGTCTCCTGGGAGCGCCTCAAGAGGACGAGACGCGTCCTCAAGCTCTACGGCGTGGATATAGGTCGCGTGGAGCTTGTCCACGCGGACTCCACGAGCCTCTGGCTCAACGCGAGGCCCGACAAGGTGCTCCTAGACGCCCCGTGCACGAGCAGCGGCGCCATAGGCAAGGACCCCGCGATAAAGCTGCACCTCGGCAGCAGCGACTGGGTGTCAAGGTTCCCCCCGCTCCAGGAAGCGCTCCTCGAGCAAGCGGCCAGGCTCTCCAGGGGCGCACCGATAGTCTACGCGGTGTGCAGCATCCTCCACATGGAGGGTGAGGAGCACCTGGAGAAGAACACCCGCCTCGAGCCAGAGAAGCCCCCCATACCGGCCGCCAAGGGCTACCCAGGCTACAGGGTGGCCGGCGCCGTGGCCAGGTTCTTCCCACACCTGCATGGCACACAGGGCTTCTTCATAGCCAGGCTCCGCGCGGCCCTGGCGTAAACCGCTTACACCGGCCCCAGGGGGCTCCAGCAGCCGGGGGTCAGGGCCCCGGCGACGCCGCCGAACGGCGGTAAGGGGTGAGCCGGGCGACGAATTGCACGTCCCCCACCTCCTCTCCCTGGGTGGGGCCCTGACCCCTTCACCGGCGGCGGTGAGGACTACGCTAGAGCCCCAAGCCCCGCCACGGGGGCGGTGAGGGGGAGCCCGGCGCACCGAGCCGCCTCTCCACGCGTGTGCTTTATGTAGGAAGGCTGGTGGCGTGGCGTCTCCCCTGGGCGTCTCTTCTAAGCGGCGCTGTGGGGTGGTCTGGTTGGCGAAGACTAGTGGGAAGAAGAAGGAGCCCGTGGGCGGGACCAAGAAGGAGCTCGTGATAGTGACCAGGCCCGTCGTGACCCCACAGGAGGTTGAGCGGGATGAGAGGAAGAAGAAGCTGCTCCTAGTGCTCAAGGCTATGGAGGACCAGGGTGGCATCTACGAGAGGAGTCTTGTAAACCTCGTCTATTGGCTTAAGACTGAGAAGGACCTGGATCTAGGCTACAACTTCTTCCTAGTCGGTAACGTGCCCACATCCAAGGAGCTCCACGAGGACATAATGGCGCTTCTCTATGTGGGCTATATAGAGACCGATCCCAGGACGAGGAAGCTCCGCCTAACAAACGACGGCAAGGAGTTCTTGGAGAAGAAGTGGTTCGATGAAGCACTCTACAAGAAGATAAAGGCGGCCGTGGACGAACTTAGGCCAAAGATAGCGGCACTGGACGCGCAGATAGAGCTAACCACCCTCCTCACCAGGCCCCGTGCCCCCCGGAGGAGGTTCTGAACCGCCCCCGTTTTTCGGCGGCCTCCAGGGCGCATGGATTACGCGGTAGAGGCGGCGGGCCCTCTCGTAGCCCAGTACCCTCTCTAGCTCCACCACCGAGGCCCTACATATCCTCTCAATGCTCCCCATGGCGGAGAGTAGCTTCTCGGCCAGCTTGGGGCCAAGGCCAGGGAAGCTCTCAACAACGTAGAGCTGCTGCTTCCATAGCCTGTTGAGCCGCGGCTTCCTGTGGAGCACCACCGGCCTGCCAGCCTCCCGCTCCCTGCAGGACAGCGTGTAGAGTATAGCGGCGGTGTCGCGGGGCGAGAGGCTCCAGAGCACCCTGACGCCCTCCACCACGGAGAGGCTCGCCAGGGCCTGCAGCGCCTGCGTCGCCCTCCTTCCCGCCAGCCTCCTCAGCTCCTCGACACGGCCCTCCACAATCACCACGGGGATCTCATAATACTCGCTCATCCTCCTAGCTTGGTCGAAGAGTCTCCCGTCGAAGAGGCTCTCCAGGAGGTCGGGCACGGTCTTCCTCTCCACGACCACCCGATCGGAGACAACGTAGTCCCCGACGCCTAGCTGCTCGTATATGATTGCGGTGCCCATCTCGGCGAGCGCCTCGGGGACGCCACTCCCTCTCTCCCTGGTGTCCACGTACACCCTCGGTCTGCGGCACGGCAGGGTAGCCGGCACCCCAGGCTACGTAGCCTGCCTAGGGTCCTCAGTGCTTATAACCGGGGAGGCGTTGGGGCCCCCGACCAGGGTAGGCCAGGGATGCGTGTCAAGCATGTTGAAGAAATCCTCAAGATAATGAGGAACCCGGAGCAGATAAGGAACATCGGTATCGTTGCCCACGTGGACCACGGTAAGACCACTACCAGCGACTCGCTGCTCGCAGCCGCGGGTATAATCTCGCAGAGGATAGCCGGCGAGGCCCTCGCCCTTGACTACCTAAAGGTTGAGCAGCAGAGGGGTATCACTGTCAAGGCCGCTAACATAAGCCTCTACCACGAATACCAGGGCAGGCCCTACGTCATCAACCTGGTGGATACGCCGGGCCACGTGGACTTCTCCGGCCACGTGACCAGGAGCCTCAGGATGATGGACGGCTCAATAGTCGTCGTGGACGCCGTAGAGGGCGTGATGCCCCAGACTGAGACAGTGCTGAGGCAGAGCCTAGAGGAGCGTGTCCGCCCAATACTCTTCATAAACAAGGTTGACAGGCTCATAAAGGAGCTGAAGTACACGCCGCAGCAGATACAGCAGAGGTTCATAGAGATAATAAAGGAGGTTAACCACCTCATCAGCCTCTACGCTGACGAAGAGTTCAAGAAGAAGTGGCAGCTAGACCCCATGAAGGGCATGGTAATATTCGGTAGCGCTCGCGACAAGTGGGGTATATCGATACCTATGTCTCGAAAGAAGGGCATAAAGTTCAGCGACATAATAGAGGCTTACAAGAAAGGCAAGGAGGCCGTCGAGGAGTTCGCCACCAAGGTTGCCCCTCTCCACGAGGTCCTCCTAGACGCTGTGGTCAAGTTCATACCGAACCCGAGGGAAGCCCAGAAATACCGTATACCAAAGATATGGAAAGGTGACCTAAATAGCGATGTAGGCAAGGCTATGCTAAACGCGGACCCCAACGGCCCCCTCGTCTATGCGATAAGCTTCATGAGGGTTGACCCCAAGATACGCCGCCTAGTCGCAACCGGCAGAATCTTCAGCGGCACTCTCCGCCAGG
>CAZIWH010000054.1:0-11783 GCA_964542985.1 uncultured Hyperthermus sp. | reverse complement strand
TAGGGTAACCCCAACGTTCTCTATGTCCTCGAGCCTTATGCTTGGCTGCACTATGCCCAGAGGGTTGGCGGGCGGAGGCACCAACCCGCTGGTGACGTGCGGCTGGAACACGACGATGCTCGCTATGGTGAGGTACAGGTCCGTCCTCCACCGGGCCACGACGGGCCTGGGCTCAAGCACCTCATGGCCGTTGCGGTGGAAGAAGTCCAGGAACCTTCTCCTAGCCTCGGAGACGCTGAGGCCAGTCACCTTCTTCGGGACACGCCAGAAGTAGTATTCGACACAGGGAGCGTCGTTACAATGATCCTGCTCTGGGTTGAGGGTCCAGAAGTACTCGCCGCCCACCCTACACTTCTTCCGGGTGAAGCCCATTCGGCGGAAGAAGTCTAGCCGATACTCCTCCGGGCTAGCCGAGCCTCCGCTGGCCAAGGTGGAGCCTACCCGGCACCTCAGCGAAGGGGGAGGCCTCTTAGAGCTTGGCCTCGCCTCCGCGTCTACGGGTGCGATTTCTACCCCCTTCCCGCAGAGCAGTTGCCGGTGGGCCTAGGGTGGGCCACATCCCGAGGCTCAATGGGGGACAAGTAGACTCCCTTGTTGAGCCGGAGCGGCTAGTAGAGGACGTGGAGAAGATGCTAGTCTCCCGCGACGCCGCTGCGCCCCCCAGAGCGGCGCTTACGCATCGCGGCGCATGGTTCGCTGCCATGCCCGCCGGCGGGCTCGGCTACCTGGCCGCCAAGCTCGTAGGAGTCTACCCGGGTAACCCTTCAAGGGGGCTGCCGCTTGTAAGAGGTATACTTATCCTCTTTGACGCCGAGACGGGGGAGCCCCTGCTGGAGGCAGACGCCTCCACGGCCACAGGGTGGAGGACAGCGGCTGCATCTATCCTAGCCCTCCGCGTCCTCGGCGCATCCCCTACCGTTGTAGGCATAATAGGCGCTGGCGTCCAGGCAGAGTACCATGCCAGGATGCTGCAGGCGTTCTGGCCGGGCGTGGAGCTCCTCGTAGCGTCCAGGCGCCCAGGGAGCGCCAGGCGGCTCGCCCAGAGGCATGGCGGCCACGTAGCCAGCCTCCAGAGCCTCCTCCGCAGCAGCGACGTAGTAGTCGCTGCAACCACGGCCATATCACCCCCCGTGGCGGGGGACGTGCTTCCCGACGGCGCCGTGGTTGTAAGCGTCGGGGCTCCCAAGCCCGTACGTGAGCTTGACACCTCATCCCTGCTCCGCGGCAGATGCGTACTCGCCGACACGGCTGAAGGCGTCATACGCGAGGCGGGAGATGTTGATCCAGCGCTTGTGGAAGTAGTTGGGCTGAGAGAGGTGCTGCTCGGCGAACGGGGCTGCAGTTATGGCAGTCTAAGAATATACAAGAGCGTCGGGACAGCGCTGCTAGACCTGGCCATAGCGGTTCATCTCTACGAGAGGCTCCCCTAGCCGCCTCCAGGCCTCGGCCTCCGGAGGCCAAGCCTCTCAAACAGTGGCCACACCTTCCTCTCCACTGGCTTCTCGTACTCCGCGAGCACGTAATCCCCAGGCTCCAGCACGGTGTTCCTCACGGTCTGTGGGACGGCGGCTATCCACTCCTCTCCTCTCTTCACGGCGAGTATGCGGACGCCAAGCTGCTCAAGCGTGTCCACGAGGTCGCTGAGCTTTAGCCGCTTCTCGGCCCTCAGCAGCACCACGCGGTCATCGCCGGACTCTATGAGCGCCGACAGTATCTCCTTGAACTCCTCCTGGGCGGGCATAACTATGATGTAGGTCAGTGCATCCGATATATCCTCTATCCTCGTGACAAGCGTAGTCAAGAGGAACTTGTCCACCGGGTACATCTCGGACTCTATTATCCTTACTGATAACTGCTCACGGAGCTTATCCATGTACATCTCTATCTCGAGGATCTCCTCCGCAAGCTCCGGGTCCTGCGCCCTCAACTGGTAGTGCGCAAGCTCATTCATTATCGGCAGCATCGACGCGAACAATGCTATATCGCGGAACAACCCGCCACCTCTGGCTCCGCCCAGCCCAGGAAGACCAAGCCTCTGTAGGAGAAGCTCCACGGCCTCCCGCGCTCCCTTGACGTAGACCGTGTCGCCGGGCTCGATCACAAGGCCGCCTGCCGGGTCGAGGATCCACTCCTCCCCCCTCTTCACGGCGACGACGTCTACGCCGTAGCTGCTGAGAAGTTCACCAACAGTAGAGCCTGCCAGCCTATCGCCCGGCAGCTTGGCTATAGGCTCCTCCATTGACGCTGCCAGCCTCGAAGCCATGTCACGGCTGAGGACGTAGCCCCGGAGAACCAGCGAGGCTAGATCCTTTAACGCATCCATTACCTTGTCTACGGCAAACACGTAGGTATACAACGGTATAGTCTTGGCTGCCTCCTCCACGCTTCTCCCCACGGCTATAGAGACGTGCTCTATGAGCTGATACGCGGCCTCATCTATTATCCTCTCAACATCTATAACGCCCATGGCGGCCTCGTTGTCGCCGGAGACGTAGGCGTAGAAGGCTAGGTTAATGCTGCTCTCAAGGCATCTGCGCAGCCTGAGCAGAGTCTCTGTGACCGTCACGGGCTCGTACCGAGGAAGCCGGGGCTTCGCATGAATACGGCGATGCAGCTCTAACGCGTCGATACCGCTACGGCCCTCAGCGCTCATCCTCCCAGGCTGCCCTCCACGACGAACTGGTATGGACACCGGAGCCCGGACGCCCTTAAAACTAAGACCCCCAGGAGGCGGTGGAGCCTCTGCGCCACGAGACAGAGGCCCGGGGGCGCCGGGCGACGAGGAGAGCGTCGCTGATAGCCATGAGGAGGCTACTGAGGCTCAGCGGGGAGTCGAGGAAGGATCTCCGTGAGGGGCTGGGCTCCCTGATGCTCTGCAACCTAGGTGACTACATCTCTGGGTTCTTCCTCGCCGTCGTGTTCGAGCCGATAATAAGGTCCAATCCGTTCCTCCTTGGACTGCTCCCCGCCGCCAGCGACGCCCGGGGCGACGTCTACAGTAGCTACGGCTCCAGGCTCGGGACACTACTCCATCTCGGCCTCTACAAGAGGCACCGGAAGAGCGAACTCTACGCGCTCTTCTTTCTTATGGTGACGGTTAACATCTGGATAGGCTTCATAGTATACATACTCTCAAGCCTCGTCCATGGGTCGGATGTCTCCCTGCTGGATATAGTGTTCATAGCTCTGGCTTCAGCTATCGCGGCTGCAGTATTTATGGTTCCGGCAGTGACGTGGCTCGCGGTCTACTCGTTCCACCGTGGCCTCGACCCTGACAACCTCGTATCCCCTATAGCGACGCTCTTCGGCGACATGGTTACAATACCATCAATAGTGCTTGGCTATGAGGCTGCTATACGCATCCCAGCCCCTGCCCGCATATTGTTCATCGCTGCTTCGCTGTCAGCCGCAGCCGGCCTCTTCGCCTACTTGATGCGACGCGGCGGACCGGACGCCGCCAGGGCAGCCAGAATAGTTAAAGAAAATCTAGCCGTGATACTCCTGGCCACCAGTTTCAGCGCGGCAGCCGGGGCAATACTCGTAGACAACACGGCGAGCCTCTTCAAGTGGCCCGGCCTCCTCGTCGTGGTACCGGCCTTCCTAGAGGATGGGGGTGCCATAGCTTGCAGGTTCTCAGCAAGGCTGGCAACTAGGCTCCATCTCGGGACTATGAGGCCACGCTGCTACCCGCCCACAAAATGGACTGTGGAGCAGCTGTTGGTGAATCTAGTACATGCTGCGGTAGTCTTTACCTCGCTTGGGATGATGGGCGCAGCAGTGAACATATACAAGGTGGCAGCTACAGCCCTGGTCACAGCTAAGATCTTCGCAGCCATACTTCTTGGCGGAATATTTCTCGCCGTAGTGATAAGTATAATCTCCTACTGTATGGCCATAGTATCGTTCCGTGTAGGCCTCGATCCTGACAACGTCCTAGCCCCACTCCTGACAAGCATAGCAGACATACTCGGCGTCCTATCGCTCCTCGCCTTCGCCAGGCTCCTCGGCCTCTAGCTCACTAAGCTTCTTAAGCAGTGACCTATACTTCTCAAAAGTTATTGAGGCAACGAGCAATAGCAGGACGGCGGGGTTGCCGTGCCAGTAAGTAGACAGCAGTAAGTAGGTATATACGGGGGCCCACAGAGGCCTTACAAGGACAAACTTATACAGATAGTATGTGTCTGAGTAATGGAAATAATGGCTCCATTCCCACGTGACAACATAGACAGTATTATGCGACACGAGTAAACCATCGGGCCTACCGCTCCATAGAACACGGAGATACTCAATTGCACTCGTACGGGCATCGGCTACAGCAAGAATAGTAGCCTGGCCATATCCAGGCGCATCGTCACCATCAATAACCATGAAGATATGCTGGCCCACCCTACGCAAAAGCACGGGCTGAAATAATATGCTGTTATGCGTAATATCACGCCTCTCAAGCAACTCCTCAACTCTTATCAATAAGCTGTTAAGCTCCGAAGAAGGCGGACGCCTCAATCTACCGCTAGAATATATTAGAGCAGCCTCTACAGAGCCGTATGTAGATATGCTGATTTCTACAAGCCTTCTAGAACCCTTAACCACTGCAGGTATATCTAGGATAACGTAATCGTGTGCAGCCTTTATGCTCCTATTGAATGGCACCAACGCTCTAGGGGAGCAGGCCGGGCTACTCAACGATAGGATTTGACGCCACAGCCACACGCCCTTAGGAATCGATAACGCACCGGCCTTAACAGTACAATTCCCCTGCTGGGTAGCTGTCACGTTTACCGTCAATACACCATTCCAGTCCGGGAAGTAGCTCCAAATATACAACTTGCTAACCCTAGTCCCCTTAATGATGTCATCTACGGAAGACTCTAGTATGACTCCATTAGTATCGCCGTTACTTGCCACGCCGAGGCTAGTGCCGCAGCCCTCTCCAGGCGGACACGCCTTATTTAAGGCTGGCATAGGTATCCTCAACATCTTCATGTGGTTTGGCGAGTCCGTACGTGTCTTTACTAAGTAATACGAATCGATGAGGTCATACTTATCGAAATGAAACACTAATGCAACTATATGGGATTTGTGCATAGCGCAGCTTACCGCAACGTAGTTGCCCCTCAAAATAGGCTTGCTATACTCTATATAACCGAGGGCATTATTTATAGAAGCAATGTAGACAGTACTCCCTTGCCTATAAATCACGTAGAAGTGCCCATTGCTGCTGCCGCAAAGGACATGGTTGACGCCTCTAAGTTTCACGCGCCAAAGAGCGAGAAAACCCGTAGAGCTGAACGCGATTGTGATGTAGAGCAACGACGCTAACACAAGGGCTAGGATTACGTCGGCAGCAAGCTGGCGCCTACAGACGTACCTAGCCACGGTAGCAGCCCCTTCCCTCTTTAGGCTAAAACTTATACGAAGTAAAGTCCTAATCTCCTCCTTGACAAGAGTACAGAAAACTAAAATTCGATTGAAAAAAGTCTGGGCTCTGCACTGTAAAAACGATATGGACGAACGGTCGTACTATCGGCGATGAGGTGTTACATTCATATAGAGGTACAACGGTATTCGGGGAATAGCGCTGCGACCCCAGAATGTCCGGTTAATATATTGGTGTCGTTTAGATAATAGCATTAGGGCCGACGCCCCTAGCTTCCTCCGAGCTACGCTAGGCCTTCAACCTAGAAGAGCGTGAGTCCGTAAGGAGTCTGTTAGACGCTCGTATGGGTGAAGGGGACGCGGGTTATATGTGCCAGCATGCCTCGCTCGGGGCTCTGCGAGGAATCTCGGGGCACGGTGCCAGCTATGCCTAGTAGGTTAAGTAGGTTAAGAAGCTTTATCGTATTACTGCATTGTTCTAGTTGCTGGCAGTATTTATTGTGGAGTCTCCGTCATCCTGGTCTCGGCTTTGAGCTTCCCCCTGGTGTAGGCTAGGAGCCTCTCGATAACCGGTACCCCTGCTTTTACCTCGTTTACGCCTAGTGTGTGCTCATGGAACCCGTGGACGTGGGGCTCATATGCCTCCTCCCATGCCCCGCGGACGGGGCTTGCGCCGAGCCTCGCTGCTAGCCTCCTCGCAGCCCTGGCTAGAAGGCGTGGCCGCCAGCCTCCCTCCTCTCACGCCCTCCTATATTCATCCAGGTTCTCCAGGCATGCAAGTATCTTTATGC
Source organism: uncultured Hyperthermus sp. (assembly GCA_964542985.1). Taxonomy (GTDB): domain Archaea; phylum Thermoproteota; class Thermoprotei_A; order Sulfolobales; family Pyrodictiaceae; genus QNYQ01. Next base: position 5,616 of record CAZIWH010000054.1, on the reverse strand, counting down.
ACTCTTCGGCTGCCTTGTAGAGCTTCTCCGAGGCCTGCACCGGGTCGCCCCGCTCCAACTCCTCCCACGCCCTCCGGAGCATGTGCTCTGTAACATCCATTCGGGTCTCCAGCTCCTCCACGGGATCCAGCTCCAGGCTCTTCTCTAGCGACTCTACAACGAACGCCTCCACGTTAAAGCCGCGATCCCGGATAGCCTTGACAAGCCTCGCCGGGATGCTCACAGTGTACCCCACAGCGCTCCTTACCCCTCCTGGAATAGTAGGTAATGCTCACGGCTCTTCAGCCCTTCTCCCTCAGGCGCCGCGCCGACAGAGGGGTAGGCCCGCTTCTAGACTCCCGGAAGGCTCTTGGGTAGGCTTGGGGTACTTATCCCCTGGATTCTCAAGGAAGCCGCAAGTCATTATCGAGGCTGCTGACGGGGTGGGATGTAGCAGTGTGCTGGAGCACCTAGCCTCGGGATCTGGCAGAACTATTAGTGAGGCTGGTGAGGGACATGTCTGGATTGATGGGTGCGGGTTATAGGAGGAGGGATGAGGTGGTGCCGCGGCCGGGATTTGAACCCGGGTCACGGGCTCGAGAGGCCCGCATACTTGGCCGGGCTATACTACCGCGGCACGCGCGTGCCCCGCGCAGCTAGGGGTTTCCCGGCCGTGGCGTTTCCATCTCGGGGCCTTCACCTGAGGAGGGGTTTATGTTTCTTGCGGCTGCGGCTTTGCGGCGCCCCAGGAAGAGAGAGGCGGCCAGATAGATAATCATCAGCTGGCCAACGTCCAGCACGGCCGAGGCATGGCCCTTGGCGTCGGTGAACACATCAAGCAGCGGGTAGAGGTGGACGGTGAGCCCGTAGGCCCTTGCGTAGCTCGCTATGTAGCTGTAGTGGACTAGGAGGAGGAGCGCCCCGAGGAACCTCCGGAGCCTGGTCGCCTCATCGAGGCTGAGCGCGATGAGGAAGAGCACCAGGAGCACAGTGCCGAGGCCGAGGAGAGTGTTAACCACGGGGCTCTGCTCGAACCTGCTGAGAGGCCACGCGCTGAAGGCGGCCGCCCACACGGCTCCTGCCCGTCAACGGCCCTTCGCGCGGCGGCGGGCCGGTAATGAGGGTGGCGCTACCCCAGTAGCCCTGCCTCCTCCTCCACGGCCACCAAGAGGTGGTAGAGCAGCGTCCAGGGCTCAGCATCCCCAAGCCCTCTGGGGTAGAGGTGGCGGCCGGGGAGTGCGCTGGCCGTAGCCGGGACGGAGCCCCGAGGAGCCAGGGGGACGACAAGGACGCCGGACTCCAGGGCTATCCTCGCAGCCTCGCGGAGCCCGACCTCGCCCCCGCCTCTCCACATGACCACAGGTGAGCTTCCGGCGACCTCGCCTAGGCTGAGCCTGGTGACCTTCATCAACGGCCTCTCCGCGGCCGGCGGCACCGTGCCCTCCATGAGGAGCTGCTCCATGAGCCCAATGAACCTCTGATAGCTCCTCGGAAGCCTCGTAGACGGGTCTACCTCTATGACCTTGTCCTCAACCGTGTGGAGATAGAGCCTGCAGCCCCCGCCACGGCAGAGCGGGGAGTCAAGGGCCAGGAGCAGCGCCACATGGACTATGTCGGGTCTCCCCCTCCTCTCCCTGCCCGGCAGCCTCTTCATCGCCTGCCAGTGCACCGAGGCGTCGAGAAGCGTCCGGTACGGCGGCCTCCCCCTCCTCCTAGCGTAGCCCGCGACACTGGGGTGCCCCCAGAGCTGCCGGGGCACAGTCTCCAGAGGCGCATCCGAGAGCATCAGCGTCAGCCGACGCACCCCTACACCCCCAGGGGTCTTTGTCCGAGAGACGGGAGGCCGGCTCTATAGGGGTCGCCGCCTACGCCGACATGGGGGCTCTGGGGTGCAGCAGAGGAGGCTGAGGCAGCTGGCAAGGGAGGCTGCTAGGAGGGGGTGCCGTGAGCTCTACGCGGCTGCGGTGGAGGAACTGCGCAGAGGGGACATTGAGCTCTCGAGGCTCCTAGTTGAGCAGGCCCTGGAGCTGTGCAGGGCGGCTAGGATGAGGAAGCCCAGGTTCCTCCGTCTCGGGGTCTGCAAGAACTGTGGCCTCCCCCTGGTGCCCGGGCTCTCGGCCCGGGTGAGGCTCCACAGCGAGCGCCGAATAGTAAGGGTCTCAATAACCTGCTTGAACTGTGGCTATGTTAGGCGCATGCATCTGAGGAGGCCCCGGATATAGGGGGCTGTCTCGGGTCTCTGGCTGCCCGGGTGTCCCGAGGCTATGGGGCTGGGGCAGAGGCTGAGAAGGCTTAAGGAGGAGGCGCAACAGGGTTCCGCGGACGTGATCATAGGCAAGAAGGGTGTCACTGACTCGGTGCTCGAGGAGATAAGGAGGAGGCTTGAGGACAAGGGTGTTGTAAAGGTCAAGGCGCTTAAGACTGCGATAAAGGTTACCGACATGGATAGGCGTGAGTTGGCCAGGCATGTGGCCGACAGACTGGGCGCTTGGCTCCTGGACGTGCGCGGCCGGACCTTCGTCCTCTACCTGCCGCCTGAGAAGAGGCGGAGTGCAAAGGGAGGGGTACGGGGGAGCCCCCGCAGGGGTAATATACGGGGCTGGCCGGGCCGCGGCAGGAAGAGTGGGGAGAGGAAGCCGTGGTCACGGCGCTAGAGGTTCCCGCGGACATGCTCATAGAGAGGCTCGCGGAGAAGCTGCGCAAGATGCCCCAGATAAGGCCCCCCGCCTGGGCCTACTACGCCAAGACCGGCATGCACAAGGAGAGGCCCCCGGAGGATCCCGACTGGTGGTACTATAGGGCGGCCAGCCTTCTCAGAAAGCTCTACAAGCATGGCACCCCGGTCGGCCTCGAGAGGCTCCGCACCGCGTACGGTGGCCGCGTTAACAGGGGCGTGGCCCCCGAGCACTTCGCCAAGGCCGGCGGTAGCGCGATAAGGAAGGTGCTCCAGCAGCTTGAGCGTGCCGGCCTAGTACGCAGGATAAGGGGCAAGGGCCGCGTGCTAACCGACAAGGGCCGCAGCCTCCTAGACAACACCGCCTACGAGATAATGAAGGAGCTGGCCGAGAAGAACCCCGAGCTCAAGAAGTATCTCGAATAACTCTTCCTCCTAGGGCCTCCTCGGGGCTCCCCGCCTGGAGTCTCCTCGGGCTAGCTCTTTATCCGGGGCTTAGTCGCCACGCTTCTAGCCCCCGGGGGTCTCCCTTCTCGGTCGGGGTGAGCGGTTGTGAGCGAGTATTGGGACGAGGAACTTGAGGCTATCAAGAGGAAGAAGCTCCTTGAGCTGCAGCGCAGGCTCCAGATGGAGGAGGAGCTTAGGAGGAGGCAGCAGGAGGAGGCTGCGCGCAGGGAGGCGCTCCTCCGCGCGATACTTACCCCGGAGGCGAGGGAGCGGCTGGCTAACGTTAAGCTGGTTCGCCCCGAGCTGGCGAAGATTGTCGAAGATAACATCATAGCGCTGGTGCAGGCTGGTCAGCTGCGTCCTCCTGTTGGCGAGGACGTTGTCAAGAGACTGCTAGCGGCGGTCTATGAACGTACCCACAGGGAGCCTAGGATACGTTTCAAGAGGAAGTAGCTGCAGCCGGGGAGGAGAGGAGTTAAGTCCCCGCAGCCCCTGCCTGGCCGCCGCCAGGGAGCCGGGACGCCGGGTAACGGGGAGGTGCCGGCAGGTTGGCGCACTTCAAGCCGCTGGGTAAGAAGTTGCGCCTCGCCAAGGCGTTCAAGCAGAACCGTGCAGTACCCCTATGGGTAGTGGTGAAGACTGCTAGGAAGTTCCGTGACCACCCGAAGAGGAGGCACTGGAGGAGGGTAAAGCTCAAGGTGTAAGATGTGGTGGCGCGGGGTGACACATAGTGCCCAAGGAGAAGAAGGAGATGGTCTATACTATCTCTTTTGGCCGCATATATTGGGGTAGGAGGACTAACCGTGCGGCCCGTGCAGTTAGATACCTTCGCAGGTTCATAGCTAGACATTTCGGCGTCGATGAGAACGACGTAGTGATATACAACGAGGTTAACGAGTACATATGGAGTAGGGGGATAGAGAAGCCGCCGAGAAGGATAACTGTCAAGGCCGTCAAAGATGAGGAGAGTGGCCTTATCAAGGTGAAACTCTACAAGCCCAAGGCTTCCAAGCCCGCAGCCAAGGCGGCGTAAGCCGCACGCTAGGCAATCCTTTTCGCTAGCCGCGGCCACGTGGGAGGCTCTCTTCTTATTCCCGGCCCTGGTCGGCTCCTAGAGGCTGGGCCGGTGGCCCCCGCCGAATGCGGGGGCGCTATGCTCAGCACGGCGTGTGTGGTGTAGTGCCTTGATAGAGCTGATGAATATTCACGGCAACCCCAATGTCGGCGTCTACGTGTTTGCGAACAATAGGGTCGCTCTCGTTCCGCCAACGATAACTGAGAAGGATAAGAAGAGGATAGCGGAGGTACTCGAGGTCGAGGTGATAGAGGCCCGGATAGCGGACATGATAATCAACGGCGTTATGGTGGCGGGCAATGACCGTGGCCTCCTGCTGCCCAGGATAGTTAAGCCCGAAGAGTACGACGAGCTTAGGAGCCAGCTGTCCGGCAAGATGAAGGTCGAGATACTCGAGGTACGCCAAACGGCCCTGGGCAACCTAATAGCAGCCAACAGTAGGGCTGCCCTAGTGTCCCCCCTGATATCCCGTACGGCGTTAGATAAGATCAAGGAGGTTCTGGGTGTTGAGGTGGTGGCGCAGCGGCCCCTGGCGGACATAACGACTGTGGGCTCGATGGTTGTGGTTACCGACAAGGGTGGCGTGGTTCACCCCGGTGTGGGCGAGGATGAGCTGAGAATGCTGGGCAACTTGTTCGGCGTGGAGTTCGCTACAGCCACGGTTAACTTCGGCCTCTACTTCGTCAAGGCGGGTCTCGTGGCTAACAACAAGGGGGCAATCGTGGGCGACGAGACCACAGGCCCCGAGCTTATGAGGATTCAGCAAGCCTTAAGACTAGCAGACTAAGCGGCGCCGGCCGAGGAGGGGGAGCGGCAATGGGCGACGTGAAGTTCTACCTAGTTGAGGGCCGGATGCTGTTAAGGCCGCACAAAATGCCCGAGTGGTGGAAGTTCAAGAAGTACGTCCGCGCGGTTAAGCCAGAGCATGCGCTCGAGAAGGTGCTGTCGGAGCTGGGCAGTAACCATAAGATAAAGCGGTACCACATAGTGGTAGAGCGCGTAGTCGAAGTGCCACCCGAGGAGGTTGAGGACCGCAACCTCCTTGCACTAGCCAACCTGACAAGGTGGGTTAAGGATTGAGCCAGCAGGGCATAACCCTTGAGGAGGCGCTGGCCCAGCTCAGCGCCCTAGAGGAGCAGATAGAGAAGCTCCAAGTGGCTGCAGCCGAGATAGAGGCTAGGCTGCTCCAGCTCAGCGCACTGGAGGAGGCCCTCGTTGACCTCAAAGAGGGCAGCAGTGACGTGCTCGTACCCCTGGATCCTAGGGCGAAGGTACTGGCCCGCGGCGAGCTAAAGCCTCTCGAAAAGGTGATAGTGCATGCTGGCCTCAACATCTATGTTGAAGTTGGGCACAGTAAGGCGGTGGAGATTGTCCGTGAGGAGCGCGCCTCCCTCAGCAAGCTTCTTGACGCCTATAACAGAGAGATAGCGAGGCTCACTCA
>CAZIWH010000053.1:0-11925 GCA_964542985.1 uncultured Hyperthermus sp. | reverse complement strand
GACGCCCCCTAATGTACCCTTCAAGATAGTGTTGCTAGACGAGGCTGACAACATGACAGCGGACGCGCAACAAGCACTAAGAAGGCTCATGGAGATGTATACTGCTTCCACGAGATTTATACTGATAGCCAACTTTCCGAGCAAGATAATAGAGCCTATCCAGTCTAGGTGTGCGATATTCAGGTTCACACCGCTAAAGAAGGAGGATGTCATAGCTAGGCTTAAGTGGATATGCGAGCAAGAGGGCTGCAAGTACACCATAGAGGGTCTCGAGACTATCTATGAGGTTAGCGAGGGAGACATGAGGAGAGCGATAAACATACTCCAAGCCGCGGCGGCGATAGGAACAGTCACGCCGGAAATGGTCTACAAGGTTGTGGGCCTCGCGCATCCCAGGGAGATCCGCGAAGTGATAATACTAGCACTCAATGGTGACTTCCTTCGAGCCAGGGACAAGCTGCGCGTACTCATGATAAACTATGGTCTTAGTGGCACGGATGTGGTCAAGCAGATACACAAGGAGATATTCAGCTCGGAGATGAAGATACCCGAGGATGTCCGTGTAATGATAGCCGACTATACAGGCGAGATACAGTACCGCCTGGTGCAGGGGGCTGATGACGAGATACAGCTGAACGCATTCCTCGCGTGGCTGGCCCTTCTTGGGCAGAAGCTGAAGTCATCAAGCTAGCGAGGGGCAGCATATCTTGGCCACGAAACACTTGCCATGGATAATAAAGTACAGGCCTAAGCGCGTCGAGGATGTTGTGGACCAGGAGCAAGCCAAGAAGCTCTTCATACCGTGGCTTAAGAGGTGGCTCTCCGGTACGCCGCCCGAGAAGAAGGCGGCCCTCTTTTATGGCCCCGCCGGGGTCGGTAAGACCAGTCTGGTTGAGGCAGCTTCGCATGAGTATGGGCTTGAGCTAATAGAGATGAACGCATCGGATTTCCGTAGGAAGGAGGACATTGAGCGCATAGCAAAGGTTGCCGCAACGCAGATGAGTCTCTTCGGTCGCAGGAAAATAATACTCCTAGACGAAGTTGATGGCATATCCGGCACGGCCGACCGTGGCGCCATAGACGCCATACTCGAGCTGATAAAAGTTACCAAGCATCCCATAGTGATGACTGCTAATGATCCGTGGGATCAGAAGCTGAAGCCCTTGAGGGACGCATCACTAATGATTCCTTTCAATAGGCTTTCAGAGCGTTATGTAATAATGGCGCTTAAGAGAATATGTAAGCTTGAGGGCATAGAGTGCGAGGATCAGGCGCTGAAGCTCATAGCTCAGCGCTCCGAGGGTGATCTCCGCTCTGCGATAAACGATCTACAGGCTATAGCTGAGGGTTATGGCAAGGTCACGGTAAGCATTGTGCGTGGTGTGCTGGTGTCGCGTGACCGCCAGTATTCGCCGTGGGAGATGCTTCGCCACTTGTTCATGTCAAAGTATGCTTGGCAGGCGAAGCGTGCAGTCACGCACACGGACCTAGACTATGATACGCTGCTTCAATGGATAAACGAGAATATTCCTCATCAGTTCAGTGATCCTGAGGACATTTGGCGTGCCTACGAGTCGCTCTCGAGGGCTGACATGATGCTTGCAAGGGCGCGGCGCAGCGGGGCCTGGGATCTTCTAGCGTACTTCTTTGACCTCGTGGGTCCAGGTGTAGCGCTGGCCAGGAAGAAGAGCAAATTCCGTTGGGCCAAGTATCAGTTCCCACAGCGCATACTGATGATGGCGAGGACCAAGGAGCTACGCGAGATAAGAAACGCCCTGGCTGAGGCGATGTCTAAGAGGCTGCTTACATCCAAGAGGCGTTTCATAACAGAAGTTATGCCTTTCCTCAGGATAATATTTGAGGAGAGGCCGGATTATGCCGCAAGGATAGCGGTTGCATACAACTTGACTGATAACATGGTTAAGCTGCTTGCTGGGCCTGGCTACAATGAGGTCAAGGAACACATGAACATGCTGCTGATGAGGCTTGAGAAGCCTGCTGAGGTGGGTTCGGCTAAGCCTGCCGCGGCAGCTAGGACAGTTCACGGTGTCGAGACAGCTGGTGGGGCAACAAGCACAAGGAGCCGCAGGAGGAGAAGCTCTTCAAGATCTGTGAGGGGTAGAAGCAGTAGGCGTAGACGCCGTAGCGGAGGCCACCAGACAACTCTCTTCTAGCCGCACTATATTTCGCGTTTTATCTTGCTTTCTACGCGTATCTCCTCTATCCTTGTGTAGGGGTAAAGCCCGCTCTCGTCCTTCTCCAGCTTCTTCACCATATCCCATACGTTGAGTAACGCGATGCTGACCGCCGTTAAGGCCTCCATCTCCACGCCCGTACGTGCTACGGCTTTAACCCTAGCCCTGCATGCTACGTGCTCATTATCTTCTATGAAGCAGTCAACGTCAATCTTAGTTATCTCTATAGGGTGGCACATCGGTATGAGTATAGGCGTCTGCTTAGTAGCAAGTATACCAGCTATAGCGGCGACAGTGAGCGGATCCCCCTTCTCTACTCGCCCCTCCTTAATGGCAGCGATAGTGCTTGGACGCAGTTTGATACGGCCATAAGCCACTGCCTCGCGGTAAACAACTTTTTTACTCGAAATATCTACCATCGTTGGTTTTTGCACCACCCTCACCCTGGTAGAGTAGGATAAGGCAGCGGGCTATAGGGTTACTAGTATTAAGCTCGAGGAACCGCAGACGCCCGGTTCTCTCCTCAATAATAATGCCAGCTTCCAGGAGTTCTCGTAGATGCCGCTCCACGGTGGCATGGTTAAGGCTAGTGGCTTTCACAAGTCTTGTGATGTTTAAGCGCCCTGTCCGGGCCAATGTTACGAGTATCTTCATCTTAGCCTTGCTAAGTAACACTTCGGTCGGATCCTGGTGGCTCAAGTCACCTCAGCCTCCCGGCGCGCCACGTTTCATCTCTATTAGCTCAAGCACATACTTTTCTAGAGCATCAAGTGGCCCAACGTTTATGCCTATCAGTGTGCTTTTGCCGCGATAGCCTTTGCCCGAGACTCTCGCCTCTATTATGCCTCTCTTTTTGAGGTCGTTTACGTACTCGTAGACCTGGGTGTGCTTCCTCGGTCTCTCGCCGTATAGCTCGCAGATACTGTGGTACTCTTCCTCGACGAGCCCTATACGTACGTAGGGCTCGCTTGTCGCTCTCAACGCCCTTATTATGGCTAGTAGAAGCAGTAGTTGATGAAGATTTAGGTGGCTTATGTACTCGTTAACCATTATCAGCAGGTTGGGGTCGGCCTTCATGTAGGCCCTCCTCACGTGATCCACGGTCACCTTAGGGGAGTTCTCCTGGTCTGCTACGTCGCCTGCAAGCATGAGTATCTCGAGCGCGAGCCTGGCATTACCGCTGCCTCCCTTGTCTACTCCAACTATGTCGGCTATGTAGTGAAGCACATCATCCTCTATTGTGTTCTCGTAGAATGCCTCCCTTGCCCTGTCTTCAAGTATGTTGTATAGCTCGTCAGAGGTGTAGGGCTTGAAGTGGACAATGTTTCTTATAAGGTAGCTCTCCGTCGCGGAGTCGAGTCGGCCGAGGCTTGTAAGGCTCCGTGTTATGAACACGAAGTTTACTCTCTTGGTGAAGTATGGGTATTCATCGTATGTCCGGACAAGGAAGTAGACAGCATCGTTTCCAGCAACATCTATAAAGTAGTCAAACTCGTCAAGAGTTATTATAACATACATGTCCTTGTTCTCGAGGTGTTTAAGTATTATCTTATACATCTCCTGTGCGGAGAGACCTCGCTGGGGTATAGGTATCCTCAGCTGTCGAGCAACCTCTTGTATCACGAGATAGAGCGTTCGATCGCGATGGCAGTTAACGTGCACGTACTCAAGGTTAAGCCCACGTGACCGCGCGATACCTCTAAAGTCTATCCCGAACCTCCGTGCGGTCACGGTCTTCCCGGTGCCTATTCCGCCGACGAGTAGGACGCGTTGTGAGATACTACCCGGCTCTAGCAGGAGAGTACGGAAATATGACGCCAGTGCAGCCAGTTGCTCCTCACGGTGAGGCAGGCGCGGCGGCACATACTCTGGGTAGAGCTTCTCCTTGCTCTTGAACACACTAGGCCTTGTTACAACACTTTCAATAATGTCGCGTGTCGTGCTCATAGCTTCGGCCTACCCCATCAAACACAAACCGAGTAATACTCACTAATAGTTTCGCTGCTTCAGCCCATAAGTCTCCTCTCTCTCCAGAAACTAATCCTGTCAATTCTGCCCTCAAGCAGCGCTACGGCAATGCCATAACGCGTATCCTCGACTTTAAGCACTAGGCGTGACCTTCTCCTAGCATGCACCCCCCGGAGCCTAAGAGCCTCCGCTAGCCGCTTAGCAGCGGTACGCTCATTATCAGCTACGAAGTAGCCACGAGGCTTAACCTCAATCCAGACCTCTCTTTCGCATCCAAGTCTCGGAACAATAGCCTCAACAACCTCACCAACCCAATCTTCCCCGGGCATGAGCACGTGCTCAGCTGGAACGAGCCGCTTCACATAGGCTGGAGGTTCGGCGACAACAAGCCTGAAAGCAACCCAAGGCTCCAAGATGCTCAACACATAGATGGTTGAGCCTGCCCCCTCATCAGCCTCAGCAATAACCCCAGGGTCGCGCGGATATAGAGCGTCACCGAGCTCCTCAATAGCACGCCGAAGTCCCCACGGGGTGGTGGTGGCGACAAGTGCTAGCCGCCGCATAGCGCACCACGCTGAGAGCGCGAAGAACCCGGTGAGGCAAGGGGGAGTAAAAGGGAAACCGAGGGCCACTCGCCCCTGCTGCAGCTAGTAGAGCGGGTTGGATGCGTAGAGTCCGTCGAGGCCGCGGAACCCGTAGATGCCAGCGTAGAGAGTAGAGCCTGCAGCCTCCTCCTCTATTCTTAGAAGCTCGTTGTACTTTGCAGTCCTCTCGCCCCGCGCCGGGGCTCCGGCCTTTATCAGGCCTGCGGCAAGCCCGACCGCCAAGTGTGCTATAGTGGTATCCTCGGTCTCCCCGCTGCGGTGGCTAACTATGACCTTCATTCCTCTACTCACAGCGGCACGGTAGAGGTCGATAGCCTCGGTTAGGGTTCCGATCTGGTTCACCTTGAGCAGCACAGCATTGGTGGCTCCAACCTCTATGCCTCTCCTGAGCCGCTCGATATTAGTAACGTATAAGTCGTCTCCAACTATTAGTATACGTTTGCCAAGCAGTCGTGTCATCTCGGCAAAGGAGTTGAAGTCTTCCTCATAGAAAGGATCCTCTATGCTAAGCAGTGGATACTCGTCGACAAGTGCTTCATAGTATTCAAGCAGAGCACCTGCATCAAACTCCTTGCTATCCACAATGTACACGCCTCGCTTCTCGTCGTAGAAATGCGAGGCAGCAGCGTCAAGCGAGATCCCGACGTCCTCTCCGGGGCTGTACCCAGCTCGCCTTATCGCTTCCATGAGTGCATCTAGGGCTTCACGGTTATGCTTCATCGGGGGTGCGTAGCCGCCCTCGTCTCCAACATTAATGGCGTCAGCCCCGTATTTCTCTTTAAGATACTGCTTGAGTACATGGTAGACCTCAGAGGCTATGCGCATCGCGTCAGCAAACGTGTCAGCACCCAGTGGCACAATCATGAACTCTTGGAAGGCCAGGTCGTTCCCGGCATGCGCTCCACCATTGATAATGTTAAGCAGTGGTGTTGGAAGAATAACCGTTCCCGACGAGCCTCCGAGGTAGACGTAGAGAGGGAGCCCAGCAGTAGAAGCGGCAGCCTTAGCAACAGCTATCGATGTTGCAACGATAGCGTTGGCTCCGAGTCTAGACTTGTTTGGAGTGCCGTCGAGCCTGCACATTATAGAATCTACGAGCCTTTGCTTCCTTGAGTCCAAGCCCACGAGTCTAGGTCCGATAATATTGTTGACATTGAAGACAGCCTTGCTTACACCCTTACCCAGGAACTCGCGGCCTCTATCACGCAGTTCCAAAGCCTCATGTTTTCCCTTTGATGCGCCTGCGGGCGCAGCAGCGCGGCCGAAGCCTCCACTCTGCGTTCTAACTTCAACCTCGACAGTGGGGTTCCCACGAGAGTCTAGAATCCACCGAGCCTTAACCCTACTGATAAGGAAGGGGTCATCGCCTGCTGGTAAAGCCATTAAGGACACCCCCTAACCGAGCTGTGATACCAAGCTGGTGCCAGGATAAATGCGCATACTAATCATAGGGGCAGGTAAGCTCGGCTCGCTGCTCGCAAAGAGCCTCTCCGAGAAGGGCCATGAAGTAATAGTAATAGAAGTTGATGAGGAGAAAGCACGCCACCTAGCAGAGGAGGCTGACGTCGCGGCCTACGTGAGGGACGCTACAGATCCCTCAGTTTACGACGAGGTAGGCCTCTCAAGCATAGACGTAGTAGTCGCGACCACGAACAGAGACGAGGTCAACTTATTCGTTGCCTTGATAGCAAGGGAGTATGGAGTCCCTCGTGTCGTCGTCAAGGTTAGAGATACGAAAGTTGCGCATATACTAACGAGAGTGGGGCTCGCGGAGCAGGTAGTAGTGGAGCCCCACGTTATAGGCTCGATAATAGAGGGGATAATAGAAGGTAAGTACAATGTAGTTGAACTCGTTCCCGTGTTTGTCGGCAACTTCCACCTGGTAACAATAACCATAGCGGAGGGCAGCAGCGCCGAGGGGCAGCTGCTAGACGATATAAAGTACCCCAAGCATGGAGTTAAAATATTAGCAGTCTTTGACGGTAAGGAATTCCATGATCCGGGTGAATTGATAAGGCTGGAAGCGGGTCATCAAATAATAGCCCTCGTGAGGGACGACCTCATAGAAGAATTCCTAGAGGCGTTCAGATAAAAGGTTCCTGAGACCTGGCCGCTAGAGGCAGCTGAGGCCCGGTGGAGAGGGAGGCGCAAAAGCCGTGGCAGAGGTTCTCAACACCACGCAAGTGTACTCGAGGCTCATAGGGTTCGTGGTGCGTGTAAAGAAGGCGCTATTTATGCCGATGCTCGAGGTCATAATACTCTTCCTCTCTGCCTATATACTTCTGCTCATAGTCAAGGTAGTCCTTGCAAGGCTCCAGCGACGCGAAATACTCTCAGCGACAATAGTTGAGCAAATATACAAGCTGCTATCGCTGTTGGTCTACACTATTGTAGGTGTAAGCGCTCTCTACCTCATAACGAATGCAAATGAAATAATATATGTACTTCTCATAGTACTGGCAGCAATACTCTTCTCGAACTGGAAGCTGATAGCGAATATCACAGCTTACTATGTTATGTTGCTGCAAAGGCAGGCATACCGCGGGGCGACGCTAATAGAGCTTAAGAACCTAGGCATAAAGGGCAAGGTTCTCGAGATAAACCCTATGTACACTAAGCTTAGAACAATTGGTGGAAGAATAGTCTACATACCGAACTACGTGATGATCGGAGAGCCGGTAGTTCACCTGGTAAACGTTCAGACAAACATTGCTCTCCGCATAGAGATTGACCGACCCAAGGAGGAGCAGCTGCAAGAAGCTATAAGGAAGATAGAGAAGACTATCAAGAGTAAGCTTGACGAGGCACGCATAGTGGTAAGGGTACGTGACGTCACTGTGAGAGTCCTCTCTGCAGCTCCCAGCCGGCTAAACATCCTAGTGGTGGCGCCCATAGCGGGCTCAGAGCCCAGGCCAGCAACGATAAACAATATGGTCGCAGTGCTGCTTGACGCACTCCGGGGGCTAAACCCGCGAATAGAGGTGGAGAATATTCTATAAGTCTCAAGAGGCTCACGGCCCGCAGGCATGGAGGGGAGGGACCCGAAGTGCCAAGGAGGCGCCGCAGAGACCCCTATATCTGTCCCCGATGTGGGACGAGAACAGAACCCGTCAAGACATGGCAGCTGGTCTCACCCTTCCCTGACTCTAAGGGCCGTGTGACAATAACGGTGATGGGCAGCTTCGTGTGCCCCAACTGTGGCCACAAGTGGCGCGCGGTAATCTCTAAGATAAAAGTCGGAGGCAGCGAGGTTGAGGTAGAAACTGGTAGCAAGAAGGCGGAGATAAAGGAGGAGAAGCCGCAGCCTCGCGAAGGCGAGATTATAGAGATAGACATAGACGAGGACTAGCCGGTGCAGCCGGTGAAGGAGACATGGAGCGCAGGCTCGCGGTGCTAGCAGGAGTGGTAATCGCAGCCGTAGCTGTATCGGTAGTCTCCGTGCTGGTGCTCCGGACAGCTCTAAACGTCAAAACGCCTCTTGTCATAGTCGAAGGCAATAGCATGATACCCACTCTTTACAGTGGTGACCTGGTGCTCATCCATCGGCCCCCGCCAGATAAGATAAAGATCGGGGACATAGTGGTGTACTTGAGCCCCATGGAGCACCGTCTAGTGATACACAGAGTCGTAAAAATCATAAAGATAGTAAACGGCTCAACTGTGGAATATTATTACATAACCAAGGGCGATAATAACCTTGTTAATGACGTGGCACAGGGCCTAGAGCCTCCCCGCGGTGTACCCTACCGCGACATAATGGGTGTCGTGTACACTGTAGACGTGGGCGGGAAGAAAGCACCTCTACGCATACCATACCTAGGGCTCCTCACTCAGCTATTACGCCGCTAACTCAAGCTAAGCAGGTACCTGGCAGCCTCACGGACATAGTCGCCTGCCGCTTTCAGCGAGGAAAGCTTTCTAAGATACTCCTCCCTGCTTGAGGCGGCGCCACGCCTAATCCACTCCTCCGCTACAGCCTCCACGGCCTTCACTGCTGCGGCGTGGTAGCGGCATAGATCCCCGCTCTCTGCTTCCCTTCCACAGAGCTTACAGCGGCGTCTCGGAGCGAGGAGGCCAAGCCCTACGGCAAGTCTCTCGCCGGCCTCTCTCATGTACTTCTCCTTGAACTCAAGGAGCATTGATGATACTATCTTCTTTGCCTCTTCCACTACCTCGCTTCTCCTAGCCTTACCCAGTCTTATCGCCTCAAGAAGCTCCTCGAATTCCCGTGTTAGTTCAACGCTCGCGAGCTTAGAGAAGTAGGCCTCGAGCACCTCGACCACAGCTATACCGAGATCTGTGGCTCTAACCCTTCCACCCTTCGACTCGAGGTAGCCTCGATCGAAGAGGATCTCAACTATCCTAGCCCTTGTAGCCTCGGTGCCTATGCCTACGCGCTCCATCCATTTGACTAGGCTTAGCTTAGTGTAGAGCTCAAGGGGCCTGGAATAATCTATGGATACAGTGACACGTTCCACGGGCACCTTGTCGCCTGGCCTAAGGGGGGGTAGCAGCTCCTCCCTAAGGGGAGAGTAGGGGTCGTAGAAGAGCAGCCACCCCTCCTCAACGACTCTCCTGCCCTCTACTTCGGCGCTCAGGCCGCCGGGGAAGATGAGGTGAACCCTTGTCTCAGCGACGAGGGCGTCCCAGGACAGTGTTGCTAAGAAGCGCCTCACAATAAGGTCGTAGAGTTTCCTCTTCTGGGGGGTCAGGGGGTCACGTGGCGCAGCCCCGGTGGGGTGTATAGCAGGGTGCGCGGGATCGTCCTTTGGGCCATTCCTTGGGCTAGGCTTGGGTCTCTCGGCGAGCAAGCGGTGTACGAGCCCGCGGTAGTTGGGCTGCGAGGCCAAGGACTCTAACACGGCCCTCACGTCAAGACTCGGAGGCAGTTTCTGGCTATTGGTGCGCGGGTAGCTGATCAGACCATCAAGGTAAAGTTCCTCTGCGAGCTTCTGCGTATAGTAGGGGCTGTAGCCGAAAAGCCTGGCGGCCTCGGCCTGTAGGTCGCCAAGGTTAAAGGGATAAGGCCTTCGTATGCTGTGCTTATGCTCCGTTACCTTGCTAACCGTCGCTGCCCGGCCCCTTCGGAGCAGCTTGGCAGTCTCCAGGGCCTCCCTCCTTGACTCAAAGACTGCGAGCTGCAGGCTCTTGGACCAGCCCCTAAGCGCTAGCCGGGCTGTGAGCTTGAAGAATGGGAGAGGGGCATGTAGTCTCCTCTCCAGGTCGCGTCGAACGGCCTCTCTCAGCGTCGGCGTCTGGACCCTGCCGGCGCTAAGGATTATCTTTTTTCCTGCTGCAGCCTTAACTGCGTCCATAAGTGCCCTGCTCACATTTACGCCCCAAATCCAGTCAAGCTCGTGGCGTGCAAGCCCAGCCTCAACCATGTCAAAGTCAAGGGGGCCTAACTGCGAGAAAGCCCTTCTAAGCTCCTCTGGGGTCAGTGCGCTAAACTTAGCACGCCTAGCCCGCCGCGGATCGCCAAACCATTTTATAACCATGTATCCTATAACACTACCCTCAATATCGTAGTCACAAGCATTAACGAAGAGGTGAGCCCGCCTCGAGAGCCGCATAAGCAGTTCAAAATACGGCCGCGTATATGAGGCGTTCCGATCGATCTCCCAGAGGGGGTGCCATTCATAGTTAAATACTGGGAATCCACGTTCCCGTGTAGTCAGTCCAAATAAGTGGCCCACAGCAGAAGCAATGACAACATTTTCGCCGCGCCAGCGCAGCAGCCAGTAACCAGCTCTTCGTCCACCACATCTACGGGCTCTACGTCCACCAAGCGCTTCGGCAATACGGCGAGCAGCCTTAGGCTTCTCAGCTATAACGAGAACATAGCTGCTAGGTAGCCGGCAACCCGGCACCAAAACACTACCCACCTAGGCCAGTAACGCAGGCAGAGATAGAGGAGATGATGACTATCCCAGGGAGGAGGGATACTCCTCCCTAGAAAGGTCCCATTAGTGTATTCTAGGCCTCAGCTTATCTAACTCGATGAGCCATTTAACGGGTATGGGCTGCACGTCGCCGCGCCGGGTATAGCGTATAATTGTCATCGGCAGGGTACCGCGCTTAAGCTCCTCCTTGGCGAGGAGCACAGGATCCTCGCGCACATGCTCCGGTAGCTCCTCGACGTTTAGCAGCACCGGGGCGCCCATGCTTATCTGTAGGGCTCTGGCCCCGATGACACGGGCACGTTCGAACCTAGTCAGCCATGGCGGCCCGATGCGAATCTTCTTCTTCAACTCCTCTAATTTGAGGCTGGTCTCGGCCAAGGCTCTCCTCCCCGGTGCCTGCCAAGGATAGCGGCCCGGTGGCCTCCAGTAGCTAAAAGAGACAACGGGGGCAGCATGTAGAAGTTAGGGGCAGCGAACCGTAGTGGGGGATGTGGCTGCGGAGTTGCCCCTAAAAGAGGGGGGCTAGGGGTTACTCCTCTTCTTCCTCCTTCTTGCCCTTCTTCTTCTCCTCGCTCTTCGGCGCAGCAGCTATAACGTCATCTATCTTCAGTATAGTTGTTGCGGCCTCGGTGGCGCTCTTCAGTACCTGCTCCTTCACCAGTATCGGCTCAATCACGTTAGCTTCTATCATGTTATCCCTGACTTTGCCCTCAAGCGCGTCTATGCCAGCGTAGAGTTTACCTTCGGCGTGCAGCTTCCTTAGATCCATCAGCACCTGCAGGGCGTCGAGGCCGGCGCTCTCGGCCAATATCATCGGTATCTCCTCGAGGGCGTCGGCGTAGGCCTCAACGGCCAGTTGCTCCTTGCCGCCGAGGCTCTCAGCGAACTTCCTCAGCCTCAGCGCCAGCTCCACCTCTACGGCGCCGCCACCGGGCACTATCATGGGCTTCCTTAGCACGTTCCTCAGCACGTGTAGGGCGTCGTTGAGGCTCCTCTCAGCCTCGTCGAGCACCATGTCGTTGGCACCGCGTACGAGTATGGTCACGGCCTTCGGGTTGGGGCAGCCCTCTATGAACACCATCTTGTCGTTGCCAACCTTTCTTTCCTCTACTAGCTTGGCGAAGCCGAGGTCGTCGGGAGTAAGGTCGCGGACACTGCTCACAATCTTGCCGCCAGTGGCATACTCGAGCTTCTCGAGATCGCTCCTCTTGACTCTCCTTACTGCCATTATGCCCTTCTTTGCGAGGAAGTGCT
>CAZIWH010000052.1:0-12247 GCA_964542985.1 uncultured Hyperthermus sp. | reverse complement strand
GCTGATCCATGGCATGGAAGTACTGGAGGAGGAAGCGGCGGTAGCCACGGGCCCTGCTCCCCCGTATCCTAGCGGCTAGTTCGCGGAGCCAAGGGCGCCGCGTCTCCTCTTTCCAGGCCCGTGCCGCGGCCTCGCATGCTGGCATCTGTATACCTCGGAGCCAGCCTAGATCCCCACTGCTATGCGCGAGGCCGGCCCAGAATAGCTCAAGCATGGTATGCCTCACGTAGTCCAGGTTATTGGCGAAGGGCGGGCTGGTCAGCAACCCGCAGATCCTCCTTGGGAGCCATGCTGTGGAGTCGCCCCATACGAGGTCCACGGGGCCGCAGAACAAGTGGCCGCGGAGATCCCCCACGGCCCCGCGGAGGACCCTCACGAACTCCTGGTAGATCCCATGCCCTGTAGCCTCTACCGGGCCTCGACGGAACCTGGGGGCCGGGCTGCGGCGAAGCAGGCTATACCCGGCCGCTACTCGGCCAAGGACTGCTAGCAGGAGGGGCCTCCACTCCGGGGGCGCCTCTCCTACGAGGCGGCGGAGACGGCCGAGAGCAGTGAGCACCCTAGGTGAGTGGTATCGTTCTAGCCTGGGGCTCGGCACTAGGGGCTCCAGCTCGTCCACCGAGCCGAGCCGCTCCAAGACCCAGCCCAGCAACGCGTCGTAGTCGAGCGGCCTAGTCTTCGCGGCTACGAGGAGGAGGCTCCACGGGTCAGCGTCTACGCCCAGGAAGGGGAAGCACCTCTTCTGTGCCTCGACGGCGACCACGCCGCTCCCCACGAACGGGTCTACGAGGTCTCGGCAGCCCGCCTCCCTCGCGGCCTGCATGAACTCCTCTACGAGGCTTGGGCTGAGCCCGTGCTCGGTGTACACACCGATACGGTGAACCGCGATACTACGCCAAGGGTTGTCTAGAGCAGGCAACCCGGCTCTCCTGCCCGGTTCTCCTCTATGCGCGTCTAGAGCCAGTCGTAGTAGCCGTACTTGACTCTACGTATTTTCACGCCCAGCTGCCTAGCGAGATTCTCCGCGATGGTGGTCACCTCTGTCTCGTGGGAAACCACTAGCACCGGTATGGCCCTTGCCATCCTCGCCTTCCTGGCTAATTTCTCGACCTCGCTCCTCGTCACGGGCTTCGAGGGGCGGTGCTTGACCTCGAACACGTACTTCCTCCCTGCATGCCACGCTACTATGTCTATCTCCCCGTAGCTCCTTACAGTGTTCCTCCTGATTCCGTAATAGCCTTTGGACTCTAGCAACCTGGCCACGAAGGACTCGTAGCCGCTTCCGCGCCCTCTCTGACGGGGCATTCCACCACCCTCTAGAGTAGCTGATACACGGACAGAAGGTTCTGAGAACCGCGGCTCTCAGAAAAATGGTTGACAAAGGGGGCGTGCTAGGCTAGCCTTACTCGGACGGCGTCTCCCTGCTCGGCTAGCTCCTGCATCTTTTGGGCTGTACGCGACAGCCTACGGCCAGCCCAGCTGCCCCTGGCCCCGGCGAGCTTGCCTACGGCGCCTATGACGACTATTAGTTTGTGGTGACGACTGAGCTGAACATTCAGCACCTGGGGCTCATTGTAGTACATTGTCTGGTAAAAGTTGTCGTCAACCCAGGGGTCGTAGTCGCTGCGCCCGCTATACTCCTTGCCGAGTATCGCCACTACCGCGTCCGCCTCGCCGCCTATAACAGCCTGAACCGTGGCTGAGAACGGTGGCTCGAAGTACTGGCCATAGCTGCGCTTGAAGTTGAATGCTATGTTTGTGACTATGTCGCTATACGGGGCTATAACCATCGTGGAGGGCTCCTCGTAGCTCCCCAGCTCGCGGGCAGCCCTAGCGTAGGCCCGTAGTATGAGGGAGACCTCGAGGCCCAGCTTGGTCCTCCTCTTGTCATAGGTTGATGCTGACCTCGAGGCGCTGAACTCCCTCGTCTCGACTACTACGAGGGGCTTCTCCGAGGTGACGGCCTCGTACACCGCGTTGAAGAGCTTGTCTAGCTCAGTGCTCCAGGAGACAGTGTTGCGCAGCCTCTGCTCCACCCAGGTTCTCGCATCCTCGAAGAGCTCACGGAGGCTGCGCAGCCTCCAGCGTGCTGGCTCGTAGGCGCGTAGCCTGTTATCATAAAACCCGTGGCTTATTGGCTGCTCGCTGGGCCCAGGGAGCCTATATGTTGTGTCGAGCATCACGAAGTTGTCGCGCTCAAGTCCGTGCTGGCGCACCAGGTGCATGACCTTGTTCATCAACAGGCTTACCCTCTGGGCGCGGAACGCCTCTGGCACCGTTATCGCTTGTTCCGGGTCGCCGAGTGCGATGAGCGAGGCCGGGTAGTCGCTGTACCTCATTATAGCGTCGGCTATGCTTATAAAGGCCCGGTAATAGGGGCTCTTACTAGCCTCGTCGACCACAAGGTGTATCCTGCCCGGCTTGCTCGTGAAGCGCCCGCTCACCCTCTGGTACTCTGTCGCAAACACTATCCGAACCACGCTGGGGTCCACGGGCCCATAGGCCATGCTCTTTAGCGCTGTCTCGCTCGGCGGGCTCTCGTCCACCTTCTTTGCCTGAAACACCTTCTCGCAGTCCCTAACCGTTACCTTGGAGCCGTAGACCCGGGCACGGTCCACGATGTCTCGGAGCGTGTAGCCCCGGGCGAGGAGCGCGGCAACAACCCTCTCAAACGCCTGCGCAGCCAAATGGTTCGTAGGGGCAACATATATCACCAGCTCGTCAACCATATCGTCAAGCATGTCCGCCATGTGGTCGTGGACGAAGCTCTCAACCACGCTAGTCTTACCCGTCCCCGGCGGGCCCTGGACACCTCCCAGCGGCGCCTTAGCCGAGCCCTTCATCACCCGGACCAGTATGTCCACCGCCTTCTGCTGACTGCTGTTCAAGCGAAGAACACGCCTACCAGACCTAGCCTCCTCAGCGCGTCTCCAGGCCTCGGCGAGCAGCTCGCAGACATTGTAGCGAGCCATCCCTGGCGCACCCCCTGGGCTATATCTTCACGCCGCCGAAAAGCAGAGCTAGCATATCCTCGGCCTCTAGCTGCTCCTCTCTACTCAGTCTCTCCAGCGCCTCAGCACCCCTTCTCACAGTGCCCATCTCCGCCGCCGTCACGCCCAGCAGCTCTAGCTGGGTTAGCTCCACGTTAACCTCGAGAGCCACCACATCGTGGAACGCGTCGGGGCTCGTCTCGGCCAGGTGCTCGAGCAAGGCTGGGTATATCCTGGAGAGCTTATTGGCAGGAGCAACCCTCACATAGACACGATCGGCTTTGTCATCGTACTTCACGCTGCTGACGGAGCCGTGGAAGCTTGCCCGGAGAAGCGGGTCACGGACATGCCTCTCATTAAGGAACACCGCTGCTGGTTTGCCCTCGCGTAGGGTGAAGAGATGCATATTCTCTAGCTCCCAGCGAAGCGGCGGCCTCTCTAGCACTAGCTCGTCGCTGTCAACCCAGGCCTCGTCGAACAAGTCGACCCGGGAGCCGTCGGGCAGCACCCGGTTGGCCAGCCTGCCGCGTATCCACTCCATGCCGCTACCATATCTCAGCGCTAGGTCTCTGAAGTGTTTATACGGTGCGAGCGCGTTCTCGCGGTGAGCGTATATCGCGAACCGGGCCCTCCAGGACTCGCTGCGGAAGGCCTTGAAGTCCGCGTAGCGGGGGTCCCCGCCGCTTCTGAGGTAGTAGATGCAAGCCTCCCGGACGTTGTCAGGGCATAGGCTGCAGGGCCAGCGAAGCTCTTCGCGCAACGGGTTACCCATAGGGAGCCGTACCCTGGTGCCGTCCAGCACCAGCTCGGGGACGAGGCGAAACACTGGCCTCCTCTTACCGCCCCTGGTAACGACGCTACATATCTCCTCCACGTTGCGCGCATCCCGGAGGTGCGCCTTCAGGTCGGTGACAGAGAGCGTGAGGTGCTCCGCCGCCAGCACCAGCGCTGCCATGAGTCTTCGCAGCTCGCGGTATTCGCAGCCACTACCTCGCCCACCGATGCAGAGCCGGGGGTGCTTCACGTAGATCCGCGAAGCCCTCCCAGTAGGCGAGGGCCGAACAACACCAGGCACTATGCGAGCTCCTCTACCATCCGGCTCCTCCCCGAGCACAGCAGAGACATAGCTCTCGAAGTTATCCCTAGCGAGGCCCAGCCGCTCCGCCTCGAGCATAGCGTAGACATAAGCCTGCGCTATGTCAACCTTGGTGACCTGGGCAGTCCTTCCCTCCACGGGGCTATACGACTTCCACTCTATCACCGCAGCGTACCTGCCTATAGGGTCCTCCACAACAACGTCAGCGACCCCCCAGACGTGGAGACGATAGCTCATCAACTGGTGCTCGGCAAGCACCCGGCTCCGTGCAAGAGCCTCCTCCGCCTCATTGCCCAGCAGGGCCTGGAACACTGTCTCCACGAACTTCACGCCAGCCCGCGCAAGCTCCTCCGAGACCCGGATTATCTCGTCCTCGCGCGACTGGTCAATCTTCTCGACATCAAGCACGCCCCCGGACTTAAGCCAGTTAAACGCCTCCTCTACAAGCCCACCGTAGTCAACGCTACCTCCACGTACATGCTCCCGCAGCGCCCGGGGAAACACCAGGGCAAGAACCAGGTGAACAGCCTCACCCTTACCAGGCAGCACCGAGTGATAGAACCCGCGAACACCCATTGTCTCCCCGAGACGGGCCATGAACGCGCACTGTGCAGCAGCAGTAGCAACACTCCTAGCCTTCACAAGGTGCGCAGTAGCCTCGAGAAGACGGCCACCATCCTCCCCGCAGCCAGGCCGCCCAGTAGCCTCCGCAAAGAACCTCTCAATAAGCAAAACCCGGAGCCCCATATAGTATACGTCACGCTATAAAACCCAGTATTAAATACAGCGCAACAACACATCTACACAACAAGACAAAAACCCGTCTACAAGATACAATAAACACAGAACACATAGTAACAAACAAGACCCACCATATGCGAGAGGGCAACAACACCTTGGAGCCGCTCATAGCACACTACTACCCGACCAAAGAAGCCGGAGAAGAATCACAAAGAGAACGGGCTGTTCTATCTCCACCGCTCTTCTATCTCCACCTCTGGTGGGCGCGCCGCCCCCTAGCAGCAAGCCGCGCCACAGTCGCGACCCTCACAGTAGATATTGACAAGCCCCCCGACAAGAAGTTCGTAGAAGAGTTCCTCCAAGCCATCAAGCTCGTGCCAGGGCTTCCCCGCCCAGCATACAACTATAGCCCGGACAGGGGATGGATAGCCAGGCATAGCCGCGCAGCAGGAGCCACGCTCCTAGACCCCTTCGCCGGGGGCGGCAGCATCCCCCTCGAAGCCCTCCGCCTAGGGTTCAGGAAAGTCGTAGCAGTCGAGTACAACCCCGTAGCCTACATAATACTCAAAGCAACTCTCGAGTACCCTCTCCGCTACGGCAAGAAGCTGGTAAAAGACGTAGAGTACTGGGCTAAGTGGCTAGTAGAGAACGTCCGCCGCGAGCTAGCCCCCTACTACCCACCACACCCCAAGGGACGACCCACGAGCTACATCTGGGTAAGAGTCTACACGTGCCCAGATGGCAAGAAGGTGCCAAGCCTCAGCAACCCAATACTCTCAAAAGACAACAAGGTAGCGTTAAAGCTGGAGGGCTTCGACAAGGAAGGCAACCCGATACTAAAGGTGGTGAGAGTAAACGATGTAGGCAAGGCAAAGGAGCAGTACACCACTATACGCCGCAAGAAGCTACGATGCCCCACAGCCACCCTTGACTCCAAGGAGCTACAGCGCCAGCACCAGGAAGCCATGAAGCAGTGGGAGGAGGAAGGGCGCTATGGCTATCACCCAGCAGTCCTAGCAGCCGTAAAACTGGAAGACGGCAGCTACGTAGAACCCGCCAAAGAAATGATAGAAGCGTATCGAAAAGCTGAGCAATTCCTTCGAGAGCACTGGGACGAACTGCTAGCGGAAGATCTTATCCCGACGGAGCGGATTACCGAGGGCGTGAAGACCCGAGAAGTACTACTACGCAGTATAGACAGGTTTTATAAGCTTTACAATGCACGCCAGCTGTTAGTCCACGCAATTGTAGTGAAGTATATCAGGAAGGCTCATCGAGAAATGCTGAGCAATGGCTACAACGAGGACTATGCGAGGGCTGTTGTAACCTATCTTGCTCTTGGTCATGGCAGGTTGCTTGATTATAACTCTGTTCTTACTACCTGGGATCCATACGGCAAGGGGTCGATCAGAGACACATTCAGTAGGCACGCATACACATTTGGCGACGACTTCGCTGAAGGCGATATTATTCCTGGCAGTAAGCAAGGGGATCTGCTGAGCTGGGTGTTCTTTAGTAACACGGGTATAGTGAGGGCTTTGGAGCGTATTGTTGGTCTCCTCGAGGGTGTTAGCGGTGAGGTTGAGGTTGTTCTTGGTGATGCTGCTGATCCCGCTACTTATGCTGGGATGGGTGGCGTAGACTTTGTTGTCGCTGATCCGCCGTACTATGATAATGTGCAGTACGGGGAGCTTAGTGACTTCTTCTATGTCTGGTTTAAGCGTAGTCTTGGCGAGTTGTACCCGGAGGCGTTTGTCTGGGATACTGTGCCTAAGGAGTCTGAGATTGTTGTTAACCGTGCTCGTGGCAGGGATGGGGCGTGGTTTGAGTCGAGGTTGCGTGCTGTGTTTGAGCTTGTGAGGGAGCAGGGCGCTAGGAGGCTCGCTGTTATGTATGCTCATCGGAGCAGTGAGGGGCTCTACGCGATGTTTGAGGCGCTTCTCGGGGCTGGCTGGAAGCCTGTTGGGGTTTGGGGTGTTGCTGCGGAGCAGCCGCGTAGCCAGCATATTGTTGGTAAGGCTGCTGCTCGGAGCATGCTCGTTATAGGCGCTGTGCCTAGGGGTAGTGGCTCTGGGTGTTTCTGGGATGCGCGGCTGCAGCGCCGTGTAGAGGAGGCTGTTGAGGCTGCTGTGAGGGAGACGCTGGGGCTCGGGCTTGGACTCGTTGACGCTGTTATGGCGGGTATTGGTGCCGCGTTTCGTGTTGCTGGAGGGTGCTGGCCTCTCCGGAGGCTCGAGGGCGGCGTGGTCGGCGTCAAGGAGGTGGTCGATCTTGCTAGCCGTGTTGCGAGCCGGGCGGTGACCCGGGAGGTGCTGAGGGCTGAGATCGACCCTCTTTCGACCATGTATTTCCTCGCCCGGGTCGTGTACGGCGAGCCTGACTATGATGAGCTTAGGCGGCTGGGCTATGCTGCTGGGCTTAGCCACGAGGTGTTCATAGAGAGGTTCACCAAGGCGGCGAGGAGGAGCCGTGACCGGAAAGTGTACCCTCTGAAGAGGCTTGACGAGATAGACGTGGTGCTGAGGCCGGGCTCGCTGGTGGAGGCCCTGGCTGGCGCTGTCAAGAGGTTCCTCGTGGCTGGTGTGGAGGAGGCTTTGGAGGCGCTGCGTGAGGCTGGCTATGGGCTTGACACGGCTGTGTGCCGGTACGTGGAGGCGCTTATGGCTGACAGCGAGGGCGACGAGAAGAAGGCGCTTCAGGGCATCTACGCGGCCTGTGTACAGCGTGGCCTGACCAGCGACCGCGGCGGTAAGGGCTCCAGTAGGGGCTCTAGGGGTCAGCGCACGCTGGTCGAGTTCCTGCGCAGGAAGTAGTGCCCCATGTACCGCATGGCCTTGTGGGTTACGTGGCCCGGCACTTGTCAAGGGGTGATTCATCTTGGTTGATAGACGTGTTGGCTGGATCCCGTTTGAGGAGATCCGGGAAGGGCGTATCACGGATAGTAGCTTCGTGGTGCAGCTATGGTACGTGCACCGTGGCTGCCCGGGTGGTGGCTGGGGCTGTGTTGATGAACGCTACCGTGACCCGGTGAAGTTCTTTGACCGTACCTATTTCTCTGATGGGTTGAGGCAGGTCCTCGGCAATGTTGTGAGGAGGCTTGTCTACGGGGATGAGGGTAATGCTGTTGTGCTCCTACACACCGGGTTTGGCGGGGGTAAGTCACACACGCTTCTCTCTATCTACCACATTGCTCGGCGGTTCCGAGAGGCTGCTAGGAGCCGCCGGTTCCAGGAGTTCCTACGTGACGTGGGCGTCAGGCTCGAAGAGGCTAGCTTCCGCTCAGCGGTAGCGGTGTTTGACGGGGCTGCTGTGGACCCGGTGCGGCTGCGAGATGTCTATGGGGCGCCTAATGCCTGGGTGTTTATCCTCGATGAGCTTGTTCGCTCAGCAGGCGCCAATAGGCTGGCTGAGCGTGTTGCTCGTTACCGGAGGGCTGCGCCAGGTAGCGAGGAGATTGGCGAGATTCTTGCCCAGCTCGAGGAGGCTGGTGTCCGGCCAGTTATACTCATTGACGAGATAGCGATGTATCTCCGAAACCTGGAGGTGCGTGGCGACAGGGAGGCTCGGCGCGAGGCTGAAGGCCTTAGGATATTTCTCCACAACCTTGCCGTAGCTGTGTCTAACTCTAGGTATGCGGTGCTGGCCATCGCTACGCCGCAGCAATATGAGGGAGAGTCCCAGCGGGTGATAGCAACCCTCTCTGACGTAAAGAGAGTGGCTATGCCAGCCTCCATCGTTAGCCGGGGCGATGCCGCTGCTGTGCTCCGGGCCGCCCTGCTTAGGGAGGTGGATGAGGCCGCTGCTGCAGCTGTGGTTGAGGAGTATGCGAGGCTTTACGAGGGGGAACGGGACCACTTCCCCGTGGACGCCTCTATGCCAGAGTATAGGCGGCGGATGGTCTCGAGCTACCCCTTTCACCCGTTCCTAGTGGACGTGCTCTATGGAGAGCTTGTGGAGGTTCCTGGGTTCCAGGGTACGCGCGACATACTGCGTATCGTGGCGTGGGCGCTGTACTGGAGGAGCCGGAGCGGTGACACCTATGACATGCTAATTCTAGGCGACCTGGATGTTACTAGGAGGGAGATACTAGACGAGCTTCTCACTAGGAACGAGCTACTGAGGAGGCTCCGTAACGCCGTGTCCTACGATGTGGAGGTCATAGAGGAGATTGATGAGAAGCTTGCCCGCGAGGGACTGCCGCGTGTCGCCTCGCTCACCTACTCGGCCGTATTGGTAAGGAGTGCTGCTGGCAAGCCCTCCCGGCCCGAGGAGGTAGCGCTGGGCGCTGTCACGCCAGTCCGTGGTGTCGCTGTGCAGCTCGTCCAGCACATGTTGGAAAGCGAGCTTCTGAGAAAGACTGCGCACCTCCACCGCATAGACCGGGGCGGCGAGACACTGTACATGGTCAAGTCCCGCGCCAATATCTATATGCTGGTTCACCGTATAGCGAGCGAGATACTAGATAGGAGTAAGAACCGCGTGCTAGAGAGGCTTCGCAGGGAGATAGGAAAGATAGCAAAGTCCACCGCGGAGTGCAGGATAGTTGTCTGGCCGCGGCACCCCGGCCAGGTGGAGGATTCTCCTAGGATTAAACTGGTGCTCATGGATCCAGAGGAGAGCGCTGTGGCCGTGGGCGGGGACAAGCTCCTCGGCCTTCTAGAGAGGTTCACAATGTACAGCCAGGCAGGCACTGGAGCTGCTTACCGGAAGCACAGGAACACGGTGCTCTACTTGGTCCCGGATATGAGGCTCTATCATCAGCTACTCCAGAACATGGCCCGGCTCATGGCGGTTGAGAGACTAGTGCAGCCGGAGCAGAAGCAGTACTACGGCCTAGAGAAGGCCGACGAGGACGAGCTGAACAAGATGAGGAATAAGCTACTTGACGAGATCGCCTCTGATACGGCTGCGCTCTATACGACGCTTTACTACCCGCTCGAAGCACGTCCTGATGGCAGCGTAGTCTTCGACAAAGTTGAGCTAGACCCCTCCAAGATCCGGGGCAGCGGCCTCTGGCAAACAGTGCGGGAGAAGCTGCGCGAGATAGGCAAGCTGGCCACAGACGTGCCCGAGGAGTACGTGCTAACCGAGATCATCATTAGGAGGTATAACGCGCTACGCCGCCCGCTAGGCATCAATGAGATAGCGTCGGCGTTCACTGAGGACCCCAGCAGCGTAATGCTCATAGACCCGGAGAAGGTTGTGAAGGAGAAGCTCGCGAGCCTCGTGGAGCGCGGCAGACTAGTAGCCCTCACTACCAGCGGCCCCGTCTGCATGAAGAGACCCGCACTAGCCAGCAAGGATGCGCGCTTCGTGCCCTGCAGCTCCCCGGAGGCTCGTCAAAGCTGCGTAGTGGAGACCGGGGATGAGGGCCTCGAATGCCGCCCCAAGCCCCCGCAGGGCTGCAGAAACCCCGTATGGGACACCGAGACCAGGACCTGGAAATGCGCTGAGCAAGCCGAGCTAGGAGAGGAGTCTGACCGAGGGCTAGGCGGAGTCATAGCTGGGCCTCCAAGGCAGCCAGCGAGGCCGCGGACGCTGAGCTATCACGGCATCAACCCTTACCGGCTCCGCGAGGAGCTGCTGAAGACAGACGAGTTAGAGGAGCCCGTGGAGGCCATTGGTCTCCGACTAGCACTAAGCGGTAGGGTAGACCAGCAGCTCGTCTCCGGGGTAAAAATACTACTACAAGCCGTGAAGGACATGGCGTCACGGGGAGGCAGCTATTCCCTGAACGCCCGGGCCGTGGTTAGGTCGGAGAGCAGGGTGTCGAACGTGACCATAGACGCTGAGACCACTAGCGTGGAACAGCTCTACAGAATCCTAGACGTGGCTAGGAGCCTAGGAGGTATAGCCGAGATACGGCTAGACATAGACCTAAGGAGACGGGAGGGCAAGCCCCTACTACTCCGCGACGTAGCTGACGCGCTGAACCGTAGGATGCTGGCCAAGTACCTCAACCTACAGCTAGATGATGTTTACATAGAACTCTCACTGAGCTAGACAAATGCCTCCCAGCATACCCCTATTTTTCTCGAGACAAGGGTTACGAGCCAAGACCACTCCCCTAGGGGCTTAAGAGGAAGCGCTTCCTCGCCACCCATCTTCTCGATGAGCTGGGTGAGCCCTGGGAGAACAAGCACTACGCGCATACGCTGCGGCAGGCTACGGATGGTCCAGAATACTAGCAGTCGCCACCACTGGTTACTTAACTCGGCATCATCGAGTAGGAGCACTACCGTACTGGTACCAGGGTGATCACCCTTGCACAGAAGACCAGCAGCCTTGGCCACGCCTAGCTCCAGATAGCCACCGGGATCACTACCCGCCTCGTTTCGGGCATCCTCGAGTGAGCCACATACAAGCACACTATGCGGCCGCGGAGAAGGCCGGAGACACATCACAAGGTCTCTCACATCAGCCACAATACTGCCCATGCTCCGACCGTCGCGCCGAGACCCCCCAGGTCTACCCAGCCTGCTAGACCCTATGGTCCTCAGATACTCGTCCAGTGTCCGCTGAGCCACCCGCGAGCCCCACACTATAGCCTAGAGATAAAGACACGTACACCCGCTTTCGCGATAGTAACACCAAAAGGCATTACCATATGCGGAACCACTAGTGGCTACTATCGCGAAATACTCTCAGTAAAAAGAATGATATCTTTCAAGACCTTAACTAGGGTAATTCCCATACTACGCTAGCCTAGTTGAGTTGTTGGCCGCCCTCCTTCCCACGATTTCCGATATAACATTATGACGGTAAATGCCTAGATGAAGTTTATTACGCCATAGAATATAGAGGTTCCACCGGGTTATTGGGCTGCTGTAGTAGATGAACGTATGGTTACTTGGGCCAGGACTTTTAAAGGAGTCACGCGAGATAATGGCCAGAAGAATACAGAGTTATTAAAGTACCAAGTCGCGACCTTCTAGCTGTCTAAGCCTATTAATCCAAGTATTTTAAAATAAAAGCCTTTAGGCGGCGAACAGAGTTAAAGCACGGTCCAGAAGAGGTAGTATCTCCCTTATGTTCTATACCGTGGGTGATTTTACCTCATTTATACCAATAGTAATTAGGAGATGAAGAGAAGAGATAGTCGTTTACGCTCTAATAGATAGTGGTGCCACCATAAGCCTATTCCAATGTCTTCAGCAATGCTCATGTAGAATAGGCTTAGAAGATTCTGAACAAGTTTATCTAGCAGGTATAGGAGAAGACGTGAGAGCCCATATTAAGAGACAAGTGAAGATACCAATAGAAGGATTAGAGAGCATAATAATCCCAATAGCCTTTACAGAGTACTATTACCTCCTCACTCAATGCCGCGAAGACTTGTCTCGATCCTACCTCTCCTCGATTCTTTCACTATCTTGGCAGCGTCTAAGCCGCTGGGCCTTGACGCAGGTATCTCGGACTC
>CAZIWH010000051.1:0-12262 GCA_964542985.1 uncultured Hyperthermus sp. | reverse complement strand
GGGGGGGCCGGCGGAGGCTGTCGAGGAGGCACGGCGGGTAGCGTCCGAGGCCAGGCTCTACAACCCGGTGGGCCACGAGGCCAAGGTGATGCTTCTTGCCGGCAGTAGCGGTGGTGAAGTATCCGGGGACTAACTGCGAGGACGAGACAGCCTACGCTCTCCGCGAAGTGGCCGGCCTCAGCGCCGCCGTCGTATGGCACACAGAGCTTCGGTGGAAGGAGTGGGACGCGATAGTGCTGCCGGGGGGCTTCAGCTACGGCGACTATGGCCGCGCAGGCCTCCTCGCGTCCTGGAGCAGGTCTGTCGCGGAGGTTAGAGAGGCGGCTGACAACGGTGTACCCGTGCTCGGCATATGCAACGGGTTCCAGATACTCGTCGAGGCGGGGCTCCTGCCTGGCGCCCTTCTGCCCAACATGGGTGGGGGCTTTGTAGCCCGCTGGCTGAGGATAAGGGTGCATAACCCTAGAGGCCCCTGGCTGGCTAACGCGTCGGAGGGGCAGGTTCTCTCGATGCCGGTTGCCCATGGCGAAGGCAGATACTATGTAAGTGACGTTGAGGCGGCCACGAGGGGGGCCTGGCTGGAGTACGTGGAGAACCCCAACGGCAGCGTGGCCGGGATAGCCGGCCTGTCTAGCAGAGACGGTACTGTGCTTGGGTTGATGCCTCACCCTGAGAGAGCGGTGTTTCCCTGGCAGCCTCCTCCGGGGCATGGCATGGGTGGCCGCATAGTGTTCGAGAGCATTGCCGCCAGCCTACGCAAGGGGTGGTGAGGATTGCCGCTCAGCAGGGACGAGCTTAGACAAGCAGAGAATGTCCTCGGACGCGGCTTGACCGTGGAGGAGCGGGCAATACTAGAGGCCTTATGGAGCGAGCACTGTAGCTACAAGAGCACCAAGACGCTGCTGAGGAAGCTCCCCTCCTCAGCCCCCTGGGTCGTGGTCGGCCCAGGCAGGGACGCGGCGGCCATAAAGCTCTTCGAGGACGTGGTACTGGTCGCGAGGATAGAGAGCCACAACCACCCGTCAGCGCTAGACCCGTACAACGGCGCCGCTACGGGAGTCGGCGGCATAATAAGGGACGTGCTAAGCCTGGGAGCCAGGCCCGTGCTCCTCCTGGACGCGTTGTACCTCGGAGACCCAGGGGACAGCCACGACAAGTGGCTAGCCAAGGGAATAGTGCGCGGCATAAGCGACTACGGGAACCGGGTCGGCGTGCCCACGGCGGGCGGGCACACGTGGTTCTCCAGGAGCTACAGCCGCCAGCCCCTCGTCAACGTCGCGTGTGTAGGCATAGCTAGCCCCGAGACGCTCGTAGAGGGAGGCGTTGAGCCAGGCGACGTGATAATCATAGCCGGCAACACTACGGGCCGCGACGGCCTCCTCGGAAGCAGCTTCGCCAGCAAACCCCTCCAGGGGGACGAGGATCTGGCGGCGGTTCAGGTGGGGAACCCGTTCCTGGAGAAGCTCCTGGTGGACGCGGTATCCGAGGCGGCCTCGGAGAGGCTGCTCCGCCACGTGAAGGATCTGGGGGGCGGTGGCCTGGCGACGGCGCTGATGGAGACAGCTGCCCAGAGCGGCGTAGGCTTCACTGTCCACCTGGACAGGCTCCACTTGAGGGAGCATGGGCTCAGCCCCACCGAGATCCTCGTCTCGGAGAGCCAGGAGAGGATGCTCCTGGTCCCCCGCAGGGGGGCCACGGGCAAGCTCCTCCGGCTCCTCGACAAGTATGGAGTGGAGTACAGCGTGATAGGCTACTTCGAGCACAGCCGCATAGCGAGGTTCATGTACCGCGGTGTAACGGTCGCGGAGATTCCCTTGGAGCTGGCGGGCCCGCCCGTCCAGCCGAGGAGAGCCAGCCCTCCTCCACCGCCGCGGCCGCTGCCCAAGATAAATGCTGGTATAAAGGAGACGCTCGAGTCGATAATCGCGTCGCCGAGGGCCGGGTCCAAGGCATGGATCTACGAGAGCTACGACTGGGGGGTTGGTGGACGCACGGTCGGCGCCCCCGGGTTCTACGATGCCGCGGTAATCTGGCTTAGGGATGGCAGCCATAGGGGGTTCGCGGCAGCCCTCGCCGGCAACCCCCGGTACACTAGGCTAGATCCCTTCCGGGGAGCCGCCCTCAGCCTCGCGGAGGCCTACAGGAAGGTGGCTGCAGCCGGAGCGGAGCCCCTGGCTGTGCTGGACAACGTGAACTCCGGTAACCCGGAGAAGCCGGAGCAGCACGGCTACACTGTGGCCATGCTAGAGGGCTTGGCGTGGATGGCTAGAGAGCTTGGCTTGCCGGTTGTAGGCGGCAACGTGAGCCTCTACAACGAGGACAAGGACGGGAGAATGGTGGATCCAGTGACAACGGTCATGGTTATTGGGAGGATAGATGACGTGTCCAGGGCGCTCCCAAGCGTCTTCCTCGGATGCGGCCTGCTGCTCGTTGCAGGCGAGACCCGCCCGGATCTAGGTGGCAGCGAGGCGGCGGAGCAGGTGCTCGGCTATCCAGCCGGCCGCCCTCCGGAGCCCAAGCCCGGGGCGGAGAAGCGGGTGGCGAGGCTAGTCCGCTCCCTTGCCAGCAGAGGGCTGCTCTGCAGCGCCAAGAGCATCGGCCTAGGTGGCTTGTTGACCGCGGCGGCGAAGGCCGCGCTGCTGGGGGGCCACGGTGCTAGTATCGATCTGCGCCGCGTCTGTCCACGCTGCAGTGGCTTCGAGGCAGCCTTCTCCGAGACGCCTGCACGGGTGCTCCTCGAGGCAACGCCAGATGCCCTCGACGAGGTGATGAAACATGCACGTAGGCTCGGCGTCCATGTGGAGAAGATAGGCTACACGTTCGGGAAACAAGTGCTCGAAATCAGCGATGAAGGCTCGTCAATAACAATCGAGCTGGAGAACCTGCGCGTACTCTACGACACCGCCTCGGATAGAATGAGGGGCTGAGAACGGTGTGCGGCATCGCTGCATGGCTAGGCCCTGAGCCATACGTCAACGTTCACCGCCTGCTGCTTGAACAGCAGCATCGGGGCCACGATGCAGCCGGCATAGCGGTCGTGGAGAAGGGGCGTCTGCGCATCTGGGGTGGCAGCGGCTACGTCCGGGACGCGGTTCCGCTGCAGCCGCTGGGCCCCTCCAGGGGGCTAGCGGTAGGCCATGTCAGGTACTCGACCAGCGGCAGCTACAACGGCCTATACCAGCCCGTAGCCTCGTCCAGCGGTAGGCTGGTCGTCGCGTTCAACGGCAATATTTTCAACTACGAGGAGGCCGCCTGGGAGGTGCTGCGCCGGAGCTACACATGGGACGCCGCAGCGTTTGCCGACATGATCGACCACTACCTGGCGGAGACGGGCAGCCTCCTTGAAGCCATACGGGAGGCGGCCAGGATTGTAAGAGGCTCCTACAGCCTAGTGGCCGCCACGGCTTCGGGGGAGCTGGTCGCGGCGCGCGACCCGCGGGGGATTAGGCCGCTCGCCGCCAGCATATCTGAGGAGGCGGCGGCTTTCGCCTCCGAGACTGCGGCCCTCTCCGCGCTTGGGCTCGAGTGGTTCGAGGTAGGCGCCGGCGAGGCCGTCTACTGCCAGAATGATCCCCACGGCTGCTATGTAGACAGGGTGGCGGCCGCTGGAACCGTACTGCCCTGCGCGTTCGAGTACATATACTTCCTGCGCCCAGACAGCGTTTTTGAGGGAATAGTTGCCCATTCGGCGCGCCGCAGGATGGGAGCACTGCTCGCCAGGATGGACGACGCTTCTGTTGACGTGGCTGTCCCCGTGCCGGACAGCGGTAGGAGCGCAGCGATAGGCTATGCAGAGGAGAAGGGCGTTCCTCTGGACGAGGCCCTCTACCGGAGCAGGTTCAGCGGCAGAGCATTCATCTCGGCACCCGGGGTGAGGGAGGAGAGGCTGCGCCGCAAGCTGTCCCCGATACCGGGTTCTGTCGAGGACAAGAGGGTTGCGGTGATAGACGACTCGATAGTCAGGGGGAGCACAGCCCGCTATGTAACCACCCTGCTCCGCAGGGCAGGGGCCAAGGAGGTTCACTTCCGGAGCGCCTCCCCGCCGGTACGCTACCCGTGCTTCCTCGGCATAGACATCCCGAGCCGCGATGAGCTGGTGGCGAGCCGGAGAAGCGTGGAGGAAGTACGCGTAATGATTGGGGCTGACTCGCTGCTGTACAACACGGTTGGCAACCTGGCTAAGGCCATCGGGAGGCCCGTCTGCATGGCTTGTTTTACATCAAACTATCCCTACGAGCTGGACATCGGTTTGCTCGAGGAGAGGTTCTCTAGGAGAAGAGGTGGGACCAGTGGGGCTCCTCCTAGCCTACTTCTATGAGCCCGACCAGGACGCCGGCAGGTACGCCTACTATGGGGCTATGGGGCTCCGGCACCGGGGCCCCAGGCTAGTCTACGCAGCCCACGTACAGGGGGCCATCAGGGTGGGGCGCATCAGTCTACGCGGAGAGCCGCGGCTGCCGAGAAGCCAGGCCATCGCAGCCGGCGTCGAGCCCTCGGCGCGCCTCGGCGTAGCCTCGGCCGGGGGCCTGAGGGCAGCCGCCCTGGTCGACGGGCCCTGCCCGGCCCAGGGGCTCGCCAGGGTGATGGCCGAGAGGGGAGCCAGGGAGGCGGCCGAGGAGATAGCGGGCGGGGAGTCCCAGAAGTGGTGCGCTGCTGTAGTGATCCGCAGCGACGGCTCCTTCGCCGCCGGTAGGGGGTTCGAGAGCAGGAGGCCCCTAAGCATTGGAGGATATGGGTTCGAGGCCCTCTATGCTGCGACGGAGTCCGCCCCTATAGCCTTGATGGGGGGCTCTAGGCGCTACGACCTAGGCGGCGGGGAGGCGGTCTACGGGAACCGCTATGGATTAGACATTGTTAGGCTTGGTGGGCGTAGGAGAACCTCGCTCTTCGAGTACATCTACATGGCTCGCCCGGATAGTATTGTTGACGGTGTCAGCGTGTACAGATTCAGGGTCGAGATGGGGAGGAGGCTTGCGGCGAGGCATCGTGTAGATGTGGACGTGGTTGCCGGTGTGCCGGAGACCGCTATGCCCTACGCGATAGGCTACGCCAGAGCCAAGGGCGCTGCCCTGGAGTACGCATTCGTCTCCACGCTGGGCCGCGTACGTACGGCGCTGCAGCCGGTTACGCTAGAGGAGCGGCTGATGATGCTTAGCTTGAAGCTTAGCCCCGTGCCAGGCGTGTTCGAGGACAAGTCGGTAGCGATAGTGGACGACAGCGTGGTCACGGGGCTGACGCTGAAGACTCTCATACAGAGGCTCCGCCGCATCCATGGCGCAAGGGAGGTCCACGTGGCTGTGTCTAGCCCGAAGATAGTGAGAGGATGCAGATACGGACTCCAGCCAGTCGACGAGGAGTATCTGATAGCAGCACGTCTGGGCGACGACGAGCTGGAGCGTGTTCTAGACGCCGACAGCATAGCCTGGCTTAGCCTACGCGACGCCCTCGACTTTCTAAAGCACCATGGAGTAGACCCCTGCCACGAGTGCATGAGGTGACACGTATGCCACATGTCCTGCTCGTCGGCGAGGGTGCGAGGGAGCACGCTCTAGCCCTAATGCTTGCAAGGAGCCCGGAGGAGCCCAGGATAAGCGCAGTAATGAAGCGCGTAAACCCGGGCATAGCGCGGGCGGCCTCCGCCACCTCCGGCCGCCTCTATATAGCTGACACGGCCAGCCCGGAGGCGGTGGCCAGGGCAGCCGAGGAGGCGTCTCCAGACCTGGTGGTCATAGGCCCTGAGGAGCCCCTCTTCGCCGGGGTAGCCGACGCGCTTAGGGACAGAGGCTTCACGGTATACGGCCCGGACGCCGAGCTAGCCAGAATAGAGATGGACAAAGCCTACGCCCGGAGCCTCATGTGGCGCCACCGCATACCGGGCAGGCTGCGCTTCAAGGCGTTCCGGGACCCACGGGAGGCAGCAGCCTATGCCAGGCAGGCGGGGGATGTGGTCGTCAAGCCAGCCCGCCAGGCCGGCGGCAGCGGGGTACGGGTGTTCTCCGAGCCCTATGAGCACCTAGCGGGGGCCGCCAGAGAGACGGCCTCGGGCTACGCAGCTGCTCTGGCGGACAAGATGCGAGAGAAGTATGGCAGCCTAGAGCACGTCATACTGGTCGAGGAGAGGGTTGACGGCGTAGAGTACACAGTGATGGCTGTAACTGATGGAGCCGCGGTTGTCCCGTTGCCGGCGGTGCAGGACCATCCCCATGCCTACCCTCTCGACGTGGGGCCCGAGACGGGAGGCATGGGCGCGATAGCCGGGCCCTGTAGAACACTCCCGTTCATAACTGAGAGGGAGTACCGTGAGACGGTGGACATACTTGAGTCCACAGTGAGGGCCCTCAGCAGGGAGACCGGGAGGCCGTACGTGGGCACACTTAGCGGGCAGATGATGCTAACAGGGCTGTGGGGGCCAACGCTCATAGAATACTACTCCAGGTTCGGCGACCCGGAGACGGGGGCCCTCATCTACCTGGTTGAGAGCAGCTTCTTCGAGCTCCTAGACAGGGCGGCCTCCAGGAGGCTCCCGGGCTACAGGCTGAGGCTGAGCTGCGACACCTACGTAGTGGTGAAGGCGGCGGCCCCCGCCGGCTATCCCCTGGACCGGGGAATGGCTAGGGGGCATCCCGTCGCCGTAGACGAGTCAGTGGCCAGGGAGAATGGCTGCGTAGTCCTCTACGGGGGCGTGGAGCAGAGAAGCGACGGCACACTCGTCTCCACCGGCTCCAGGCTTGTGGAGGTAGTGTGCCCCAGTAGACGTGGCTTCGAGGAGGCCTCCCGTAGGGCCGAGAGAGTCCTCGCCACGGTTAGGCTCCTCGATGGCCATCCCTTGTTCCACCGCTGGGACATTGGTTCACGGGAGCTGCTCGCACAGAGGACGGAGGCAGCCAGGCTGGCGAGGATAGCGTACACGAGGCGCAGGGAGAAGGGGCTGACGAGCATCTACGACTGGGTGCCCGGTAGAGGCCTCATCATCCATGACTACAGTTGACCCTGGGCTTCGTGGTCACAAGGGGGTGGTGCATGGATGGGCGTGCCTAGGCCCCTTGAAAGCCTCCCCTCCCCGACGGGCCCCGATTCCGCGAGGGTAGTGCTCCTCGGCGGAGGAGAGCTGGGCAAGGAGATTGCCCTGGAGGCTCAGAGGCTCGGCCTAGAGGTAGTGGTTGTGGATCGCTACGACTGGGCCCCGGCCATGCATGTAGCTCATCGCAGGTACGTGGTGGACATGATGAACGCTGAGGCTTTGAAGACCATTGTGGAGAGGGAGAAGCCCCTTGCAGTTATACCCGAAATAGAGGCTGTTAACACTGATGCGCTGCTGGAGCTGGAGTCCAGGGGGTTCCACGTTACGCCAAACGCGCTGGCAGTCAAGCTTGCTATGAACCGTATAGAGTTGAGGAGGTTCGCAGCCGAGAAGCTAGGGCTCCCAACGACAAGGTATGCCTTCGCGGAGAGCGGTGAGGAGGCATACGAGGCCTGCGAGAAAGTGGGATACCCTTGCCTGCTGAAGCCAGAGATGAGCAGCAGCGGCCACGGCCACGTAAAGGTGGACGAGCCGTCAAAGAGGCTAGTCGAGAAAGCATACGAGGAATCCGTGAGGCATGCACGCGGCTCCAGCAGGAGGGTAATAGTAGAGGAGTTCGTAGCCCTCGAGGCAGAGTTCACCGTGCTGGCTTACCGCTGGATCGGGGACGACGGCAGGCCGAGGACAAGCACCATGGAGCCCGTGGAGCACTGGAGATACGGCCGCTACCACTACGTGGAGTCGTGGCAGCCCTCTGAGCGGCGCAGCCTCCTCGGGGAGGCCAAGAGAATAGCCAGGACTGTCGCGGAGGCGCTGGGAGGCGTCGGGGTTTACGGCGTAGAGCTGCTACTCACAAGAGACGGCAGGCTCCTGTTCAGCGAGGTATCGCCGAGACCCCATGACACGGGGCTAGTCACGCTCGCCAGCCAGGACGTTAGCGAGTTCGCTGTCCACGTGAGGGCGGCCATAGGCCTGCCGGTGCCCGAGGTCAAGCTCCTCACACCAGCGGCCAGCTACGCCGTATACGCGGACACGGAGAATGCCTGGTTCCCCAGGCTCAGCGGCGTATACCGCGCACTAGCTATGAGAGGCATCGACGTCAGGTGGTTCGGGAAGCCATTCACCTACAAGGGGCGCCGGATGGCAGTGGTGCTAGCCAGGGCTGAGAGCGTCGAGGAGGCCAGGAGGAGGGCCCGGGAGGCGGCTAGGATACTGCAAGTGGAGGCGAGGCGGCGGTGAAGAAGTGGAGCTACAGCCGTGCCGGTGTGAGCCTCGAGAAGCATAAGCTCATGCACGAGGCGGCCGCCAGGGCCGTATCCTACACGCTGAGGGCTGCCGGAGTAGAGGCTGGCGGAGTCGGAGGCTACTCCCCCTGGCTGAGGGTAATGGGTTTGAAGCTGGCGCTGCACATGGATGGCGTCGGCACTAAGACGCTTGTACTCGAGGAGACCGGGAGGCTCTGGGTCGCCGGCTGGGACTGTGTAGCCATGAACGTCAACGATCTCGCTGTGGCCGGCTTCAAGCCCATAGCCCTGAGCGACTATATAGCTATGCCGCGCAGCGACGTAGACGCTTACACCGAGATAATGGAGGGCATAGCGCGCGCGGCGGTGGAGGCGGGGGCCGCCCTGGTTGGCGGTGAAACCGCGATACTACCCGACCTGGCCAACGGCTATGACGTTGTCTGCGCCGCGCTAGGAGTCCCCGTCGGGTCATCCTACCCCGGGGAGGCTAGGCCGGGCGACGTGCTGCTGGGTGTGGCGAGCAACGGTCTTCACGCCAACGGCTACAGCCTAGCGAGGAAAATCCTGCTGGAGAAGCTTGGAGGATACAGCGTCCGCTACGGGAACGTGGACTTCGGGGAGGAGCTGAGCAAGCCAACCCTCATATACTCGAAGGCCCTTGTAAAGGCTATTGAGAAGGGGCTCCTCAACGCAGCCGCCCATATAACGGGAGGCGGCTTCACGAAGATAAAGAGGATGCTCGGCCCTAGACTGCACGCGATAATAGAGGCGCCGGAGCCGCCCCCAGTGTTCACGGCACTCATGGAGCTCGGAGACGTGGAGCCAGAGGAAATGTATAGGGTGTTCAACATGGGCGTTGGGCTCGTCCTATCCACGCCCGAGGACAAGGCAGAACTCCTCGAAGAGCACATGGAGAGTCACGGGTTCAAGGTTTTCCGCCTCGGGAGGATCGTTGAGGGGCCTCCTGGCCTAACGGTCTACACCCCCTGGGGTGGGAGGCTTGAGTACTAGCCTGGATCCCGCGGAGCTTCTCCGGGGCTACGATCCCTCGTCCCTGAGCATAGCCGCGGTCGCGAGCCACTCGGCGCTCGACGTGTTCGACGGGGCGAAGGATGAGGGGTTCCACACGATAGCCCTCTGCCAGGAGGGCAGGGAGAAGCCCTACCTACGCTTCAAGAGAATAGTGGACAAGGCCATAGTAATGAAGAGGTTCAGGGATCTGGCCAGCGAGGGCGTAGTGAGGCTCCTCCGCAGGGAGAACGCGGTAATCGTGCCGAACCGCAGCTTCGCGGTATACGTGGGCTACGACGTGATAGAGAACTCTCTCCCCGTACCAGTGTTCGGCAACAGGCGCCTCCTCCGCTACGAGGAGAGGAGCGGCGAGAAGAACTACTACAAGCTGCTCGACATG
Source organism: uncultured Hyperthermus sp. (assembly GCA_964542985.1). Classification (GTDB taxonomy): domain Archaea; phylum Thermoproteota; class Thermoprotei_A; order Sulfolobales; family Pyrodictiaceae; genus QNYQ01. The sequence continues at coordinate 2,586 of CAZIWH010000051.1, read as the reverse complement.
GCGGGCATAAGGAGGCCGAGGACATACCGCGACCCGGACGAGATAGACAGGCCGGTGATAGTGAAGATGCCGCACGCCAGGAAGCGGGTCGAACGCGGCTTCTTCGTCGCAGTGGACAGGGATGACTTCTGGCGCAAGCTCAGCCGCCTAGAGCGGGACGGCGTGGTGAGGAGGGAGGACCTGGCAAACGCCTCTATCGAGGAACTCGTGGTGGGAGCCCACTTCAACGTGAACTACTTTAGGAGCATAGCTCGAGGGGACGTGGAGCTGCTCAGCATAGATAGGAGGATACAGACGAACCTCGACGGCTTCCTAAGGATGACAGCTGACCTGCAGCTGGAGCTCCTACGTGTCCTAGACGTAGAGTATGTCGAGATAGGCCACGAGCCCGTGACTATAAGGGAGAGGATGCTGGTCAAGCTGTTCGAGATAGGAGACGCCTTCGTAGAAGCCACCAAGAGGGCCGAGCCACCCGGGATAATAGGGCCCTTCACCCTCCAGCTAATAGTGACGCCCGACCTGGATGTAGTAGTGTTCGACGTGGCCACGAGGATAGGAGGCGGCACCAACGCCTACATGGGCCTGGGGAGCCAGTACAGCAAGCTCTACTTCGGCAAGCCCGTGAGCATGGGCAGGAGGATAGCCATGGAGATAAAAACGTGTATTGAGAAAGACTGTCTAGACAAGATAATAACGTGAGGTGATGCCGGTGGAGTGCACCGGGGCCCGTGTAGCCATAGTCGTCGGCAGTAGAAGTGATCTGGAGTACGCGGAGAGGGCCGCCGGGCTGCTCCGAGAGGCCGGCGTAGAGGTAGAGGTGGAGGTTCTTAGCGCCCACCGCTCCCCCAAGAGGCTCGACGAGTTCATAGTAAGGACGAGCAGCACGGTGGACGTCTATATAGCAATGGCAGGTCTCTCGGCAGCGCTTCCAGGCTACATAGCCTCCAGGACGGCTAAACCTGTCATAGGCGTGCCGCTGCCCGTAGGCCCCCTTAACGGCATAGACGCTCTCCTCTCGACGGTACAGATGCCGCGTGGCGTGCCAGTAGCTACGGTCGGCATCGGGGCAGCCGAGAACGCGGCCCACCTGGCGCTCCGCATACTCAGCGTTGCGGGCAAGTGCCGGCGCGAGGCGTGAGCCATGGCGGACGCCCCGGGCAGGGAGATAGTTGAGCACTACGACACCGACAGGGTATCTGTAGCGGTGCTCGCGAGCCACACGGCGCTACAGATACTCCACGGAGCCAAGCTCGAGGGGCTCCAGACAGTACTGGTAGCGACGCATAGCAGGCTCCAGTTCTACGCCGAGTTCAGCCACCTGGTGGACCACGTGATACTCGTCGACGAGTGGAGAGAAATATGCAGGGACAGGACAGCCGAGACGCTGAGAACGCTTAACGCGATACTAGTGCCCCACGGAAGCCTCGTAGAGTACGTGGGCCCACGCTGTGCGGAGGAGATACGCGTACCCATATTCGGGCTGCGCAGCCTCATCCGCGTAGAGGCGAGCCAGGAGGAGAAAATGGGCCTCCTAGAGAGAGCGGGCATACCGACCCCAAGGGTCTACAGGCTCGACGAGGACGCCACCGGGCTCTTCATAGTAAAGCTCCCGGGAGCCAAGGGCGGCAGAGGCTACTTCCTAGCCAAGAGCATACGAGAAGCCAGGGAGAGGCTGAGAGAGCTAGCCTCACGCGGAGTAATACGCAGCCCCTCCGAGGCGATTATACAGGAGTACGTGGTCGGCGTGCCGGCCTACTACCACTACTTCTACAGCCCCCTACTGGACAGAGTAGAGATAATGGGCGCCGACATTAGATATGAGAGCAACGTGGATGGCCTCCGCCGCCTCCCCCCAGGCTACGCCCAGGACGTGGAGCCCTCATTCGTAGTGGTAGGTAACATCCCGCTAGCCATGAGGGAGAGCCTGCTGCCCCGCATATACGACTATGGTAAGAGGCTAGTGGAGCAGACCGCGAGAGAACTACCCCCAGGCATCATAGGCCCATACTCGCTGGAGAGCATAGTCACCCCAAGCCTGGAGATAAAGGTATTCGAGTTCTCAGGCAGAATAGTGGCCGGCACAAATCTCTACATAGCCGGCAGCAGCTACACGCAGCTCTACTGGAACGAGCCAATGAGCACAGGCAGGAGAATAGCACGCGAGATAAAGATGGCAGCAGCTAGGAGCCGACTCAGCACCGTGGTAACCTAACGACGTACACCGGGGCGGCACACTTGTTTCCACAATCCTCGGTCTCCACAGCACAGTTGCACGATAATCATAAGGACAAGACTGCGGCAGACCCGCTGGGATTAGGGACCTGCGAGCCGCCGCCCCCGAAGGCCCGAGACATGTAAACCATGTTTCCCAGTGGGAACCATAAAATGGAAACACTCTTCACAAATGCTTATCGCCATGGATATCAGAGCGGATAACCTGGAAACACCTAACCTACAGGAAAGGCTAATTGCCTTTACACTATAATATCCAGGCGGGGGGCTTTGAATTGTCTAAGGTTATAAGAGTAAGATACGAGAAGGGCGTGCTGAAGCCGCTGGATAGTGTGGAGTTTAGGGAAGGCGAGG
>CAZIWH010000050.1:0-12579 GCA_964542985.1 uncultured Hyperthermus sp. | reverse complement strand
CCACTGCGGCGGCCACGACGTCGCCCCTCAACGCCTCCTCCCCCGGCCCTAGTGGGTGATCAGGGACGGGTGTGCACAGCTTATTAGCTCTACTACGGTGAGTGTGCACAAAGGGGCTGCCGGGGTTGATGATAGAGCTGCGTGGCGTCACAGTGGGCTATGGTGGCGAGCCCGTGCTGCGCGGCGTCCGCCTTGTGCTCAAGGGGCCGGGGCTTGTGCAGGTCCTCGGCCCCAACGGGGCAGGGAAGACGACTCTGCTGAAAACCATGCTGGGCCTAATTAAGCCAATGGAGGGCCGTGTCTTCATCAATGGGGAGGACGTTACGGGAAGGCCGGAGAGGGCCGGGAGGCACGTGGGCTACGTGCCCCAGCTCGCCGCTGCGGCCCGCAGCTTCCCCATCACCGCCTGGGAGCTCGTCGAGACAGAGTGCCTCCTCCGCTGCGCCCGGTGGCCACGCCTCCCCGTCGGTGAGATCCAAGGCCGCGTCCAGAAGGTATTGGAGCGGGTCGGGCTCCCTAGGGAGGCGTGGCGCAGGCCTCTCTGGAGCCTAAGCGGGGGGCAGAGGCAGAGGGTGCTCATAGCCAGGGCTCTGGTCCACGACCCCGAGATACTGGTTATGGATGAGCCCCTCTCCGCCGTTGACCCTGCGGGGAAGGCTGAGCTGGCCTCGCTGATAGGGAGGCTCGGTTCCAGGCACCTGGTCGTCGTGACGAGCCATGATCCGATGCTGTTGCTCCCCTATACCACGATGGTAGTGCTAGTGAGCCGCGGCATAGTGGCAGCGGGGGAGCCGGGCGAGGTGCTGCGCCCAGAGGTGCTCAGCAAGGTCTACGGCGGTGCGGTGATACACGTCCAGGAGCACTACCATATAGCGGACGAGCATCACCACGTCTACCGTCCCTATAGGTGAGCAGCGCGGAGGCGCGCGCCATGCTCTCGCACTGTGAGCCCCCTAGGAGAACCGTGCCCAACCCCCTCGCAGACGCCCTCGCAGAGGCTTTCAGGGGCCCCCTGCGGGGCTATGCAAGCAGCCTCATAGTCGAGATGGGGCTGGGGAGGAGGTTCAGCTACATAGTCACAGAGGAGGGCCTCCTAGGCATAGCCTACGTGCCGCAGGACGAGCCCATACCGAGCTGGCTCCTAGACTCCGAGGCCAGGCTCGGCGGCCTCGCGGCGTATGCGTGGAGCCATCCACTCCTAACCTCCCTGGCCCTCGCAGCTGCGAACGCGGCCACAGCGGGGGTGCTGGACCAGGACCCCGGCCTGGTCGAGATGGGGGGCGACCTCTTCGCAGCCCTCGATAGCCTAGAGGGCAGCCGCATAGCCCTCATAGGCTATGTGCCCGGCGTGGCCGCGGCCCTGGCGGAGAGGGCGGAGTCGCTCACAATCTATGAGGATAACCCGATGCACCGCAGGGAGGCAGAGAAGCAGGGCCACACAGTGCTGCCGGGCGACCAGCTGCTCGTAGACGCCGGCCAAGCAGGCTACACCGTGATGGTTGCCACCGGCGCAAGCCTGCTCGACCCCCGCGTCCTCATAGCCGCGGAGAAGGCCAAGCCCCGGATCCTGGCCCTGGTGGGGCCAACTAGTAGCTTCCACCCAGCCGTAGCCAGGAGGCTCGGTGTACACGTGCTCGGAGGCAGCTACATTCCGCCACAGAACCGTGCCACCCTCCTACGCCTGGTGAAGGCGGGCTACGGCTTCAGAGCAGTGAAGAAGCTCGTTGTGAAATGGGTTTGGAGCAGCCGCGGCTAGCATTAACGGCCTCCAGCATAGCGCCACAAAGTGGGGGTGGCAAGGTGTGGCCCTCTGGGAGGAAGTCGCCCAGGCCCTAGTTTCCCGAGGGTTCTGCGAGAAGGCGCTCATGGTCGAGGAGACTGCCAGCTGTGGGCTAATCTACTGCAAGCGGGGTACGCCGCTGCTCATAGCCGTGGCGGAGCACAATGACTGGGTCTACGCGAAGGCAGTGGCGGAGAGCGTTATGCAGCCTCACATGTGGCACTGTGCCTACGTGTTCTACAACCCCTACGGGCTCTACAGCTTCGCCGAGAGCATAGAGGAACTCGCAGCCAAGATAGAGGCTAAGGTCAGGCATGTGGAGGCACAAGCCAAGCTGGCTCAGGAGAGGCTCCTACCACGGTAAATAAGGCATTAGAGAAGACGGCGGGGAGGCTCAGCAGCGGCAGAGCCGCCACATCCCCACCCAGGGGTGCGGGAGGGGTCGGCCGGGCGTGTCCCCTCGTCACCCCTCCCCGCCGGCACCCCTCGGGAACACTAGCCTCCCCGAGGAGGGGCTCTTAGAGGCTGAAGGTGCAGCGTACTACTTTCTTCCTGCATAGGCTTAGTGCGGCCTCGAGCAGTTTCCCGTCCAGCTGCGAGGCCTCCACCGTGGTGCCCGTGCTCAATGTCTCCAGTACCTCCTCCTCCTCGGGGCTCAAGTGGAGCCGCTCGTAGGCCTCGTTTAGCGCCCTCACGGCCTCGGCCAGGCCTCCCTGCCTTAGCCCGGCAAGCCTCTTGGCGAGTTCGGCCACGGCCTCGGAGGCCTCCCGTGCGCGCCTTAGATGGAGCTTCATCCTTGCGACGTGGAGCCCGAGCTCCTCGAGATCCCTCGAGGAGGCTATCGCCTCGGCCTCCTCTCTTGCGGCCTCGGCCTCTTCTAGGCCGCGGGCGAGCCAGCGGCAGTAGAGCCTCTCCCTTGCCTTGCACTCATTGAGGCCGCTGCTCTGCTCAGCTATCAGCTCCGAAGCCTCTGAGGCGAGCTGCGCGGCCTCGGAGAGCGCGCCCACGGTTTCGCGTAGCTGCTTGAGAGCGTCCTGCAGGTTATCCGGGTGGATTATCGCTGCTGCAAGGCCTATGACCGCTCCCCTGTCTATGCCGGCGGTCTTCTCGAGCCTCGCAGCGGCGGCGTAGAGGTCGGTTAGGAGCTGGGCCACGGTCCTCCAGGACGAGGCTAGGCCCGTCACGGCTCCGACAAGTGTGCTTAGCCTTCTATCCTCGCCCCTCTGGAGCAGCGCCTTGACTATCGGTGCGAGGGGGCCGGCGGCCTCAAGCATGGCATCGAGCAGCTTGAGGGTCCTCTGGGAGGGGCATGTGTCGGGCTCGACGTTGTAGCTCAGCCTCTCCCGCGTGTACGCGGCTGCGGCCTCCCTGCACAGCTCCTCCGCCTTCCTCGCCGCTTCGCGGAGCTTGTTCGCAGCCACGAGGTCGCGTAGCCTCCTGGCCTCCTCTGCCAGCCTACCCTCCAGCGGTGCCGTCAGCGACACGGTGGCGAGCTTCTGCTCTATGTTCTCTAGAAGCTTGTAGCTCTCCTCGGCTTCCGCCAGGAGGCCCCTATACTCCTCGAGGAGGCTCGCAACTGCCCACTCCCTGGCCTCCGCCATGGTTCTCTCACCTCGCCTCAGCTACCGCCTCGGCTTCCCCCGCCTGGGGGACTTGAGGCACTAAAACATCGTCTATGAGCGAGAGTATGCGGCTCCTCCTCTCCTCGACCTCCTCGACCATGCTTGACCTGGTGGTTATCTCTACCAGATCCTTGACCACGGTAGAGAGCATCCCTATGTAAGAGGCGAGCTCGTCGAGGCTCCTTATTCGTGAGACGTCCTCCTCTATAGCCTTTTCCAGCCTCTCGCGGAGGCTCTGCGGCAGCAGCCTCGCCCCGGCGGTGGCGGAGGAGTAGGCTTCTACCAGCCTCCTAAGCCTCTCAGACAGCATGGCCACGAGCCTAGCTCCGTCGGGCAGCGCAGCCTCCACGAGCGCGGCGTCGCTGCCCAGGGCGTCGAGGAGCCCCCGCAGCGCCTCGGTAGCCGCGGAGACCACGCCGGCCGAGGGAAGCGCCTTGGCGGCCTCGAGGGCTCTCTCAGCCTTCTCCGCCAGGCCCCTGGCCCTGGGCTCGTAGGCTCCGCCGAGCAGCACAGCCAGGGGCCCCGAGGCTCCAAGGCACTGGGCTAGCTCACCGGCCTCCCTTGGGAGCCTCTCGTGGAGCGACACGAGCTCCTCTACGGCGGGTCTGTAGGCTGAGGGCTGGGGGGCCTCGGCGCCGAGCAGCCTAGCTATCCTAGCCAGCGCTCTCCCGGCCCTCGCTATTTTCTCGTCAAGCTCCTCTGCTCGTCTCCTGGCCGCCCTGGGGCCGAGGCGGGAGATGAGCCACGCGGCGGCGGCGACCACTTGGTCGCCTAGCCTCTTCTCCAGAAGCCTCAGCTTCTCCTCGGCCTCCTCTAAGAGGTTATTCCCAGCCTCTTGGGCCGCGTCTAGGACAAGAGTCTTAACCATGTCGCCGTAGAGGCCTAGGAGCCTCCTGTCCTGCGCGTCGAGGGTGTCGAGGCTGCAGGCATGTGTCCCCAACGCCAGGCTGTAGAACAGCGAGTATATGAAGAGGCTCAGCCTCGGCCCCGCCTCGGCAACCCTCGTCACGCCGAGCTGCTTGGCGGCCCTCAGCCAGGCGGGAAGGGCCTCTCCCCCCGGTGTCCTCCTCTCCCGGGGGTCGGCGACCAGGAGCACGCAGGGAGCCCTGCCGCAGGCGGCGTCACGGAGCCCCGGCAGCAGCGGCCTCGGGGCCATCAGGAGCCGGAGCCCCCTCTTCGCTAGGGGCTCCTCGAGGCCCAGGAGCTTGGCCACGGCATCGCTGTAGCGGACGGCCTCTTCGGGAGCTATGCTCTCTACAACGTCGACCACCTGGCTTAGCCCAGCGTGCCTCGCGCAGCCCACTAGGGGGCTGCTGCTCGCGACAGGGTAGATGCGGGCAAGCATGGAGGGCCTAATGTATACCACGGGTTCCCGTGCCCTAGTGACCTCCGGGACAAGCATGTCGGGGTTCAGCGTCTCGAGCAGCTGCGCAGCCTGGGGCTCATCGCCGTAGACCTCGCGCGCCACGTCAGCGGCTAGGCTGAAGAGTTCGCGCAGCGCCTGGGGGTCGAAGGGTATGCGGCCTTCGAGGCTCCAGGCGGAGAGTACGTGCTCCAGTGCGGACACAGCATGCTCTACGGCGCCTGGCCGATAGCCCCTGGCTCTCGCTATTTTCTCCATCCAAGCCTCCGTCTCGGCAACCATGTCTTCGACGGACACCATGCTCCTAGTGAAGCCGAGCACCGGCCCGGCCTCGGGGACAACGGGCGAGGCGACAGCCTTCTCAACGAGGCTCAACGGCGCCGGCCCAACAAGCACTGCAAGCACAGGGAGAAGCCTCTTGTTGTCGAGGAACCTCTTTACGTCACGGTAGCCGCGGCGGTCGAACAGCGGCGTGCCCTCGACTATCTCCCTTGAAAGGCTCTCATCCCCCAAGAGCAGGGCTTCCAGCTTCTCCGGCGAAGTCTCGCCGAGCACCTCAAGGAGCCTAGGAACCACAGTATCCATTAGCATCCTAGCCCAGGCTATCCTACCCTTGGATGCCCACCAAACCATGTTGGCCAGTAGCTCAGCCTCCTCACCTTTGACGCCTCTGCTCCGCAGCTCAGCTGCTATAACGCTGCGGGGGAGGAGCGGTATGCTGAGCACCCTGCTCCTCCACGCGACGGGGCCGAACACGGCCTCCTTCAGCGTAGAGGAGGGACCGAAGGCCAGGACGGGGTAGACCCATGTGCTATGAGTCCTCACAGCCTCGGCTAGGCCGCGGAGCGGCGTCGTCTCGTGCTCGACTATCCCGCGGAATATATCGTAGCTCTCCTCTATCTCATCCACGAGGAGAACCATTGGCTTGCCGGGCTCGGCGCCCAGCACTTTCTCGGCGAACTCCTCCACTATCCCCGGCAGCTCGGACTCGTGGATACTCCCACGGGTCTCGGTAATGTACTCCACGAGCCTAGCGAACTCTATCCTAGCCGCCTGGGCGCCGAGCCTCTCCCTGGCGAACCACTCCAGGTGCCGCAGGAGCGTGGTCTTCCCGCTGCCGTACGGCGCGACCACCACCGCCATCCAGTACTCGTCGCCGCTCCCCTTCGCATAGGACTCTACAAGCGACTCCGCGGTCTCCCTGACACGACGATGCTCCTCGCTGAAATCACACCAGCCAGATGGCAGGCATGAAGTGGCCTGCAAGACTGTAGACTCCCCGGCGGCGAAGACTTCAGAGCATCAAAGGACACGGTGTAAAAACCCTCAGACCCCTCCACCTTTGCAGAGGGACGCGTGGCAGTGTAATGATGACCCCGCGTCTGCTGAGCCACCCGCTGTGGGGACTTCGGTGCCCCTAAGGGGGGGCGGTGACGAGGGTCTTGAGTGCTGAACCCATCCTCCCAGTTGAGGCGGCGGCGCGGTGCAGGGTTCTGAGAAGGCTCAACAGGTTCGTCGTGGAGGTCGAGGCCCCTGGGGGGCGCCGCCTACGCGTCCACATAAACAACACGGGGAGGCTGCGTGACGCCCTATCGCCTGGAGTGGAGGGGCTCTGCAGGCCCACTAGGAGGGGCAAGCTGGGGCTCCGCCTCTTCGCCGTCCGTTATGGCCCGGGCTACGCAGTTATAGACACGGGGCTCCAGGAGGAGGCGTTCGCCGCGGCCATGGACAGGGATGCTATCCCGTTCCTCCGCGGCTGCAGGGTCGCCGTAAGGAGGCCCAGGCTCGGCACCTCGGTGCTTGACTTCCTGCTTGAATGCCCCCATGGCCCCCTGTACGTGGAGACGAAGAGCGCTGTGCTGCTCTCCCCGGACGGGTATGCCATGTACCCTGACTGTCCTACGGAGAGGGGGAGGAGGCACATCCGCGAGCTCATGGCCCTGGGGCGGCGGGGCGCAGTGGTCTTCATCGCGGCGGTGCCGGGGGCGCGGGGCTTCAAGCCGAATCGTGAGGCCGACCCCGTCCTCGCGGAGCTGCTCCGGGAGGCGGCCAGGCGGGGGGTAGTGGTGGAGGCGGTGGGCATGGATTATGAGCTGCGCCGCGGCTTTATCCGGCTCTACGCGCCGCGGCTCCCCGTGCTGCTGGGTGGCTAGCCCGTGGCGGTCCTAGGCAAGTACCGGGTGCTCCTCGTGGATCTCGACGGTGTCGTGTGGCGCGGAGGCCGCGTCATAAGGGAGAATGTTGAGTGGCTCCTCTCAGCCCGGGAGAGGGGCGTCAAGATAATCTACGTGACGAACAACTCTACTAGGAGCAGGAGGGTCTACGCGGAGAGACTAAGCAGGATAATGGGCTGCAACGTGGCTGTCGAGGACGTTGTGACCAGCGGCTACGCGGTGGCGAGGAGGCTTCGAGAGGAGTACGGGGCCTCGAGGGTAACCGTGCTAGGCGAGGAGGGCCTAGTAGAGGAGCTCGTAGGCGAGGGCCACACAGTCATACCGCTAATGGATATGCCTAGGTGCCCGCTGGACTTCGTCGTAGTGGGGCTGGACAGGGGGCTGAGCTACCATAGGCTCCGCGCTGCCCACGCTGCAGTGAGGCACTGCGGCGCCAAGATAGCTGCAAGCAATGCCGATCTAACGATACCTGTGGAGAAGGGTGATGCGCCCGGCGCGGGCTCCATACTCGCAGCCCTGGAGGCCTCGACGGGCACAAGGGCTGTGATGGTTGCGGGAAAGCCGGAGCCATACATGTACCTCCTAGCTCTCCACATGGCCGGCGCTTCTAAGGAGGAGACGCTGGTGATAGGCGATCGCTGTGACACCGACATAGAGGCTGCGAGGAGGGCCGGCATCGACAGCGTCCTCGTCCTAACCGGCGTGGCCGGCGAGAGGGGGCAGCGCTGCTCCGCAACCTACGTGGTAGAGACGCTGAAGAGACTCGGCTAGACAGCACACCTGGTCATAGTGCCGTCGATTGTGAGCGTGGAGCCGTTCATGTACTCCGCCTCCGGGGTCAGCAGGAACGCCACGAGCGACGCTATCTCCTCCGGCCTGCCGACCCTCCCCAGGGGGGTGAGGCCGAGCACCCACCTCCTCCACGCCTCCTCGAAGCTTATGCCCATCCTCTTCGCGAGCACGGCTATGTTCCTCCTAGCCCCCGGCGTGTCGAAGCTCCCCATGAGCACCGTGTAAGCCCTTATACCGCGGCCGCCGTAGCGGAGCGCGATTGACTTCGCAAGCTGGACTAGCCCAGCCCTAGCCGTGTCGGCTAGGACGAAGTGGGGCATCGGCTCACGGACACTTACCGAGGAGAGGAACACGAGCACTCCACGACGCTCCTCCTCCAGGAGCCTCTTGATGTAGAGGCTCGACAAGTAGCCTGGAGCTATGAGGTGGAGCTGCGCAGCCTCAAGCCAGTCACCGTAGCCAGCCTCGTGGAGGAAGCAGGGCTCGCACGCCACGTTCCCAGCGTTGAACACTAGGGCGTCGAGCCCGCCTAGTAGCCTCCATGCCTCCCCCAGCAGCCTCTCCAAGCCCTCTCTCCTCCGGAGGTCAGCGGCGACTCCATAGGCCTCACCTAATCCCCTCAGCTCCTCCAGAGCCTTCTTCACGCTCTCCCAGCTTCTTCCCGAGACAACAACCCTGGCACCCATGGAAGCCAGGCCCCTGGCCACGTAGAAGCCTATACCCCTCGTAGATGCCGTGACGAGCACACTCAGGCCACGTAGATCGAAGGACGCTGACGCCATGCCCTGAGGGCACCTCCTGGCCTCCCTTAGCCTCTCCGGGGCCCCTCCAACTACTGGCCGTCAACGACCGTTATGCATTCCGGCGGAACCCTTGGTGCCAGGTAGATGCGGCTACTCGCCCGGTACACTGGTACACCCTTGCGGGTAAGGCAGCTTGTGTCCACCGCGAGGATCACGATGTCGTGTCCATGCCTCCTCCCGACCTCTGCCGCGGTCTCCACGTCGGCGCTGAGGTGGACCATCATCCTCTTCATGGGGAGAAGGCCCTTCTCCATTATGCTCGCTAGGTTCCTCCGGGGGGTGCCGTGGTAGAGCACCTGGGGCAGTTCCTCCCGCGGCAACGGCCTGTAGCCGAGCCTAACCCTCACGGTGTGGCCGTAGCTAGCCCTTATCCTCTTGTCGTCGGGGCTGAGCTGGAACCTCCCGCGCGGATCGAGCCTAGCCACAGCAACTATGTGCTCCGGCCTGACCCACCAGTACTGCTCCTTGCTCCTCCACCTCTCCCTTATCGACCTCGCAAGCTCCCTGACTGGGACCCAGCCCTCCTCGTCCAGCCGTAACCCAGCCTCCCCAGGGCCGTGGCGGAGCAGGAAGCTCATCAGCTTGCTCAGCCGTAGCCTCTGCTCCCCCGTCATAATCATCTCGGCAGGCTTCCCGCAGTGGACCGGCTCCTCGGTGTAGGCGCCGCAGACTCTGCACTTGTAGACGGGCTTCAAGGCTCCCAGAACCCCTGCAGCATCCGCTGTCTGGACGGGTCAACCGCTATTACGGCGTCGCGCATGCTAGACCCGGGCGGAGCCCCGGTCCTAGCGGAGGGAGCGGCCTTGGCGTACTTTCCCCTGCTCCGCCCCAGGAGGCTGCGCGCAACCAAAGCCATCCGCGACCTCGTCGCAGAGACCAAGGTCACCACCGACGACCTCATGCTCCCCCTCTTCGTGGCGAAGCATATAGAGAAGCCCGTCCCCATAGAGGCGATGCCCGGGCAGTACAGGTACCCGGTCAACCAGGTAGTGGATGTGGTTCGTGAGGCGCTTGACCTCGGAGTCAGGGCGATACTCCTCTTCGGCGTAATCCCGGACGAGGAGAAGGACTTCGAGGCCACCAAGGCCTACGACCCCAAGGGCCCTGTCCCCGAGGCCATCCGGCTGATAAGGAGGGAGCTCGGAGACGAGCCCGTGATATTCACAGACGTCTGTATCTGCGGCTACACCACCCACGGCCACTGCGGCATCCCCGTCGAGCGCCATGGCAGGAAGGTCATAGATAACGACTCGACGCTGAAGATAATAGCCAAGATGGCCGTCACCCACGCTGAGGCCGGTGCCGACTTCGTAGCCCCGAGCGGCATGATGGACGGCATGGTTAAGGCTATAAGGGAGGCGCTCGACGAGGCAGGCTACAGCGACGTAGGTATAATGAGCTACGCGGTCAAGTACGCCAGCGGCTTCTATGGCCCCTTCCGCGAGGCAGCGGGAAGCGCCCCACGCTTCGGCGACAGGAGGAGCTACCAGATGGACCCCAGGAACGCCGTAGAGGCCCTTAAGGAGGCGGCCCTTGACGTCGAGGAAGGGGCAGACATACTCATGGTGAAGCCTGCCCTGGCCTACCTTGACGTGATAAGCCTCGTCAAGGACGCGTTCCCCCAGTACCCGCTCGCAGCCTACAATGTGAGCGGCGAGTACAGCATGGTGAAAGCAGCGGCGGAGAAGGGGTGGATAGACGAGAAGCTCGTAACCCTTGAGATACTGACGGCGATAAAGAGGGCTGGCGCAGACATAATCATAACCTATCACGCCCTCGACGTCGCCAAGTGGCTCCGCGGGGGCTACAACCCGTTCTAGCAGCTACAACCACGCATGGCACCCACTAGGGCACACCTATTTCCACATCCCCTCGGGGGGTGCGGGGCCTCCGCGGGGCCCGAGGGTGGAGCGCTACCCTGTGCTGGACAGCGGTAGCCACGTGGAGGGCTACGTGGTATCCTCGGTAGAGTTCACAGTCTTCTACGGCCCTGGGGGACGGCGCCGCGGGGTCTACATGTGGATAACGCCAGACTACGGCGTCAGAGTGGACGAGTTCATAAGTCGCGGGGTTCTCAGGGTAGGCGGCGCTGCGATAGAGTATGCCAGGCTTGTGGAGGACATACCCTGGCCTCTTGCCTACGTTGCTCCGGTGCTTAGCCGCTACATTGACTGGGTCGCGGAACTCCACGGCGAGGAGCTAACCGGGAAGACTGTGATGGTTAACTTCAGCGGCGGCAAGGACAGCACCGCTGTGCTTGCCGTCGCCTCCATGCTCAGGGAGAGGGTTGAGGGCCTCAACGTCTACGCTGTCTACAGTCACGTCTCCTACCTGGAGCCTCCGAGGAACATAGGGTTCGCGGAGAGGGCGGCCAGGAGGCTCGGCGTCGACCTCGAGGTCGTGGAGGCGGACAGGGAGCTGATGAGGAAGAGGCTCCTCGAGGAGGGGCTCCCCTACCGCGGCCGCCGCTGGTGCACCTACATGAAGCTCAGGCCGATAAAGAGGCTGAAGAAGCAACGCCGGCCACACGTGATAGCTGATGGGGACAGGATGGCGGAGGCGTTCAAGAGGTTCCGCCGCCTCTACCAGATGTCGCCTAGGGCGCCGAGGCTGTTCAGCGGAGGCAGGCTCCGCCCCATCTACATCTGGACGCTCCTCGACATAGTGTTCAACGTCCGGGCCCTCGGCCTGGTACACCCGGATTACCTTGAGGGCCTGCCGCGTGTGGCCTGCGTTCTCTGCCCCTACAAGGCGCTCCACGAGTTCAGGGAGGAGCACCTCCGCCTCCTAGAGGACCCAGGCCTAGTCGAGGAGGCTATCAGGGTGAGCTACCGCCGCTGGTATAGCGGCACGGGGATACCCTGGGAAGAGTTCAGGGAGCAGCACTTGTGGCGCCACCACCCCGTGGTGGCTAAGAAGATGTACCTTGCTAAGGAGGCTCTGCGCTCAATGGAGCTGGAGGAGATAGAGGCCGGGCCCGTGGAGTCTATGTACCGCGGCCTCTGGCTGAACCCCCTCCCAGCGGCGCCCACCGTGGAGCCCATGGACGCTGTACGGGTGCTCGCCGAGACTATACAAAGGGCCTACGAGGAGGCCGTCCGCGAAGCCGAGGAGGCCAGGAGCATAGTTGAGGCCGAGGAGACGTCTCGCGCGACGGAAACAAGCTAACATGTCCCGCGCTCGGCGAGGCAGGGGGTGCTGGGAGGCGGTGCCCAGGATTCTGCTCGTATACCATAGGCCAGGCAGGCCCTCATCCATAAGCTACGTGGAGCGGCTCCAGGCGATGCTCCGGGGCCTGGGCATTGAGGCGGAGACCGCTACGATAGAGGAGGCGCAGGCCTTGAGACCGGGGAGGCCCCTCTTCCTCCTAATGTTCACCCGAGGCGGCCACTGGAGGAGCCTGGTGGACGCTGGTCACGAGCCTCTGCTCGTCCCGGCGAGCCTCTTCGCCAACGCCGCGGCAAGGGAGGCCAAGGCGAGGTGGGGCGACTGCAGCGGCCTAGCATTAGCCGCCCTCCGCGCGAAGAGACTCCGCGAGGAGCAGATGGAGGACCTGGAGAGAATACGCCTCCTCCTAGAACTCCACTGCCCCGGCGCTTCACTCCACGTCATGGACACCATGGGGGAACCGGGACCCGCCGAGGAGCCTGTGGCCCCGCTTGCATTCCTCCCAGGCAGGCTCTCGAGGAGCGCATGCGGCCGCACTAGCCGCTGCCTAGGCGCCTTCGCCGAGTATGCCCTAGAGGACACGGCGGCATGGATAGCCGACACAGCATGGCGTCTAGCCACGAGCCGGCAGGGTATATAGGCGTGGACACGGCACAACACGAGCCTCGTCGGGGGCCCAGAGGGGCTCCGCGCGGGTAGGGCCGGGGGCTCGCCCTCCCCCACGCCCGAGACGGGCGTAAGGCGGGGGCCAGTAACCCCCGCGGCTGGCGATTGTCGCCCACGGTGGCCCCAGCCGACCAATGACCCCCGTCCCGCGGGGCCGGCGGTGGCGGAGCCCCCTCCGGAGGGAGGGCGGCTACCGCCTTTGCCGGGGGAA
>CAZIWH010000049.1:0-12613 GCA_964542985.1 uncultured Hyperthermus sp. | reverse complement strand
TGAAGACCGGGCGGTCCGGGGTTCGAATCCCCGCGGCGGCACCAGGCCGCCCGGTTCAGGGAGAGGGGTCTCCTCGGGCGTGTCCCTCTTCCCTATTCTCCTTCGCCTCCTGCTTCTCCTCGGACTGTTTGCCCGTGGCCTGTGATGTGGACTTGCCCAGGCGAGCCCCCCTTGTGGGCGGTGAGCGTGTACCGTGGCGGCTGAGGCTCCTAGGGCTCCTGGGGAACGCCTTATAGCTGGGGTGGCGGGGGCGGCTGCTGTGTCTGGGGTTGTGGTAGCGGCTGCTGATGGGGTGGTGTGGCCTGGCGGAGCAGTATAGGTATATCGTGAGAATAGCTGGCGTGGATATTCCCGGCGACATGAAGCTAGTGCATGGTCTCTCTCTCATAAAGGGTGTTGGTTATAACTTTGCTCTCGCCCTCTGCAGGCTTATCGGCATTGACCCGGAGAAGAGGGTCGGCTTCCTCACCGACGCCGAGGTGGAGAAGATAGAAAGTGCCATCCGCGACCCCTTGTCGGTGGGGATACCGGCCTGGATGCTTAACAGGAGAAAGGACTATGAGACTGGCCGCGACCTTCACTTGATTGGCGCTGACCTGATCTATTATGTGAAGAGGGACATTGAGCGCGAGAAGAAGATACGGAGCTGGAGGGGCATCAGGCATGCCCTCGGCCTCAAGGTACGTGGTCAGAGAACCGCAACCACTGGCCGCATTGGTATGACTGTCGGTGTGAAGAGGAGGAAGTAATAACCCTAGGAGCCTTAGCGCGCGCGGGGTGACTGCTGATGGGCGACCCGAAGAAGCCTCGTAAGAAGTGGCAGGGCCCCAAGCATCCCTGGATAAAGGAGAGGCTGGTCCGCGAGATAGAGCTCATGGGTAAGTATGGGCTACGTAACAAGAGGGAGCTGTGGAGGCTGGAGACGCTGGCGAGGTACTTCAGGCATCGTGCTCGTGGCCTGCTGGCCCTGCCTCCTGCTGTCCGCGAGAAGGAGGAGAAGGCTCTCCTGCAGCGCCTCTTCCAGCTCGGCGTGCTCCCCGAGAACGCTACCCTGGACGACGTGCTCGGCCTCAACGCTGAGCACTTCCTGGAGAGGAGGCTCCAGACGATAGTCTACAGGAAGGGGCTGGCGCAGAGTATCCACCACGCGAGACAGCTCATAGTCCATGGTCATATAGCGATAGGCGGCAGGAGGATACGCAGTCCCGGCTACCTTGTGAAGAGGGACGAGGAGGATCTCGTAGACTATGCTCCCACGAGTCCCTACGTGAGGAAGGCTGAGGAGCAGCAAGCCCAGGAGGAGATAGTCTAGCCCTCCCTGGAGGGTGATGAGCCGTGGCGTTCCACGCGCGTGAGATAAAGTGGGGTGTCGCCCACATATACTCGAGCTACAACAACACGATAATCCACATCACTGACCTAACCGGTGCCGAGACCGTGGCGAGGACCAGCGGCGGCATGGTGGTGAAGGCTGACCGTGAGAAGCCGAGCCCCTACGCCGCGATGCTCGCCGCGAGCAGGGCGGCACAGCAGGCCATGGAGAGGGGCATAATGGCTCTCCACATCAAGGTGAGAGCGCCGGGCGGCCATGGCCCCAAGACCCCTGGCCCCGGCGCGCAGGCGGCGATAAGGGCCCTGGCCAGGGCGGGCTTCATAATCGGCAGGATAGAGGACGTGACCCCGCTGCCCCATGATACCACGAGGAGGCCCGGTGGCCGCCGCGGCCGCCGCGTCTAAGCCTCCTCGAGCGTGTTTTGGCTGCCGCTGCTCGGCTCCGGCTCCATCTTTTCTCTCCACGGGGCTCCTGGCTGCAGTATAATAGTGGCCTCTGCATGGGCTGCGCTGTCTCCCCTGGGGGGTTCCTGGATTGGCGAGGGTCTGTGTGCTGGAGGAGGAGCGTGACCGGTTCCGCGTGCTTATTGAGGGCTACCCGCTGCCCCTCGTGAATGCTGTGAGGAGGATGTGCTACATCGGCGTCCCGGTTATGGCTGTCGACTACGTGGAGGTGTTTGAGAACAACACTGTCCTCTACGACGAGATAATAGCTCATAGGCTGGCAATGGTGCCTCTGACATCGGAGGAGGCCCTGGAGAAGTATGGGAAGCCGGAGGAGTGTAGGGACGTTGAGCTAGGCGACCCCAGGTGCTACGCGGTTCTGCGCCTCGAGGTTGAGACGAGCCAGGGCGAGGAGAGGGTCATCTACTCCGGTGACCTAGAGCCCCAGGATCCTGATGTGCGGCCGGTTTACCCGAACATGCCTATAGTGATAATGGTTCCGGAGCAGAAGCTCCGCCTCCAGGCTTACGCGCGCCTGGGGTATGGGAGTGAGCATGCGAAGTGGATGCCGGTGAGCATTGCGGCTCACCGCTACTTGCCCGTGGTGGAGTTCGACGTGGAGAAGATGAGCAATGAGTGCATGTCTTGCATAGAGCAGGCTTACCCGTGGCTGGCGGAGCGCATGAAGGACATGGCTAGGGGGAGGCTCGAGCTGCTGGAGGATATGAATACTTCTGCTCTCTACTGGTGCTATAGGAGGAAGTGCAGCGAGGGCTTCAAGCTGGAGTACGATCCCTCGAGGCTCATCTTCAAGGTGGAGGGCACCGGCGCGCTGCCGGCGCGCAGGATAGTGCTTGAGGCTGTGCGCGCGGTGGCTAGGAAGGCTGAAAACCTCCTGGCTGAGCTGCAGCAGCTCCGCCGGGAGACGGGGCAGGAGGCTAGTGGTTAGCGGGGTGCTGCTCCGTGCAGACGACGAAGCGGGTTATATCGACGAACATACTCGTGAGGAAGACTATCAGGGAGCTGAGGAAGGCGGCTAACAGACACGATGCCGCCATATGGGACTATGTGGCGGAGCTGCTGGAGAGGCCCAGAAGGCTCCGCTACGAGGTCAACCTGAGCAAGATAAACAGGTACACCAAGCCCGGGGAGACCGTCGTAGTTCCGGGCAAGGTGCTCGGCGCCGGCAACATAGACCACCCGGTGACGGTGGCTGCGCTAGGTTTCAGCGAGCAGGCTGTCGAGAAGATAAGGAAGGCGGGTGGCCGCGTGATCCACATACTCAAGCTCCTGGAGGAGAACCCTCGGGGCAGCGGTGTCCGCATAATAATATAGCCCTATTACTGCCTGGTGCGCGCGGGGTGCAGCCGCCTTGGCCGTGAAGGTTGCGGCGCCTAAGCCTCCGGAGCGTGTGCTCTACGTGGATGCGACGGACCAGATACTGGGCAGGATGGCGGCTGAGGTTGCTAAGAAGCTGCTTGAGGGCTACAGAGTATACATAGTGAACGCCGAGAAGGCCGTGATAAGCGGGGATCCGCTCCGCGTCATAAAGGGCTATCAGATATGGCTGCAGCTCTACGTCCACGTGAACCCCTACAAGTGGGCGCCCCACCGCCCCAGGAGCCCGATAGCGATCGTCAAGAAGGCTGTGCTAGGCATGCTGCCGAGGAGCAAGCAGAAGGGCCGCGAAGCGGCGAGGAGGCTCCGCGTCTACATAGGCGTACCCCCGGAGCTGCAGGGCAGGAAGTTCACCAGGTTCCAGTTCGCCGATGCATCAAGGTTGGGTCACAAGTTTATACGCGTAGGCGAGGTCGCGCTCCGGCTGGGATGGAAAGGGGTGAGGCCTAAGCCTTGAGTGCTCAGCAGCAGGAGCAGGCGGGTGGGCCCCGGGTTCTCGGGGCCTATGTGCAGGCCGAAGCGCCGGTAAGGATAGTCGTTTCGAGTGGCAAGAGGAAGACTAGCATAGCCCGTGCGGTGATCAAGCCGGGGAAGGGTAGGGTCTGGGTCAATGGTGTCCCCGTGGAGCTGTGGCCCATAGAGATGGCTAGGCTGAAGATGATGGAGCCCCTGCTGATAGCGGGCAAGGACATAGCCGGCAGTGTTGACATAAGGGTCACGGTGCGTGGCGGCGGCTACATGAGCCAGGCGGATGCCGTGAGGATGGCGATAGCTAGGGGCCTCGTAGCCTACACCGGCAGCGAGGAGCTACGCCGCATCTACGAGGAGTACGACCGCAGCATGCTCGCTGGCGACCCGAGGCAGACAGAGCCCGAGAAGCCTATGAGGAGGAGTGCCAGGAGGCGCTGGCAGAAGAGCTACCGCTAGCTCTTTCGTCTTCCAAGGCCGGGGTCTTCTCTGCCCTTCGGACCCTCTCCTCGGCACCGGGGGCCCAGCCCAGCCTTATCTTCCCCCTCTCGCTAGCCGAGGGCTCTGGGGTGACGTGTAGTGATAATCCCGATCCGCTGTATGACTTGTGGTGCGCCTCTTGCCCAATACTGGGAGGAGTTCAGGAAGAGGGTTGAGGCCGGCGAGGACCCGGAGAAGGTTCTCGACGACCTCGGCGTGAAGAGGTACTGTTGTCGGAAGACATTGCTTGCCCACGTACCCGCCATCTACGAGGTTAGGTACTTCCGCCGCATCCTGTAGCGCGGTGCACCATGTAGCCTTAAAACCGGGCTGTAGACGGTGGCCTAGGCTCCGCATGGGGGTTGGTTGGCGGTGAGCGAGAGCCAGTACGGCAGGCAGCGCGTCGAGATAGGCGGCAAGGAGGTTGAGCTGCTGGTTCCCCTGGAGAAGTACCTCTCCGCCGGCATGCACATAGGCACGCACATCTGCACAGCATTCATGAGACGCTTCGTCTACCGTGTTAGGCCCGACGGGCTCTACATACTCGACATCAGGAAGACTGATGAGAGGCTCAGGATAGCGGCGAAGTTCCTCTCCAGGTTCGAGCCCTCTAAGATAGCCGCTGTGGCGGTGAGGCAGTACGGCCAGAAGCCTGTGCAGAAGTTCTGCACCTACCTCGGCTGCAAGGCGCTTACCGGCAGGATACTCCCCGGAACCTTCACCAACCCTAGCCTCGAGTGGTACATAGAGCCCGATGTGGTAGTCGTAACCGACCCCAGGGCTGACAGCCAGGCCATAGATGAGGCTAGCAGGATGGGCATACCCGTCGTAGCGCTCGCCGACACCGACAACAGGATAGAGAACATAGACCTAGTGATACCCGTCAACAACAAGGGTAGGAGGAGCCTCGCCCTCGCCTACTGGATACTGACCAGGGAGATACTACGCCTCCAGGGCAAGCTTGGCCCCGACCAGGATCTCCCCGAGCCTCCGGAGGCCTTCGAGTATAGGGCGAGGCGCCGCCACCATTAGCGGCTGCAGGTGGGTGCAGCCCTCCTGACTTGCGGGTGAGGCGGGGGCGTTGTATTCTCTCAGCGTTTTTGATGACGGCGTGGCGCGTTGTCTTCTTCCTCTCCTCCCGGTGCCCGGTGATGCCGCGTGGATGGTCTGCTCTATGCTGCCAGGATAGTTGCTGGAAAGAGGATGCCCATAGCGGCGGGGCTCTTCTACGAGCCTAGCCGTGAGAGGCTCCTCGCTC
This sequence comes from uncultured Hyperthermus sp., assembly GCA_964542985.1. Classification (GTDB taxonomy): domain Archaea; phylum Thermoproteota; class Thermoprotei_A; order Sulfolobales; family Pyrodictiaceae; genus QNYQ01. The sequence continues at coordinate 7,233 of CAZIWH010000049.1, read as the reverse complement.
AGCTGGACTGGGCGTTCAGTCACCCCCTGGGTCCCGGGGGCCTCGTGGGCGGCGATGCAGAGGCAGTTGTTGCTCCTCATGGCGCCTTCTTCTACTCTGGGCCCGTGGCGGCTCATAGCTTCAACGCGGTGGCACGTGGCGCTGACACCGTCTATGTCATCGTTGGGCCTAACCATACGGGCGTTGGGGCCGGGGTCTCGGTCTACCCCGAGGGATGGTGGAGCACGCCGTTAGGCGATGTAGAGGTAGAGAAGATTATTGTAGAGAAGCTTGTCTCGGCTGCGGGCGCCGTGAGGGACCTAATAGGCCACCTCTATGAGCATAGTGTGGAGGTGCAGCTCCCCTTCATACAGTATGTGCATGGGAAGCTCGGCGGCGTGTCGAGGCTCGTGGCAGTGAGTGTCTACGACCAGTCGCCTAGCATGATGGAGTCCCTGGGCCGCGGCCTGGCGGGGCTGGAGCCCCCGGAGGGTGAAAGGCTCGTGGTTGTGTTCTCCGCAAACCTCTCCAGCTACATAGGGGACGAGGATGCCAGGAGGCTTGATGGGCTCCTCCTCGAGGCGCTGGAGAGCCTGGATCCCCGCGAGATCTACAGGGTGGCCGCGGAGGAGAGGATCCCGAGTTGCAGCATAGGGATACTGGCAGCGGCCGCCGTCTACGCCGCTGAGAGGGGTCTGAAGCCTTTCAAGCTGGTCTACGCGACGAGCGGCGACACCGGTGGGGACAAGAACAGTGTCGTCGGCTACGCGGCGGTGGCGTTCAAAGGGTGAGCCCAGGCTTGGCTGCGGAGAGGTACCTCGTGGCCTACCCGCTTGCCGTGCCCCTAATCGGCGTGCCGGTGCCCGGTAGGAGCAACCCCTACCTCGCCGCAGTCGCGCCTGAGGCAAGGGTGAACGTAGGCGTCGAGGTCTATGCGGCGGAGTCGGTGAGCAGCCTCCGACTCGAGGGGTTGAGGCTGGGGTGGAGGCTCGAGCTTGCCCTCAAGTCGTTCCTTGATACGCTTGCGGCTAGGCTCGAGCAGCCGCTCGAGGCTGTTCTCGAGGCCTCTGTGCCGGGCTACGAGTATCCCCCGCCCGTGGCGGTCTATGCTGCGGCTACGCTCGCCCTGGTTGAGGCTGTGAGCGTGCAGGCGGGCTATAGCCTCTCCAAGGAGGAGGTGCTCGAGGCTGCTTCGAGTATAGACAGGGAGGCTGCCACCTGGCTGGACTACATTGACGCCGTGCGTGAAGCCATGGTGCGCGGGGTTTCCCTCGTCTACCGTGAGGGCGAGGGCGCGGTGTCCCTCGAGGCAGGGGCCCGCCTCGGGCTGGTGCTCGTAGGCGAGGAGGACATAGGCGAGGACTACAGCCAGAGGCTCGGAGACCCCGTGGTCTCCGCGGTGACTAGGCTCGGCGGCGTCTCGGTGCTCGATGCGGTGACGAAACTGAGGGAGGCGAGAGAGCCCCCAACGGACGTGCTCCTAGAGGCGGCTAGGGTGGACAACGCTCTCTTCTACCTCCTCTACGGCGCCCAGCCTCCAGAGGAGGGCTGCAAGTGGACTCCAAGCCTGCAACGGGTGTACGGGGTATGCCTGCCCGGCAGGGCTCCCGGGGAAGGGGCAGAGTTCACGTTGTGAAGATAGGTGGCAGCGTCGCCACCAACAAGGAAAGGCCCTTCAGCCTTAGGATACGCGTCCTACGCTCCATCATGGAGCAGCTGGCGGCGGCCGAGGGGCAGGGGGCCCGCTTCGCCCTCGTCATCGGTGGAGGCAGTTTCGGCCACCCGGTGGCAAGCATCTACCGCGCCACGCAAGCTCCTGTAGCCGAAGCTTACTCCACGATAACGTCGGTTATGCTTGAGCTGGCCCTGGCCGTCGCGGAGCTGGCCAGGGAGGCGGGGCTCCGTCCCGTCATACACCCGCCTCACAGCTTCTGCCGCCCAAGCGGCTTCAAGCCGAACTGCAGCTGGAGCATAGTGGCCCGCGACCTGGAGGCTGGAGCGACGCCCCTGGTCTACGGAGACGTCTACCTCACCCCTCAGGGCTGGGAGATTGTGAGCGGCGACGAGCTAAGCGTCGAGATGGCGTGCCGCCTCCGAGCCAGGAGCCTCATCTACGTCACCGACGTGGACGGGATACTCGGCCCTGACGGCAGGGTGATAGAGAGGCTTAGCCTCGGCGACGCGGCCACGGAGGTGGCGCAGCTCGGCACCAGAGGGGCAGACGTCACTGGCGGAGCGCTGCGCAAGATATGGGCGCTGAGGGAGAACATGTGCCCCGATATAAACGAGATATGGGTGGTCAACGGGCTAGCCGAGGGCAGGCTCCTCCGTCTCCTCCGCGGCGAGCCGGTGGTCGCCACCCTCATAACGCCCTAGCCCAGCACGTCCAGACTTCAGTGGGCTTGTCGGAGGGCTGGGCAGCGTTGTCTACGCCTCACCGCAAGCTCGACCACATCAGGATAGTGCTTGACAGCCCCGTGGGACATAAGGGGGGCACGCTTCTCGGCGAGGTGGAACTGCTGCACCGCAGCCTCCCCGAACTCTCCCTCGATGCGGTTGACACGGGGGTAAGGTTCCTGGGCAGGAGGCTCTCAGCGCCAATCATGGTCGCGGGCATGACGGGGGGCCATGCGGTGGCGGGGAAGATAAACTGCGCTATAGCGGAGGCGGTTAGCAGCCTCGGCCTAGCGATGGGTGTCGGGAGTCAGAGGGCTGCGATAGAGCACCCAGAGCTAGCTTACACTTTCTCTATTGTGAGGAAGTGTGGTGGCGACGAGATACCCGTGGTAGCCAATATCGGTGCCCCACAGCTGGTGAAGGGCTATGGGCCCAAGGAGGCGCGGAAGGCGGTGGAGATGATATCTGCGGACGCTATCGCGGTGCACTTGAACGCGGCCCAGGAGGCCTTCCAGCCGGAGGGAGATACGGATTACCGCGGCGTCCTGGATGCGGTAGCGAGACTGCAGGAGGAGCTTGACGTGCCAGTGATAGTCAAGGAGACGGGCCACGGGATGAGCTACGATGACGTCTATGCGCTTCGGAGCAGAGGCATAAGGTTCTTCGACGTATCCGGCGCCGGAGGCACGAGCTGGATAATGGTCGAACACTATCGGGCCCTCGAGAGCGGCGACGAAAAGCTCGCAGCCGCGGCCCTCACCATGAGGAACTGGGGCGTCCCGACGGCACAGGCTATAGTGGAGGCCAGGTGGGCGGCACCCGATGCTTGCATCATAGCCAGCGGCGGGATTAGAACGGGCCTAGACGCGGCCAAGGCCATAGCCCTCGGGGCCGATATGGCTGCGCTGGCCCTCCCCGTGGTGAAGGCCTACGCGGAGGGAGGAGCCAAGGCGATAGAAAAACTCCTCGAGACAGTTATCTATGAGCTCAAGGCCGCGATGTTCCTCTCTGGCTCCCCGAACTTAGCAGCCCTACGGATGGCCCCCCTCATAGTCTCCCCTGCGCTAGAGCGCAGGCTCCACAGTCGCGGCATAGGCCTCGGCCTTTACCTCCGGGCTGGTAGAAGCCTATACTTACCAGGAACACGGTGCAACCTTTGATGCTTGGAACAGGGAGCCCCCCGGGTGATGCACCGTGGTCGAGCTTAGCGAACAGCTGCGCCGCTACATAGCCCGCGTCGCAGGCCTCGTCGACGGCTACATTTACGCCAAGGTTCACGGCGAGCCCGAGGCCCTCTATGACGCGGCCCTCCACTTGATAAGGGCGGGTGGGAAGAGGCTCCGCCCCGTGGTCCTCGTCGCGGTCGCCGAGGCATTTGGGGAGCCGGCTGAGAAGGCCCTGCCCTTCGCAGCCGCGGTGGAGCTTGTGCACAACTTCACTCTAGTCCACGACGACATAATGGATAGGGATGAGATGAGGCGCGGCGTTCCCACTGTGCACAAGCTCTGGGGCGAAGCCATGGCTATAACCGCTGGTGACCTACTCTATGCCAAGGCCTTCGAGGTACTTACCGACGCCGGAGACAAGGGCGTGCCGGCTGACCGCGTCGTCGAGGCAACAAGGGTGCTCGCGAAGCATTCCGCCATAATAGCCGAGGGCCAGGCAATGGACCTCATGTTCGAGGAGGAGGAGGACATAGACGTTGAGGATTACCTCAAGATGGTCTACAAGAAGACGGGCGCCCTCTTCGAGGCTTCAGCCATAATGGGTGGCCTCGTAGCTACCGGGGATGAGACAGTGCTGTCCTCCCTTGGCGTCTACGGCCGCAGCCTAGGCATAGCCTTCCAGATAAGAGACGATGTGCTCAGCATAATAGGCGAGGAGAAGACCCTCGGTAAGCCCGTCTACAACGACATAAGGGAGGGCAAGAAGACGCTCCCCATAATCTACGCGCTCAGCAGGCTCGACGAGGACTCCAGGGAGAAACTGAGGAGCATCCTAGGCAAGAAGGACGCCAGTAGGGAGGAGCTCGAGGAGGCCGCGGAGCTGGTAAAGAAGAGCGGCGGAGTAGACTACGCCATAAAGCTCGCCGAGGAGTACTCGAGAAGAGCCATAGCCGCGCTAAACGTGCTCCCCGACAACGAGTACAGGAAGATACTGGAGGAGCTAGCGGTCTTCGCGGTGAAGAGGGTCAAGTAGCCCCGCCCCTCCTCCGGGCCCGGTGTCGGGTGCAGTGCTCTTGGTGGCGGAGACGCCCTGCGAGCGCAACCCCTACTACATCCCAAGGCTCTACGTGGAGGGCCTCCCGGGGGACGAGTACCTGGTTCTCGAGGACGGCTCGGCTAGGCGGAGCAGAGAGTGCCCCGAGGGCGCCAGATGTTTTGGCAAGGCAACCTATGGTGTCCTGCTAGACGAGATAATCGATATCGTTGGGAAAAAGGCTAGGAGGAGCTTCATAGTAGTGCTTCCTCCGGACTACACGCAGGGTCTCCTAGTCGAGAAGGGGAGCCCTGTGGAGCCAATCCCCCTAGAGGGTGTACGCGTGGCCTTCGAGATATGTGAGGGCAGCAGGGTGGATGTGGACTCTACCCTCGGGTTCGTGGCTACCCGTAAGAGGGAGGTAAGGCACATTCGGAGCCACGTGCCGGGCGTGGTGGTCTACATCTACTCGAGCCCATACTCCAGGCCCGACCGCAACATAGTCATGGTTGTGCCAGAGGAGGAGGTGCGCCGTGTCCGCGTCTCAGCGTAGCCTGGAGGAGCTTGTCTGGGCCTACGCGCTCCTCAACGCCGTCCAGCACGGCGGCCGCGCGGCGGTAGGCCCCGTGATGGGCAAGATAATGGCGGAGAGGCCCGACCTCCGTCCCCGTGCCAGGGAGGTGGCAGCGCTCGTCCGCAGGGTTGTGGAGGAGGTCAACCGGCTGAGCCCCGAGGAGCAGCGTCGCCTACTAGAGGAGAAGTACAGCTGGGTGACGGGGAGGCTCCAGAAGAAGAGGGAGGCCGGGGAGAAGAGACTCCCACCCCTACCCGGCGCGGAGCCCGGCAGGGTCGTCACAAGGTTCGCCCCCAACCCCGACTTCGTCATCCACTTGGGCAACGCCAGGCCGGCGATTCTAAGCCATGAGTACAAGGAGATGTACCGTGGCCGCATGGTTCTCCGCTTCGAGGACACTGATCCGCGCACCAAGACGCCGCTGCCCGAGGCCTACAAGCTGATACGCGACGACCTCCGTTGGCTAGGCGTGAGCTGGGACGAGGAGTACATACAGAGCCTCCGCATGGAGAAGTACTACGAGCTCGCGAGAAAGCTCATAGAGCTCGGAGGAGCCTATGTGGACGACCAGCCCGGCGAGGTATTCCGCCGCTACCGCTCCCAGGGCCTAGACCGCTACCCGCCCAGGCAGCGCGGCGTGGAGGAGAACCTGGAGCTCTGGGACAGGATGGTCGGCGGTGGTTTCGGCGAGGGCGGGGCAGTGCTCCGCGTGAAGACGGATCCCCGTCACCCTGACCCAAGCGTGAGGGACTGGGTCGCCTTCAGGATAATAGACACCGACCGTTACCCGCATCCCATCGTCGGGTCGCGCTACGTCGCTTGGCCAACCTATAACTTCGCAGCAGCCGTCGACGACCACTTGATGGGCGTGACCCATATACTCCGAGCTAAGGAGCACATGCAGAACACTGTGAAGCAGCAGTTCCTCTACAAGTACTTCGGCTGGGAGTACCCCCACGTGATACACTTCGGACGCCTCAAGCTAGAGGGCTTCATTATGAGCAAGTCGCTGCTCAAGAGCCTCCTGGAGCAGGGCGTCGGCGAGGGCCTTGATGACCCTAGGTTCGCCACTATAGCCGGGCTGAGGAGACGCGGCATAACAGCTGAGGCGATAAGGAAGATAATACTCGATGTGGGCGTGAAGTACACCGACGCTAGTATAAGCTACGCCAACCTTGCGGCCGTGAATAGGAGCATAGTCGACGAGAAGGCCAAGAGGATAATGGCGGTGTTTGAGCCCGTCCACCTGGTGGTCGAGGACATACCCTGGGGGGAGGAAGAGTTCAGGATACCCTTCCATCCTTCCGCTAGCCTCGGCAGCCGCCTGATCAGGATAAGGGGGCCCAGGGAGGAGTTCCTCGTATCCCGCAGCGATGCGGAGAAGCTCCTCCAGCCGGGCAGGGTTGTGCGTCTAATGGAGGCGATGAACATAGAGGTTCTTGAGAACACGGGCAACCAGGTGATAGCCAGGTACCACAGCCGCGGAGTCGAGGAGGCCCGCCGCGCAAAGGCCCCGATAATACAGTGGGTGCTCGCTAGGAGCAACGTGGGCGCCTCTCTCCTCGTCCCGGAGGGCCTCGACTTGGTCACGAGGCTGGGCGTCGCTGAGGAGGCGGCAGCGAGCCTAAGCCGCGGTGAGGTAGTGCAGCTGGTCCGTGTGGGCTTCGCCCGTGTGGACGCGTTGCAGCCCGGCGAGGATGGGAGAACTAGGAGGATAGTTATGATATTCGCCCACGAGTAGCCCGGCCCCGCGGAAGCCTTCTTAAACCCGGGTCGGTGGCCCCGGGTTCCTGCCTACGGAGCGACGACCGGAACCGGGAGGAGGATGAGCTATGAGCAAGCCCTTCTACGTGAGGTTCGAGGTCCCCCCGGAGCTGGCTGAGAAGGCGTACCAGGCGCTCGAGATAGCCAGGAAAACCGGCAAGATAAAGAAGGGCACCAACGAGACCACCAAGTGCGTTGAGCGTGGCCTCGCGAAGCTAGTGCTAATAGCTGAGGACGTCGACCCGCCGGAGATAGTTGCGCATCTGCCCCTCCTCTGCGAGGAGAAGAAGATACCGTACGTCTACGTGCCTAGCAAGAAG
>CAZIWH010000048.1:0-13314 GCA_964542985.1 uncultured Hyperthermus sp. | reverse complement strand
GGCACCTATCATCAGCCTCACAACGTCAACCGCGCTGGGACCCTCAAGTATCATTGCGACCACGGGGCCGCTGGTTATGAACTCGACGAGTTCCTCGAAGAAGGGCTTACCCTTGTGTACCTCGTAGAGCTTCTCGGCCTCCTCGCGAGTCAGCCACTTCATCTTCAAGGCCTTTATCTTGAAGCCTTTCCTCTCAAACCTCGCTATTATCTCGCCCACCAGCCCCCTCTTCACGGCATCGGGCTTAATCATCACGAAGGTGCGCTCCACCGCCATGCCTCTCATCCAGGTTCAGCCCAGGGCTCCCGGGAGCGGGTGGTAATAATCCAGTCCCCCTCCAGTCTGGCCGCGTAGAGGGAGAGGACGCTATGCCCCCGCCGGAGCACCTAGCCGGCCTGGTCGGGAAGACCAATGTCGGCAAGTCAACCTTCTTCGCGGCAGCGACGCTGGCCACGGTAGAGATAGGGAATAGGCCCTTCGTCACCCTGGAGCCTAGCGTCGGTGTAGGCTATGTGAGGAAGCGCTGCGTCCACCCAGAGCTTGGGCTGCCGCGCTGCGAGCCCGCGAGCGGCTTCTGCATAGAAGGCTGGAGGTTCATCCCGGTTAAGCTGGCTGACATCCCCGGCCTCATACCCGGCGCCCACGAGGGGAAAGGGCTAGGCAACCGGTTCCTTGACGCGATAAGGAGGGCTGACGCCACGATATTGATAGTGGACGCGAGCGGCTCCACGGATGCGGCGGGCAACCCTGTGCCCCCCGGCAGCTACGACCCCGTGGAGGAGGTCAAGTGGCTCGAGAGGGAGCTAGAGGAGTGGATGCTGGGCATAGTGAGCAAGGACTGGGAACGCTTTGCTATGAGGGTCTCCACTACCGGCGAGAATGTCGTAGAGGCGTTGGCGCAGAGGCTGAGCGGGCTAAGCGTGACCCGCAGCCACGTGGAGAAGGCCCTCCGCGGCGCAGGGCTAGAGGGGAAGCCCCTCAACAAGTGGAGCCGCGACGACCTTAGGAGCTTCGTCCACTACCTACGCCTCTCGAAGCCGATGGTTATAGCAGCTAACAAGGCGGACATACCAGAGGCCGAGGACAACATAAAGAGGATGAGGAGGGAGCTTCCCTACCCTGTGGTGCCTACCAGCGCGGCCGCCGAGCTAGCCCTAAGAAAGGCAGCCAGGGCTGGCTTGATAAGATACATACCGGGCGACAGTGACTTCGAAATACTGGACGAGAAGAGGCTCAGCAGGCAACAGTTACGCGCCCTCGAGTACATAAGGGAACACGTGCTTAAGAAGTGGGGCAGCACCGGCGTGCAGGACGTCATAAACAAGACGTTCCTTGAGGCTCTCCGCTTGATAGTCGTCTACCCCGTCGAGGATATACACCGCTACACGGACGGCAAGGGCCGGACACTCCCGGACGCATACCTTGTCCCTGAAGGCACCACCGCCAGGCAGCTCGCATACATGATCCATACGGACCTGGGCAGGACCTTCCTTTATGCGGTCAATGCACGCACCAAGCAGAGGATAGGAGAGGACTACGTGCTCCGAGACAACGACGTGATAAAGATAGTCGCGGCGGCAGCCAAGAAAGGCTGATCACCCTCATAGGCTGTGAAGACGCGGCGGTGAGGATTTGCCCGCATTGCCGAGGCCTCTCCTGGCCTGGAGGGGCCTGTGAGGATAGGGTGCGCCCCGGCCGAGCCTCATTCCTTCGTCGCTGTTTGCGGGGGAGGGCGCTCTAGTTTTAAGGGGGGCTGAGGGGCTATGCCGCTGGGCAGTAATGGGAGTGATGCAGCGATGGCGCACGGGCTGTACCATTACCTCAGGGAGGAGTGGAAGCAGCGCTACGATAACCCCGAGCTTCTGCGTCTCTGGAAGCAGAGGATAATGGAGTGGAGGAGGCAGCCCAGCGTAGTCCGCATCCCCAGGCCCACGAGGCTCGACCGCGCCAGGGCCCTAGGCTACAAGGCGAAGCAGGGCATCATAGTTGTCCGTGTCCGTGTCCGCAAGGGTGGGCTTAACAGGCCCAGGCCGAACAAGGGCCGCCGCCCCAAGAGGATGGGTGTCTACGGCTACGCGCCTGCTAAGCCTACGAGGCTGATAGCCGAGGAGAGGGCGGCCAGGAAGTACCCCAACATGGAGGTCCTCAACAGTTACTACGTCGGCGAGGATGGTATCTACAAGTGGTACGAGGTCATCCTTGTGGACAGGAGCCACCCCGCCATCTGCCGCGACCCCGAGCTGAAGTGGATATGTGAGAAGCGGAACAGGGGCCGCGTGTTCCGTGGCCTAACCAGCGCCGGTAAGAAGATGCGCGGCCTAAGGAAGACCCGCGGCCTCAAGGGCACCCATAAGTACAAGTGGAAGAAGAAGCAGAGGGAGCGCGAACTCAAGAAGCGCCATGAGGCCAGCCGCGGCGCCCGCCTAATAGCCCCAGACGAGATAAGGGAGAAATACCATCACGGCGACCTCCAGTAGCCTCTCCGCACTATTACGGGGGAGTCCCTCCCCTGGGAAGTACCGGCTCTTTCAAACCCATATAGTATCGGCTCCTTTCTAGTCTTCTCTCGTGGGACCTCCCCGCCGTGCAGGGGGGAGGGGCTCTTAGGGGCTAGTAGGGGTGCAGTGCTTTGCCCATACCTGCTAAGGTTCTCTGGGTTGAGCTTGCGGCCCATGCACATGCTACGGAAGACGTTGAGAAGGTTAAGCAGGCGGTCATGTCTCTTGTGCCTGAAGAGTTGCGTGGCTCTGCCAGGGTCAGTGTCTCCACGGTGGAGGGCCACTACTCTAACCCGATAACTAGGATAGTTGTGCGTCTCGAGGGTAGGGCGGCTGAAGGGATGCTTCGCAGTCTCGCCTCTAGGCTCGGGGAGAGCGATAAGAAGATACTTCGGTTCCTCCTCGAGAGCCGCTACGACGAGAAGGCTGGCAGGTTCTACCTCCGGCTCGGCAAGCAGGAGGCCTACATGGGTGAGGTCAGGTTCGTGGATGGTGACGACGTTGTGCACATGGTTATAGCCGTGCAGGGGAGCCCGCGTAGGGAGAGGGCGCTGAGACTGCTGGAGGAGCTGGGGCTGCTGGCTTGAAGCCTTGCGACCTGGGCCTGGTGGCGTGCGGTAGGAGGGCCGGGGAGCAGCTGGCCCAGATGCTCCTGAGGCTCGGCTACCGTGTGGCGGCGGTGGAGTGCAGCGATCCCCGGGGCGCGGCCGAGGCCGCCCGGGCTCTGAGGGAGGCGGGGCTCGAGGCCTACACCAGGGCAACGGTGGAGGCGGAGAGGTGGCAGGACGCCGTCCGCCAAGTAGCCAGGCTCTCGCTCAGCTATGACCTCATGGCGGTGAAGCCCAGGTCGGCTGAGGCGGCGAGGCTTGCAGCCCGCGACCCCAGGGTCTCCCTAGTCACCTTGACCCCCAGCATGGCCCGCTACATGGATAAGAGCCAGGCCCTCATGCTCCGCGAGGGCGGCAGTGTTGTCGAGCTGCGTCTCCTCCCCCTCCTCCGGGGCGGGGACCCCCGTGCAGCGCTCAGAGGCATCATGATAATAGCGAGGAGGGCCTCCGCCTACGACGCGGCGTTCACCGTTACCAGCGGCGCGAGGAGTCCCTGGCAGCTCTGGCCTCCAGCCTCGGCGAGGGCGCTGCTGGAGGCCTTTGGTGTGCCCCCGCAGCTCGCCCTGCTCGCCTTGACAGCATACTGCAGGAAGGCCCTGGACAAGGCGCTAGCGGGTGAGGGGAGATGAGCATCCTCGCAGCAGCTGCTGCGGCGGCAGCAGCCTCCGCGCTCTGGGCGGCGTGGCGGCTCAGCCGCAGGCTCCAGGCGCTCTGGGAGAGACTCGGCGCCATCGAGGAGAGGCTTGAGAGGCTCGAGGCAGCGCAGAGGCTCCTCAACAAGGCCGTCGCCGCCGCGCTGGCGAGCAGCGAGGCAGAAGACATGCTTGGAAAGCTCCGCAGGCGCCGCAGGAGACGCTACATAGTCTTCTACGTGGTAACCGAGGACGGGAGGCCCCCGCCCCCAGAGGAGGTGGAGAAGGCTATCCTGAAGGCCACAGAGAGGCTTGCCGGGCAGCTCACGGTGGCGCTTGCGAGGCTACAGCTCATCTACTACCACCCCGATACGGGCGCCGGCATACTCAGGGCGAGCCACGACACCAAGCACCTCGTCCTCGCAGCCATGGCCCTCGTCCGCAGGATAGGCGGCAGCCGCGCCATCCTAGTCCCGGTGAGGACCACTGGAACCATAAGGACGGCGAAGAGGGTTCTTGGCCTCAGGCTGAGGGAGCTAAAGAAAACCTAGGGGGCCACGCCCCTCCCCGGGTGGGCCGCTGTGCGGAGGCCCCACGTCACCGTGTTCTCTACGACAACCCTCGATGGGAGGATAGCGTCCTCAACGGGCTACAGCCTCCTAAGCTGCCGCTACGACAAGGCGAGGCTCCTCCTCCTCCGCGGCCTCGTGGACGCAGTCATGGTGGGCGCCTCCACGGTGCTCATAGACGACTCCACGCTCCGGAAGAGGCTAGCCCCCCGCCGTAGCCGCTACATCCGCGTCGTGGTCGATGGCCGCCTCCGCCTCCACCAGGGGCTCCGCATATTCACGGAGCCCGGGCCCCCCGTCGTGGTCTTCACAGCGGTACCCCAAGGGGAGGCGGAGAAGCGGCTAGCCGGGACAAGAGCCACGGTGTACAGCGTGCCCTCCGAGACCCCAGGCAAGGTGAACCTAGCCAAGGCGCTGGAAATACTCCACCGGGAGCACGGCGTTGAGAGGCTCCTCGTGGAGGGCGGCGGCGTGCTAACCCACAGCCTGTTCTCCGCTAGGCTCGTGGACGAGCTACGTGTCACTGTGACCCCCCACGTCTTCGCGGCCGGCCGCAGCGTCGTGGACGACCCCGCTGGCAGGGGGTTCCCCACCACGGCTGAGGGACCCAGGCTCCGCCTGGCCTGCGTGGAGCAGTGCCCCTGCGGCCGCTGCGTCCACATGGCGTACGAGGTTGAGGACGCGGTCCCCGGGGCAGCTGGCACGCCTCCCCCCAGGTGCCTCTCCCGGGAGGCGGAGAGAGCTGTGGAGGAGGGCTGGGAGCCCCTGCGCTAGAGGGGCCCAGCGTCGGGGTAGCCCTGCCTCCGCCCCGTCCCAGCCCTCCGGGTCAGCTCATCCGGCCTGCGGAGGAGGAGGTAGAGGTTCTCCGCGTGCTTCCTCGCCCGGTCCAACGCTATCTCCCGGAGCCTTGCCGGATCCCCCGGCGCCTCATCCTCATGCACAGTAACATCAAGGATGTGGACTCCGTGCTCGAGCTGCACGAGCTGCAGCGCGAGGCTATAGACACCGTAGCTTATCTTATCGTTCACTGTGGGGCCAACCCAGCCGAAGACCATCGCGGCGTCACACCCCTCTCTCTCAATAAGCAGCTTAGCCTCAACCGGGATATCCTTCAGCCCCGGCACGGTGCGCCGCAGTATCCTCGCATCGGGCATAAGGGTGCGGAGCACCTCTATAGCAGCCGAGGCCATGTCAACCCGAGCAAAGGTTGTATCTACAATACAGATCTTCACCAAGCCTCTCCACCTCCCCTATGATAGCCGAGCCCTCCACCAGCGGGTAGCCCCTCTCCCGGGCAACCCTCCGAGCCTCTTCCACGCTAAGAGCATCCCCCTTGTCAAGCATCTCGACGATAACCGTGGAGGGACGCAGCCCCGCCAGCATAGCCAGGTGGAGGCTCAGCTCCGTATGCCCCCTCCTCTCCGCGAGCCTCCTTCCCAGGAGCACGGGCACATGCCCCGGCACCGTGAACTCCTCCAGGAGGAACCTCCTGGCCTCCCCGAGCCTCCCAGAGACTATCAGCTCGTTGAGCCGGTCAAGCATCCTTATCGTATAAGCCCTGTCCCGGTCCCGGATCCCAGTCCTCACGTGCACACTGTTGACCCAGACAGAGAACGCCGGCTTATCTCCATAGCTCAGCACCCTGCCCGCAATAGGAGCCAACATCGGGTCCTCGGCGTACATCTCGTAGGCGTAGCGGAGACCAATCCTCCTCCCAGCCGCCAACGGCATAGCATAGCAGATCAAGCCGCCAGCCAAAGTCCTCATCTCGTACACACGGTCAGCGGTAACCGCCGACGCATGGATAACATAGTCAACCTCATCCTCACGGCCACTATCATCATGCACCAGCACCGGCAGCCCCCTACGAAGCGCCTCCAGCGCCCGCCGCAACCCAGACTCCACGCAGCACCACCATCCCAGCCCACAGCAAGACAAGCCGCCAGCAGGGGCTTCTACACCTACCGCCAGCCACACGCCCTGTACGACAAAAACAACCAAGCATACCACGCATAGAAACAACGAACATTGATCCCAAGAAGATTGTAAAATATCTTTTGATACTAAAAATAGTAAATAGAAAAAATTAGGCGGATCCCGGGCGGCGCAGATCTTCACGGGCTGCAATAGCCTACGCCGTTACGCTTGACGGTGACATCCAGCAGGTAGTACTTGAGCGGGATCTCAACATCGCCGTAGTAGACCTTGTAGTCGCTGACATATTCCTTCGGGAAGATGTGGCACTTGCCGTCCGCAAGATTACTGTTAAGCATTAGTTTAGCAACTGTATAGCTTGATGCGCTGCTCTCCGACTCATATGATACCACTAGATCCATGAAGTTCGCGAGGGGGCTGTCGACTAGTTCGCCGAGCGGCACAGAGACGCCGATATGGAAATAGTCCTTATATTCGTAGTCCTCGTGCTTCCAGAAATACCTGCCTGCTGGGCTCATGTCAACGGTCTTTGTGGCGGAGCTTAGGGGTATCGTTCGTAGTGATATTGCTGCGGTGGGCCAGTTTAGGGCTACCTCCCCCCAGCCCTTGATGTAGCTGCAGCTCCCTCCCTGGCTGAGGGCTATCTGGCCTAGAGTCGTGTTAAAGTATCGGGATATCCAGTACCCGGTGTAGATGGAATAGAGCTGGTATTCTGCGTTGACAAGTTTAACCTCAATCCCTACACCGGCTACATAGTCGCTAGTATCCGGGGGTGCATCCACTGCATCTGATACGATGCCGTTTAGTGATGGCTCGTAGATGTATGCGGGTGTGGGTAGCCAGCCACCGTTGCCGATAGAGAGGGATGCGTCGAACTTGGCGCAGCTGTCCAGTTTGTATATGAATCCTATGAAGTCTGTGGAGAGGGCTTTGACTGTCTCGCCGTTGATGCTTTGCTCGTACTTGTATTCTACCCCGGTTGCTCCCAGCATCAAGGATATCTGGTTGCTCTGGGACGCCTTGAGATGAGTGTCAATGTCAATACTGTATACCGTGTTGGGGTTACCGTGTACGTGTATCGCGGCTACGGGGACGTCTACGGTACCTATCACAGTATAGCCTTTCAGCCTCCATTCTAGGCCGGGGAAGTACTTGTAGGGCGGCCTCGTTGGCGGTAGCCAGGGTGGTGGGAACTCTGTGGCGCCGGGCTCGCCTTCTTTGCTGAGCGTTAGTATCGGTTTCTTGGCTTCGGTTATCCGGGCCAGGTTGAGTATAGTTGCTTTTATGAGGTTTGCTTGGCCGTTTGCGACCAGGTAGGGGTCTATGGTTATGCTTAGAGGTGCGAAGTAGACGGCGTCCCTGGTGTAGATGTTTGTGAGGAGGAGCACTGGCGGCTCGGCTTTGTGGCCATGGAGCTTCTCGGCCCACTCCTCTGCGTAGGGTCTGAGCTTGTCTAGGGGTATGACTATGGGGCGGCCCCTGGCTGCCCGGTAGTGGCCTAGGCTCACTATCCTGCCGTCGGGGGCTAGGCCGTAGGCGTCAACGGTCACCATTCTGACCGTGGATGGGAGCCCCGGCATTGAGAGGTAGAGGCTGTTTCTGCCGAGCACCCTGTAGTAGGCCAGGTGGATCCCTGGCAGGCTCCTGGAGGCCACCAGCGTCGCGGGGTTGGGCGTGGACAGCGTGGCGAGCACCGTTGCTGCCGCCGCGAGGCCGGCTACCAGCAGTGCGAAGCGATTCACCTAGTTCACCAACACAATATGGCCTATCGGTAGCAGTAACTTTTTTTATATTAAGCCATGTTATCCATTCGAGTCTTGTACTGGCTAATGATTTCAATGACAAGGGAGTCTGTTGGGCGGGGTGGCGCGTAGCTCTCATTTTCCCCGGGTGGCTTGTCCCCCTTGTCTTGGTGGTGGCCTGGTTTTGGCTGGTGGAGAGGGCGTCAGGCTGGCTATAGTGGTGGCGGAGTTCAACCATGATGTGACCTACCTTATGCTTCAGAGGGCTCTGAGCCATGCCCGCTTCCTTGGTGCTGAGGTAACCTATGTGGTAAAGAGCCCTGGCGCCTACGACATGACTCTCCTCGTGGACAGGCTGCTGCGGAGGGACGACGTCGACGCTGTGGTGGCGCTGGGCGCGATTATAACTGGTGCGACTAAGCATGACGAGGTGATCGCACATCAGATTGCTAGGAAGCTTATGGATCTCTCGGAGAAGCATGGAAAGCCCGTCACGCTTGGCATATCCGGGCCGGGGATGAACAGGATGCAGGCCCTTGAGAGGGTCGACGACTACGCGAGGCGCGCGGTGGAGGCTGCGATAAAGCTTGCCAGGAGGCTCCGCGCCCTGGAGGAGGCACGGTACCGTGGGGAGACCGTTTACATCGAGTAGCCTTCCCCGGCGTGTTTGGCTCCGCTACGCCCTGGTGCCCCCGGGGATGGAGCCCCGGGGCCCCATATGCCTTGAGGCCGGCTCCTCCATCCTGGAGGCTTCCAATGGCTGCCCGCCGGGCGTCCCGGTGCTCGACGCCGCTGTTTTGCCGGGGCTCTGCAATGCACACCTCCATGTCCTCGACGCTGTTCTCGCCGAGCATGGCGAGGACCTGGTACTAGAGAAGCTTGTCTCCCAACCCCATGGGCTGAAATACCGGCTCCTCCAGGCCGCGGCCCCGGAGAGACTCGTCTCCGCCGCGGCTAGTGTGCTGGAGGAGCTGAGGAGGGGCGGCACGGTCTACGCTATCAGCTACGCGGAGATGGGGTGGCTCGGCGCGGCCGCGGTTGAGGAGGCCTCAAGGATTGCCGGGCTCCCGGTGGGTGTCGCGGCGCAGCCCATGGAGAAGAGGCCTGCAGAGTACCTGGCGCTGGCCGAGCGCTACGGGCTCGGCCTTGATACGCCGTTCGACCTGGAGCCGCAGCTGCTCCGGGAGGCAGCTTCTAGGGCTCGTGGCCCCGGGCTGCATGTCCATGTCTCGGAGGACCCAGCGCTCGCCGCCATGGGGGACTACCTGCTCGTCGAGGGTAGCGGCGCGGCGGGAGCTGTCCACCTCACTCACCTAGGGCCGGGGGAGGCCCGGCTCCTGGCCGAGGAGGGCACGGTGCCGATCTACTGTCCCGTGAGCAACTACTACCACATGGGTGCGCTGCCGGATCCGCGTGGTCTGCTTCAGCTCTACCTGGAGGGGCTACCTGCTGGCCTGGGCAGCGACAACGCGGCTTGGCTCCCCGTGGATACGAGGCTGCTCGTCTCCACGAGCTATCTCCTGCTCCGCCCTCTCCTCGGCCCAGGGCCAAGCCCGCTGCTGGCGAGGGTGCTGCTCTACGCCGCCACCGTGGGCTGTACCGCGAGGTTTGCTCCCTCGGAGGGGCTCTTGGTTCTCCGTGTGCCCCTGCTCGGCTACACCGGGGATCCCGCGGTGACGGTGGCCAAGAGGATGGCGCTGAGCGCTGTGGTCTACTCCTCGCCGAGCAGCCGCTTCAGCTCCTCGAGCGCCGCGGAGAGCAGCTCCTCTCCAAGCTCCCTTGAGGCAGGCACTGACTCCATGGGGTAGAGCTGGAGGGGTGCGTCCTCTCCGAGCCATGGCGTGGGCAGCTCTTGGAGCTCTCTGGCTCTCCGCCGGGCCTCCTCCAGTACCTCCTCCCTGCTGGACTCGCGGAGCCACGGCCCACTGTGGCCACAGGCGGCCAGGATGCTGGCTTCAATAGCGTCTGCGTGAATCGGGTACCTGGGCACTCCATGTTCCTCGAGCCTGGCGGCAATGGCGTCCCAGAAGCTGTAGAGGAGCACCCTCTTCCCTGTCCTCCTCCTCACCTGCCTCGCGGCCATATAGGATGCGGCCACAGCGCCGCCGTGGAACACTGCCAACACTAGTTGCCCCGCGTGCCGAAGCATAGACCCGAGCACAGAGACGAGGTACTCTATGAACACCGTGGGGGGCACTGAGACGGTGTAGCCCAGGGCCTCGTGCTCCAACGCAACGCTATAGGGCACGGGGGGCGCCACAGCTACTCCGTCCTTGTCCAGACGGCTGCAGACGCACTCGGCTATCAGCAGGTCGCTCCCCGCGGGCAGGATTCCATGGTTCTCCACCGACGCTACGGGCAGGACTACGGTGGCAGGCCTAGAGCCGTGGTGAAGGAACACAAGCCTAGCCAAGACGCGTGACCCCCCTCCAGGGACGCTGCATGGGGGGCGCCGGTCGGCTCGTCGTGAGATCCCCATACCCCGTCTTGGCGTCGGTCTGGGACGGCGTCGCCAGCCCGGCGCCCTAGGGGTCTGGGAGCACTCTGGGCCTGGGGGTTATTTGGTGGGGCGTGGGCAGCTGCAGCCCGGCCTCGGCTTGAGATCTATCTTCATTATCTCCATGCTGTTCGCATCGAAGACTATCATATTGCCCTTGTTGGTCTCGCCTATCCCGAGAAAGAGCTTAACCAGCTCGGCGACAGCTATACCCGCTATGGTTCCGACAACGAAACCCACGGCGGGTATCTTGGGCGGCGCAGTGAGCCTCTCGGGGAGGAGACAGCGGAGGCAAGGCGTCTCCCCGGGCACTATGGGGACCACTTGTCCCTCGAGGCCATGGACGCCGGCGTGGATGAAGGGCTTGCCAAGCCTGTAGCAGGCCTCGTCGAGGAGGAACCGGGTCTCCCAGCTATCTAGCCCATCGACAACAGCATCGACACTGGAGACGAGTTCCTCAACGTTGCTCCTGGTAATAGGCTCGGCTACGGGGACGACCTCTATGAACGGATTGAATCTCTTCAGCTTCTCGGCCGCGGAGACAGCCTTCGGGCGACCGATATCCTCCTCCCAGTGCAGCACCTGCCTATTCAGATTAGTCTCGTCAACAACATCCCCGTCCACTACTACGAGCCTGCCGACGCCCACAGCAGCCAAGTAGAGGAGCTCGAAGCTCCCAAGACCCCCAGCGCCTGCGACGAGAACGCTCATCCGCTTCAACTTCTCTTGACCGCGCACGCCCACGATAGAAAGCTGGCGGTCATAGCGGAGAAGCTCCCTCGGAGACAAACTCTGCTCAGCCAAGACCCCGATCACCGCCCCTCCGCGGGGAGGCAGGAGACCCCCAGCCGCCGAGTGCCAGGGGCCTCCAGACAGTTCTCCCATCTCCCACTGGCGCAGCACCTATTGTTAGTCCCTTCCCTCACGCAATGCAGGGAAGTAGTAAGCAGATGTTATCCAGGCACCCTCCCCTGGACGAGACTAGTGTGCCTTGCTACGTGCCCGGCCTCCACCCGCTCCATAGTTTACAGCCTGGCGGCCTCAGGGCATCCAGCCTGGGGGTCGCTGTGGAGGGGCCTGGGAAGGTTGTGCTGGCGGCGCTGTCGGGGGAGATTGTCCTCAAGTCCAGGAGGGTTAGGCCGAGGTTTGAGCGCCGCCTCTTGCGGAATCTGCGCCACGCGCTGGAGAAGTGGGGGCTGAGGAGCTGCAGAGCCAGGATATGGGAGGCCCGGCTCCTGGTGGAGGGCTGCCCGGCTGAGGAGGCGTTGGAGCCTGTTCTCCACACCTTCGGCGTACACGGTGCAGTGGTGGCCTACGTCCTGGAGTACAGTGGGCTCGCGGACCTGGTGGAGAAGGCTGGGAGGATCGCGGAGCCCTGGGTAAGAGGCCGCGTGTTTGCCGTCAGGGCGAGGAGGAGCGGCAGGGAGCCGTTCACGAGCATTGAGCTTGCAAGGGAGCTCGGCTCCAGGCTCTACCCCGTCTCTAGGGGCGTGGACCTCGAGGAGCCCGAGGTCGAGGTCTACATAGAGGCTAGGCATGGGGTCGCTTTCCTCCACTCGGGGATGGTGAGGGGCCCTGGTGGGCTCCCTATAGGCGTTGAGGGCAGGGTGCTCGCCTTATACTCCGGCGGTCTTGACAGCCCCCTCGCCGCCTGGCTCGCCGCGAAGAGGGGCGCAGAGGTTGACCTGCTACACTACGTGCTCGCTTCTCCTGCCTCGCTCCACGAGGCTACGCGGGTCGCTCTCCTCGAGGCGAGGCTTTGGCTCCACGGCTACACTCCACGGCTCATAGCCGTGGACTTCCGCATAGTTGCCCGCGCCATAGCGGCTCTCGTGAGGCCGGATTACAGGCAGGTGGTGCTCCGCCTAGCCATGTATGAGGCCGCCCAGCTGCTCGCAGAGGAGCAGGGCTACCATGCGCTCGTCACCGGGGAAAGCCTCGGCCAGGTGTCGAGCCAGACCCTCCGCAACCTCTATGCCATGGCCAGGGTGCTTCAGCTCCGCCTGCCCCTGCTGAGGCCCCTAGTCGGCCTAGACAAGGAGGAGATAGTGGAGTGGATGAGAAGGATAGGGCTCTACGAGGAGGCCAGCAGGACGAGAGAGTACTGCAGGCTAGCCGAGGGCCCTGTCACAACCGCCGCGGACCCCCGTGTCCTCGAGGAGGAATACGAGAGGATACGCGGCCTAGCCCTCCGTGCAGCCAGGAACTACACAGTCATAGAGCTCGAGGGGGGCTCGGCAATGGGGCCTTCCGCTCACCCCACCGGGGGTCGCTGAAGGACGCGCTCCCCACAGCCCCCCGCCAGTTAGGCGGCGCCTCGGGGGCGAGAAGAGTCCTCACAGCCTCCATCCGGGCTCCCCGGTGTTCGGACTCCTCGTCACCGGCGCCTCATAGCCAGGGTGGTGGACAAGATTATTATTAAAAGGGTTGCCTTGGCGGGGCTAGCGTAGATGGTGAAGACGGAATGTCGTTTCCTGCGCCGCCCGCAATGATGGGGTACGACCGCAGCACGGCGATGTTCTCGCCGGATGGTCGCCTATTCCAGGTAGAGTATGCTATGGAGGCTGCCAAGCGCGGCTGGACGATGGTTGGTGTCAGGGTGCCTGAGGGCGTGGTGATAGTAGCTGAGAAGAGGAAGACGACGCCACTGATAGACCTAGAGCACCTGGAGAAGGTGTTCATGGTTGACGAGCACATAGGGGCGGGCTTCGTGGGCTTCGGTAGTGATGGCAGGATACTGATAGACTACGCGAGGCTCCTGGCGATACAGTACAGGTTCGTCTACGGTGAGAGGATACCCGTAGAATACCTGGTGAAGCAGGTATGCGACCTC
>CAZIWH010000047.1:0-13548 GCA_964542985.1 uncultured Hyperthermus sp. | reverse complement strand
GGCTTGTCCCCCGAGGGGTTCAGCCCGCCGCTCCCAATCGCCCGGACGCCGTGGGCTTCTCGCTCAGGGGCGGGCCGCGCGTGGTATAGTGTTGCGTGGCCCGCTATGGGGCCCAGGGCCCGGGGCCAGAGCCTCCCGGAGGCCTCTGGGTGCGGGGCTTGGCCCCCCGTCTGCTCCGTAGCGTATCCGGTATGCGGGTCTACTTGTTCTCGTTTTCGGCTTCTACGCTGGTTCGGCTGCTCCTCTCTCGTCGTGTATGCCGTACAGCCGGCTCGTTGGCTTGATGTTTTCGTGTCTTGGTCTTGTCTCGGAGAGTTTGGTTTCTGTGTCTATCGGTGATTTATTGTATTTATTCTGGTGGATTGTGGGTTTAATGAGAATCACTTATGCGTGCCTTTTTCCCTCAATGCTTCTAGCTCTGGGCGGCGGGGCTGGATGGGGGTGTTCGTGGTTGCGTCTCCGTGGCGGTGTTCACGAGATTCTGCCGGTTGTTATTCTGACTGTGCTTGCGGTGGCGTTTGCGTTCATTGCGCTTGGGTATATGGTTGGGCTTTGGGGTAATACGCTTGAGGGTCCTCGCAACACTGAGCTATTGCGGCTTGGCGCTGATAGTGTTGTGACTTGGTGCAGGACTAGTAATGGCTCTGTTGTGCCGGTTCTCGCGGTTCAGTATGTTAATCCTGGGCTTCGTGATACTGTAGTCTACAGGGTTGATGTGCTCGGGTATGGCTGGTTCTATGTGGGTTACGTGTTGAACTATACTGGGAGCCCGGAGGAGTGTAACGCGTCCCTGCCTAGCCTAGTGTCCGTGGGGGGTTATGGGCTTGTGTTGAGGCAGGGGAGCAGCGGCTGGTTCTATATCGTAGTGCCGGATAGGATTGCGAGTCGTCTTCATCGCGGCCTCTATGTCGATGTGAGGCTCTACACTAGGTTTGGGAGCCTCTTCCTGGCCCATGTTCCTGTTAGGTGATTTATTCTTCGGGGCTGGGCAAAGGTGTTAAAATGTGTTAACATGTATGCCGGTTGGGCCATATAGCTATGTAGGCCTTGGTGAATCCTCCTTTCTTTTTCAGCTTCCTTTGTCTCTCCTCCTCTAGCTGGCTCCAGGTGTAGCCTTTCTCGTGGAGCCATGCATGGAGGGCTTCGAGGAGATCTGCTGCCTCTTCTAGGCTGCTGGACTCGGCTAGCTCCATTGCTTCTTCGACTATCTTTGCGCGGAGTAGTGGTTCGCGTTCATCCGGCTTAGCCTGTACTATGTAAGCGTCTCCTTGTTTTGCGAGTTGTTCTCCTATCCGGTCGCGGACGAGCTTCCAGCAGGGCATGGCTAGGGCCACTCCTGGGCGGCGAGGAGGTGGCGGAGTATCCTTCTTATGCTCACCACGCCTAGTAGGCGGCCTTGCTCGTCTACGACTGGCAGGTGTCTTATCCCGTGTTCAAGCATCTTGTATGCCAGCTCGGGTAAGGGGTCATCCGGGTAGGCTAGGATGAGTTTCCTTGTCATTACTTCGCTTAGTTTCTCCTTCAGTGCCTTCTCCTTCTTCTCGGCTACTAGGCGGGTCAGGTCGCGTTCGGTAAACATGCCTATTATCTTCATGTTTTCGTCCACAACGGGTAGTGAGCCAACGTTGTGGGCAGCCATTTTCTCGGCTGCTTGTTGCACCGTTTCATCGGGATGGGCGTAGATTGGCTTAGTGTCGCGTAGGAGGTCGCGTGCACGTAGAATAGGCATACCTTACTCACCCGGCTTGTAGCGATACGCTATGTGCGGGGGATTTACGTGAGCCGTTGGAGTAGTAGGGGTGGGATGTTAATGCCTCCCGGCCCGGTGTACTGCTGTAGGGGTGCCACCCGGGATGGGCGTTCTCCGCTTCCTGTTCTTTGACGCTTCAAATGGCTCCACTAGGCTCGTAGAGGAGGAGCTTGGGGACAAGCTTCTGGGACCTATAGACTATGGCTTGGAGCTGCATGTGTCTCGGTACCGCAGCTTCGAGGCGCCGGTGTTTTCTCCCCGGAACGCGGTGGTTATAGGCCGTGGCGTGTTTGCCGGGAGCGTGTTGTTTGGCTCGCATCGCATGGTTGTGGTTTTCCGTAGCCCCGTGAGCAGGGGTTTCCATGTATCCACTTTGGGCGGCACCGGCTACGCGTTCATGGGGACCGGGCTTCATGGTGTGGTTGTTGAGGGTTGGAGCGAGGAGCCAGTAGTACTCATGGTTAAGGGTGGGCGGCGGGGCTTCGAGGAGGCGTGGAGCTGGGAGATTGGCTGGGAGAGACTCTGGGACATATGGCGCGGCTATGGCGGCGCCGGCGGCGTAGTGGCGTTAACAAGGTTCCTCGTGGACAAGTTCCCAGAGGTGTTTAGAGGCGGTAGGGGGCGGGCGCTGGTCACTGGCCCTGCCGCAGCTAGAACGCTTGCAGGCGGTTTGTTCAGCATAAGAGTCCGCGCCGGCGGCGGTCTCGACCCGGCGGCGTTTGACTCTGCATCACGCGGCGGAGCTGGGAGCGTGCTGCTTAGAGCGCATGGCGTGGCAGCGATAGTGTTCTGGGGCGACTATGACCCGTCTGCGGAGAACCCTAGGCTCCGGGATAGAGAATTGTTCGAGAGGGCGGCCCGCGACGTCCTTGGAGAGGGCTACGTGGAGGCGGTTAAGGCGGCTACCGTGAAGTACCGCTATGATCCCAGGCTCGGAACCGGGGGCACATTTGGCGTAAACTATGTCCATTATCGTTGGCTGCTCCCCTTCTTGGGCTACAACACGGTCTACCTTTCCCTCACTATGCGTAGTGTTCTAGTCGAGGCCGTGCTAAGGCATCTCTGGGAGCCGGTGCAGAGGGAAGTATTCGAGGGTAAGGGGCCGAGACCGTGGGGGACTTGTGGGGAGCCCTGCCCGGCGACGTGTAAAAAGGTGTGGCGCGGCAAGAAGCTAGACTACGAGCCCAGTAACGCTATGGGGCCCTTTATAGGCGTCTTCTGTGCGGATGAGATGGCTAGGCTTGTTGAACTCGTGGATGAACTAGGGCTGGATGCTATAGAGGCTGGCCATGTTGTGGCCTGGTTGTTTGACCTAATTGAGAGGGGGCTTCTGAGGCCCGAGGACCTGGGGCTGGAGGAGAGGCCTATCTTCGATCCCTTCACAGTGGTTGAGGATCCTGTGAAGGCAAGCAGGGTTAATAGCCGCCTTGCAGAGAAGATACTCCGCGGCATGGTTGAGCATGGTAATGCGGTGCTCACGCTGATAGCCACCCGTGGTCTGAGGGCGGCGGCGCAGGCGCTCAACGAGCGGTATGCAGGCAGGGTTGCCATGAGGCGCACTGGCTTTCACGACGTGGCCGTCTACGCAGCGTTCGGCGACAAGGGCTACATGACGCCGAACTATTACTGGAGCCCCGGTGTTGTGGCCCCAATGCCCGTGCTGGGGCGCTACTGGACAGTCTATAGCCCCAGTTTCAGCGAGCCAGAGGCTATGGCTGAGACTGCTTACCACCGGGCCATTAACGAGTACCTTGTGGACAATGCTGGCTTCTGCAGGTTCCACCGGCATTGGCTGGAAAAGCTGCTACACCGACTGTACAGCGACGTTTGGAACATAGACGTTGACCTTGCGGGGCATGCAAGACGGGTGTTAGCCGGGATATACAAGTACCAGGTGAGGGCAGGTGCTGAGCCTAGGCCCTGGGAGAGCAGGAAGACTATAGACATGGTGGCAGGCATTGCTGCTGAGATGGGGGCACAGGAGTGGGCAGTGAGGCTTGCTTCGGAGCCCGATGCTGCGAGGGAGTGGTGGGAGCGTTTCCATAGAAGGATTCTAGAGCTCCTGGGGGCCGGGGCTCGGTCTTCGGCGCGTTAACCCTTTTCTACGATGCGGTGGCCCGGTTTTATGGTTCTTCTTGGTGCTTAGGCCCTGCTATGGACTCTTAGCATAACAGTAGGTTTCGTGGCGGGATTCGTTGGAACCTTGTTAGGGATAGGTGGCGGCGCTATAATGGTTCCCGTGCTGGCGCTGCTCGGCGTCCCGGTCTCCAGGGCGGCGCCGGCGAGCCTGGTGGCGATACTCGGCACAAGCGGTGGAGGGTTGAGAACGCTATTCCGCCGCGGCCTGGTAGACTGGAAGCTCGCCGTGTTCCTGGAGACGGGCTCAGGGCTTGGCGCCGTGGCGGGTGTGGTGCTCCACGGGATGATCTCGGAGAGGGTGCTCCGCCTCCTTCTCGCAGCAGCGCTCCTCGTCTCGGGCGCGGGGTTCCTTTGGCTTGAGAGGCTCCGCGGCACGGTATCCGGCGGACAAGGGCTTTCCTCGTCTACCTTGAAGCTGGCTGTGGGCTGGCTAGTTAGCTTCGCGGCCGGCGTTGTTTCGGCGCTGCTCGGCGTCGGCGGGGGAGTGGTGAAGGTGCCTATACTGGTGTTTGTGCTAGGACTACCCGTGAAGACCGCTGTGGCTACCAGTAAGCTTATGGTGGGTATAACAGCCTCTGTGGGCGTGATGGGCTACGTTGTTAAGGGGGCAGTGGACTGGGGTCTCGCCATCCCCCTCCTCGTGGGCACCTTCAGTGGGGCCACGCTGGCCTCGAGGGTGCTTGTAGCGGCAAGGGAGAAGTCTATAAGGACACTGGCATCGGCCTACTACTTCGCCATGTCCGTTCTGCTCCTCCTCCGCGGCCGCTAGTGTATCCTCGAGGCTATCTCTCCGACCACGCGCGCCACTTCGCCCTTCTCTACCAGCATGGCTGGAGGCCTCTTGCCAGGCTCGCAGTCTTCCACGCCGCGGAGGCTCCGGCTGCAGTACATCGCCTCGCTGATGACGCCTATGAACTCGGCTGGGGGCAGTATTGCGGCGGCGCGGAGGTCTCCTCTCCTCACGTCCTGGAGGTTGGTGACTATCGTGTAGCCTAGGCGGCCTCTCGCATGTGTAACGTAGAGGTTCTTTGCCTGGGGGTGCTTCTCCACACTTGAGACAGTGACGCATTCTATGTCGACGGCGTAGAGGGGGTCGTTCTCGTCGCCGAGTGCAAGCCTTGCGGGTAGCCCGTAGAGGACGCGGATAGCGTACTTGGCCTCAGCTAGGGGGCGGCGTGCACGGGGGTTGGAGCGCATCTCGTCTAGCCACCGTTTGTCCAGCAGCACTCTGGCTATCCCTCTGGCGGCGTCGCGTAGGCGGAGCGCGTCCTCGCTCCTGGCCAGCATTGTTGGCGGTATGAAGCTGAACCTTAGCCTCTTCACGAGCCCCCGCGCCTCACGTACAAGCTCTCCAGCCCTGTGCCAGTCGAGGGGCGCCGGCAGCCTCTTCGCCCGGACTATCTGCTCAAGGAGCTGCACGGCGTGCTCGGCGACGAGGAGGCGGTAGTCGCGCCTCGTGTCGCTCACAACATTCCACCATAGTTGAGCCCGACGGCAGGGGCAGGCCGGGAATAAAAGAGACCGGCTCCTCACTCCGCTACAATGCGCACGATTGTTCTCTCACCGAGCTTAATTAGCATCCCTGGGCGCAGCGGCTCCTCCTCTATCTTGCGGAACACGCCAGTCTCCTCGTCATAGACGTAGGTGCCGTTGGTGCTTCCAAGATCCCTTATCACTATTGTGCCGTCGGGCTTCTTCTCTACCACAGCGTGGTGCCTCGACACGGTGGGATCGGGTATGACTATCACGTTCTCGAGGCTACGCCCGATACTTATCTTCGGGAACGTGTTCAACGTGAGGGGTACCTTCTTCCCGATGAGTTCGTGAGCGGGTGTATCGACTATCTCGAGGTACAGGTTGCCGGCGGCAGCAGCCTCCCCCTTCTCTCCTTCTACAGACTTCTCCTCCTTCTCCGTGGCCTCCTCCGTAGCTGCCTCGGCTCTGCTCTCGGAGGCCCCAGCGGCAGCGGTGGCTTCTTCCGCGGGCTCTTCCCGGGGCACGGCGAGGGCCTCGGCCTCTTGCTGGCCGCCGGCCTTGGGCCTGGGAGCGCCGCAGTTTAGGCAGAACTCTGCCTCGTCGTCGTTCACATAGCCGCAGACGGGGCATTTCCAAGGCACGCTCGGGCACCCACGGTGTTTCCCCCGTGGCTTGGCTTAAACCCGCCGCGGCCCAGATTAGGCGCAGGGTATCACCCCTCCTCGGGTGCCTCTCGCGTAGTGGAGGGTGAACAGCTCTTGGCAGTCATAGTGCAGTTCGAGCAGAGCCACAAGTACAGCTTCTCCTCGCCCGTGAAGGCTGCGTTCCGTGTCGTCGTTGTGCCAGCGGGGGTTGAGCAGGCGAGGGGTCTACACTACATTATATTGGTAGACACCAGTGGCTCGATGAAGAACGAGGGCAAGATAGATGCCGCAAAGGAAGCTGCTAAGAAAATGGTCTCTTCGCTTCCCGAGGGCAACTACGTCACATTGATCGCGTTCGGCACCAGGTTCTACCCCTTCTACGAGGTATTGGCCGAGCATTGGGAGGTAGGCGGGAGGAGGGACGAGCTGCTGAGGACCATAGATTCTCTGGTTCCAGTTGACGGTACGCCCCTCTACAATGCTTTGAAGGCGGCCTTAGAGATAGCCAGGAGGAGCAGGGAGCCGGGGTACGTGATACTCCTCACCGACGGCAGGCCTACTGACGTGACTGATGCGGAGAAGTATAGGAAGCTCCAGTGGCCCGAACGATACAAGGGAGTATTCATAGGCATCGGAAGGGACTACAACGCGGAGGTGTTAAGCGTTCTCGCCGACATATCGGGTGGAGTCTTCGTGCACATATCGGAGGCAGAGATAGGGAAGCTGATAGGGGTATTCGAGGAAACAGCTGCGAGCAAGGTGGCTGCGAGGAACCTCGAAATAGCGGTTGAGCCCGTGGCTGGCAAGGTTAGGCTAATAGGCTTCGAGGGGCTCCACGTCTTCTTCCCAGTGGTCTCCGAGGAGGCTGTGGAGGTTATAGGCGAGGTAGAGATACCGGCCAAGTATGACGGCACTGTGGCGACAGTGACGGTAAGCTACGAGGAGCCTGGCGGCGAGAAGAGGAGCCACGTATTCGAGTACAAGGTGAGGCCCGCGACGGGCAGGGAGGAGTTCCTCTCCGGCATAAACAGGGAGGTCTACAACACCTACCTCTACGCGGCCTACATGGAGGAGGCTCGAAGGCTCGCCCTGCAGGGCCGCCTAGACGAGGCCACCAAGAGGCTGGAGAAGGCGGCCGAGGCCGCAGCGAAGACGATGAGGCCCGACCTCATAGAGGCCACCAAGAGGGTCGTAGAGGAGGTGGAGGCGACCAAGAGGATAAGCCCCGAGGAGGCCACGAGGAGGTTAGCCAGCGAGGCCACCCGCCGCCTTCGTGGCTGAAATAGAGTGGGAGCCGGCGGGCTGGGCGGCTTCGAGAGGGGTCAAGCCATGGAGCACCGCAAGCTGCTCCTAGAGCTTGCGGAGAGGCTGCGCAGCCAGCCCCCCGTCGTCCGCCTCGAGGAGGGAAGGCTGATTGTCGTTGGCGACACCCATGGCTACCCGGAGGTCACCAGGTGGGCGCTCGGCCTGGCCGACGAGGAGCAGGTGGACCACATAGTGTTCCTCGGGGACTACGTCGACAGAGGCCCCCGGGGGGTGGAAAACCTGGAGCTCCTTGCCGAGGAGACGCTCTCTAGGAGCAACCTAGTGCTCCTGCGCGGCAATCATGAGAGCCCGTTGATGAATTTCCACTATGGTTTCGCCGAGGAGGCCGCAGCCAAGAGGGGAGAAGGCTACATGGATGCCGTTGAGGAGGTCTACAAGTGGCTCCCCGTGGCAGCGGTTGTGGAGAAGAAGCTGCTCCTAATACACGGCGGTGTTGCATGCAGTAGGTGCAGCAGCGGGCCGGAGGACCCGCCGGGGCTCGGGGAGATAGAGGAGAGGGCCAGCCGCCTACGCGGCACGGACGCCATACTGGAGCCGGAGGACCCGCTGCTCCTCCAGGTGCTGTGGAACGACCCTCGGGGGACGATAGACTGGTTCCTATGGAGCCCTCGCGGGCCGGGCATCTACCTTTATGGCAAAAAGGCTTGGACGAGGTTCCTTGAGGAGAACGGCCTCTCGGCCATAGTGAGGGCTCATGAAGCCGTTGACGCGGTTCACGTGTGGCTCCCCGATGGCAGCCAGCTCCGCGGCTTGGGCGACGGAAAGGAGCTAGGCTGGGAGAAACTCCAGGGAGGCGTTGTGACAGTGTTCTCAAGCCTCTACCACGGAAGGGGTGCTGGCGCGCTGCTGCTTAACTGCAAGAGCGATGGCTGCAGCGCAGAGGTGCGCCGCTACCCGGCCTAGTGGAGTTGAGGACATGCCATTGCCCCATAGGCGATATTGTTAAGTCTCTTCCTGCTACCTAGTCTGCCCGCTGTTAAAGCACACAGTATTTCCCGGACAAGGGGAGTAGCCTGTCCCGCAATACTGGGCTGCCCCAGCCCGGAGGCGAACCCAGAGGGCTGGGGCAGTGGAGGGGCCCAGGAATGGAGGCAGAGAAGGCTCTGGGATACGGTGTGGCGGTATCAACGGCTCTACTATTCGCGTCCTATGCGGCGGGCCTAGCTGCATACATAGGGTTCTGCGGTAGCATGTGTGTGGTGTTCTCACTTCTCTCTAGATCCGCGGCACTTCTAGCTGCAGCGGTGTCAGCGGCGGGCTACGCGGCGGCTAGGGCGCCCTACGTCTACGCCCCCTTGCTGGCCTATGCTGCGGGCGTCCTCGGCCTGGTCACAGGGCCCCCGTACTGGCTCCTCATGGGGTTCTCGCTGGGCGTCCTCGCCTTCGGCGCGGCTTACTCGTTGCGCGTCGGTGAGGCGACCCATGGCATAGTTGTGCGCAGCATTGTGGCCGTTGCGGGGCTCCCTCTGCTGTTGGTCTCTCTGACCCGGATAGTGGCTGTAGCCGGTCTAGGGGTGCCGAGGCTGTTAGCCGAGGCTGTGCATGCATTCACGGCGCCAGTCTATGCAGTTCTTGACAAGCTCCCCGCGGCCCCGAGGATTGATGACGTGCTGCTTACAGCCATCTACGCTTCCCTTCATCCCGGGGTCGCTGCGCCCTGGGCGGGCTATACGGCCCTGGAGGCGCTTGGTGAGATCCATGGTGGATCCCCGGTTGTGCTCTCTAAGACGCTCGGCCTGGTGATGGCCCTCCTCGCTCTCGTTGCGGCGCTGGCCGTGCAGGGCGAGGAGGAGATGGAGGAGAGACTGGTGGCAACCCTCCCTCTACGCGCCGAGGGCCCGGCTGGTAGAGAGACAATAGAGCCCGTGGCTGCGAGGCCCAGGCCCCGGGCCGAGCAGCAGCGGGTAGCGGTCCAGCCCAGGAGGCTCCCAGAAGGCTGCCGCATCGCACTCAGAACGTTCATAGATCTAGTCCGCACCGGCGGAACCAAGTGGAGAAGATTCTTCGACACCTGTCTCCGCGGCACCAGCGTCTACGGCTACTTGATAGAGGACACCATAGGAACCGGCGCAGACGGCATAGTTTTCAAGGCAAGGGATGAGGACACCGGAGAGCCTGCGGCGGTTAAGATGATACTCCCCGAGCCCGTTAAGGAGATGGCTGAGGACTCCCGTCGCGCCCTCAGCCAAGCACTCTCTCTCATAGAGAGCCTCGAGCGGGAGGGAGCCGGTCTCCGCGAGCTGAGCTCCAAGAGCCCATATATAGTCCGCGTTAAGGCGATACACACTGATGCGGAGAAGTTTAAGCTAGCTATAAGGAAGAACAGTTTTGAGATATACATTAAGAACCCGCCCTCGATAATAATGGAGTATATGGCTGGCGGGAGTTCCGAGACCATGCTGCAGTATGCGAAGCCAGGCAGCCCGGCCTGGCAGCGTGCAGCAGCCGCACTCATAGCGGTGGCGGCTGAGGCGCTCCGCGTAGTACACGAAAACGGCTACGTTCACAGCGACGTTAAGCCAGCCAACGTACTCCTCACAGCCAAGCCTCCTGCTGCGCCTGAGGCATTAGCTCAAGCACTTTGTGAGGCTCTTCGGGCACCGGAGAAGGCACAGTTAGTGCCGAAGCTCTCAGACCTAGGCGTCGCAGCGAGAATAGGAGAACGGCTAAAGGGCTTTACACCCCTTTACGCCGCCCCCGAGGTGCTCGCATACGAGAGACTCTGCGTCACGAATCCGGCCTCATCTGAGTGCATAAAGGCTTCAACGGCCCATCCCTCGCAAGACATCTATAGCCTAGGACTAATCGCGCTCCAGTTCTACACTGGTGCATCGAAGAAGATGCTCAGCAGTTGGCGCACCCTCATCAACACAGACCCCTCGGCCGCGGAAGCTCTTCTGAAGGGCAAAGCGGACAAGGAAACTATAGAGATGATGAAACGAATGCTCAGCACGAGGCCGGAGGAGAGGCCCCCGGCAGCCGAGGTAGCCGCGTTCTTCCGCCGCAAGGCGCTCCAAAAAACCGGGTAACAGCAGCACCGTCTCGGCCCGACGGAACGTTACTTGCCGCCACGCACCTTCATTATCATGTAGCGGCCCATGACTACCCAGTACTCTACCTCTACGCCGGGCTGCAGCTTGGAGGCCAGGTCAGGGTCCTCGGGCTTTTCGACCTCAAAGGTGTCAAAGGTCTCCATGTCCATTATCTGGACCATGTCACCCATGTCGGCTATCACCTGGCCAACCCTCTTATCGATAATCGGCACCTCGACCCTAGTGTCAACGGGCGCGGTGAGGGTCTTCTTGTTCCCCGAGAAGAGGCAGACAGCCACCACGTGAGCCTTCGCGCTGCCGTGCTTGCCGGTCTTAGCCTTGCTCATCTCCACTATCTTGCAGGGCTCCCCGTCTATCACAATGTAGCTGCCAGGCCTCAGCTCGCCCAGCGTCGCATAGGTCACGCTCACAGCCAGCTCACCCCGCCAGCCATGAAACCCGTGGGCGAGGCCGCTCCTTGGATTTATAGATAGCGACCACCCCAACACCCATGAAGGAAAAACATTAAAACCCTGCAGCGCTTGTGCCGGTAGCCACATGGTGCCGCGGTAGTATAGCCTGGCCTAGTATGCGGGCCTGTCAAGCCCGTGACCCGGGTTCAAATCCCGGCCGCGGCGCCACCCCACCCCTCCTATAGCCCGCAAGCCAACCACGCGGTAACAACCGGCCCGTTCCCAACACATCCTTCAGCCGGATCAAAGCGCAAGAAGCCACACCCCTGCTACTTCTACAAATCTATAAAAATTGTCTGTTCACTCGGCTAATCTCCGCTCTATCACGGCCGCGGCCCTCCCTGGGGCATGGGAAGGCTTCTCCGAGGATATATGCGTGGGCTGCTGCTTGGCTGCTTCTTCTGGGATGCTGGGGAGGGCTGCGTCGTGGGCCTGGAGCTTGTTGTTGAGGCTGATGGATACCGGTTTGACTTCTCTTTCCTGGAGGGTGTTGATGCTAGGAGGATTGTGTTGGAGGCTCCGCAGGGGTTTGTGCGTCTCCTGCCCAGGCTCGTCGAGAGGCTCCGCAGGAGGTTTGGGGTGGAGGTTGTCTACCGGCTGGAGCCTTCGTATGGGCTCTGCAGCGTCTCCCTCGCGGCGCTGGAGGCGCTTGGCCCCGGGACGGTTCTCGTCCACCTGGGCCACGACTTCTACCCGTACCCGCTGTGCTGGCGTGGCCGCTGCCGCCACGGGCTCCCCAGCGGGGTCTACGTGGTTGTTGGTGAGTACCTGGGCGGCGACGCCGAGGCCCTCGCGGAGGCGGCAGTGGAGGCCCTGGGGCGTGGGGCCTCGGTGGCCCTGGGGTACTCGGTGCAGCACCGTGGCCTCGCGAGGAGGCTTGTCGGGGAGCTGGAGAGGCGGGGCGTCAGGGTAGTGTATAGCGGCCCGGTTCTCGGCTGCTACTATGCCCGGCTGCTCAGGCTCCGCGGCAGGGTTGGCGCGTTCCTTGTGCTCGCTGGCGGGGTGTTCCACTCCCTTGGCCTCGGCCTGGCGCTCGGCGGCGGGGAGAGGGTGCTGCGCCTGGACCCCTACACGGGGCGCGCAGAGGACATAGGGGGCGTGGTCGCCAGGGTGCTGGCTAAGCGCTACTGGGCTATGACGCGGCTCATGGAGGCGAGGAGTGTAGCGGTAATCGCGGGGCTGCTTCCGGGTCAAAACAGGCCGGGCATAGTGGAGGCCCTGACCAGGCTCCTGGAGAAGAGGGGGATGGAGTACGACATCGTCTACGCTGAGAGGTTGACAAGGGAGCTGCTTGACAACCTGAACCCGGGCAGCTACGACGCCTACATAGTCACGTCGTGTCCGAGGCTAGCCATAGATGATCTCGGCGACTATTGGAAGCCCGTCCTCACGCCTGGTGAGGCCCTCGTCGTGCTCCGTGAGGGCAGGCCGACGAGATACATATTCCCGTGGTAGCGTTCTCCCTGTGCTCGACGTGCTATCCCGATTTTGTCTCCTCGTTCCCCGCGGCGGTGAGACCAATCGGACAGCCCTGTCGGGAAGACAATGCGGTAAATGTTTAGCGATTAAGCTAAACTTTTAACCTAGGCTGGATATAGAACCAGTGGGTGACCCGATGGGCAAACTCCTCTGGGTCTCGTGCAAAGAGGCCCAGGACCTCCACCGCTTGGTAGCCTATCGCATCAACCCCCTGCTGGCGGAGATGGCCAGCCGCCATCCTATGCCGCCAGGAAGAGTAACTGTCTGGGAGAACTATGGGGAGGGAGCAAGAGTAGCTGTTAGGGGAAACAGTGACCCCCTAAGCGGCATAGTGTACGCGCTCTTCTCGTACAGGGATATGCTGGTAGACGGTGTAATAGACCTGGGAGAGTTCAGAAAGAGAGTACTCCAGCTAGCCCTGGACGCTAGGCCCCTTAGCGAGGAGCTATACGGGGATATTCTCCGTGTGCTCGAGGCAAGCGGCTGCAAAGTTGAGCTTGAGCAGGCCGTCCTCCCCTATGCGGAAGCCAGGCTGCCCAGCAGTCGCGGGGAAGCCACTGCCGTGGAGGCCTGGAGGAGTGTGGATCCCCACGGGCGTAGGCCCCCTGTGGTGCCGGTGCATCATGCTGTCCGGGATTACGTGAGGGGAGAGGAGCGTGGAGACACGGCGAACAGGCAGGCGGAGACGGCTGTGAGCGAAGAAGGAGGGGAGGCTAGTGGAAGGTGGATGGGTGTGCTGCTTGGTGGGCTCGCGGCGTTCCTGGTGCTGTTTCTGATGCTGGTGCTTGCCGGCTAGGCTGCTGGCGGGAGGCCCTTCTTGAGGGGGATTATTCTTATCCTGCTGGGTAGGGGCAGCTTCGCTGCGCCGCGGCGGAGAGCCTCCTTGGCGTGCTCTAGGTGCTCCTTCTTGACGCGCACCTCTAGTACTGCCTGGCCGGGGTGGACGCGGGCGGCGGTGCCGACGGGCTTGCCGAAGGCCTGCCTCATGCCCTCCTGTAGACGGTCTGCGCCGGCGAAGGCCATCATCTTGTTCTCGCGGAGCACGTGGTGGGGGTAGACGCGTACCCTGAAGAGGTAGTTCTTGTCACCTATGGTTGTGGAGAGGTACTTGTGCACCATTACACGCGCGGCCTCCAGGGCGTTGTGGCGTATCTGGCCCCTCTCCTCAACGTAGACCTCTAGCGCGTAGTCGTAGTCGCCGTGGGGGTTGCCCATGGTGAACTTCTGTA
>CAZIWH010000046.1:0-13872 GCA_964542985.1 uncultured Hyperthermus sp. | reverse complement strand
CCTCCTCGACTATCTTCTGCCTCCTCCTCTGTATGCTGCACTCCCTCTCGTAGAGGTGAAGCATCCTGCCATAGCTATCCCCGAGCACCTGGACCTCGATATGACGCGGGTTCTCCACGAGCTTCTCTACGAACACCCTGCCGGCGTCGCCGAAGCCCAGGCTAGCCTCCCTAGCCACGATGTGATAGAGCTTTGCGGCATCACCGGGGCTCCTAGCTACGCGCATCCCCCTGCCGCCGCCGGCCCTCGACGCTTTCAGCACCACGGGAGCGCCAAGCTTCTCAGCGCACCTCGCCGCCTCCTCAGGCCCTCTGGCCTCGCACCAGGGCAGCGTGGGGACACCGACCTTCTCCGCCAGCCTCTTCGCCTCCCACTTATCGCCGAGCAGCCTCATGGCCTCGGGCGGGGGCCCGGCCCAGGAGACGCCGGCAGCCAGAACCTTCTCGGCGAACTCCGGGCTCTCGGAGAGGAACCCGTAGCCCGGGTGAAGTATATCCGCGCCGACACGCACAGCGGCCTCAACCATGGCGTCCATGTCGGTGTAGCTCGGCACCTTCACCGCCAGCACGCCGGCCCGGACATGGGGGCTACCGCGGTCCTCCTCCTCGTATATCATCATGGGCTCCCAGCCTAGCTCCTTGGCAGCACGCGCAACCCTTACCGCCACCTCGCCTCTGGCCGCCACTAGCACCCTTACCACGGCGCGGTGCACCCCTTCCGCGACGCTACCCGTTTAACCTCCTGGCCGCCGCGGCCCATAGCGAGGCCCCGCTGGGGCCCCGTCTCAGGCCGTTGTTCCGCATGCTGGAAGTCCTTGCCTCGTCTTCTCATAAAACAGTAGAGTTCAAGACGGCAGCCGTAAACCCTCTACGACAGTAGACGAAGAATGAGGAGTGTGGCGCCCAGTGACGCTCAGGCTGACCAGCATCGAAGTCTACGACTATCTTGGGAGCACAATGGACACCCCGCCCCCAAGCATACCGGGTGCAACCATAGCTATCACACAGAGCCGCGGCAGAGGCAGGACGGGAGCCTGGCAAAGCCCTCCGGGGGGAGCCTGGCTCACCTTCCATACAGCAGACCCGCCACCCCCAGGCCTCTCCGTAGCCGTGGGCGGCTGCCTCGCAGCAGAGCTGGAGAAGCTCACAGGGCAGAGGCTCCAGGTGAAGTGGCCCAACGACGTTCTAGCCCCGAATGGGGGAAAGCTGGCCGGGATACTCGTTGAGGTAAGAGGCGGGTTGACTAGGATAGGGATAGGGGTCAACGTGTACAACCCCGTCCCGCCGGGAGCAGCCAGGCTGGCAGACCTCGGCTACACGGGCAGCCTCGGCCAAGTAGCAGCGGCAGCCCTGGAGGCTACACTCCACGCCCTAGGGGAGGCAAGGAGCTGCATACGCGAGGCAGCGGCCCGCGACGCCCTCCTAGGCCGCATCGTGGCAGTGGAGACCCCGCGGGGGGTACTGGAGGGCAGGGGTGCAGGCATAACCCTCAGCGGCGCGCTGCTCCTAGAAACGAGAAGCGGTGTAGCCCAAGTGACCTGCTGCCACGTACTCCGCTGGAGGTAACACCGCCCCGCGAACCCGGAACCCCCTCCAAGGGCTACGGTAATCCTGGGGTAGGAGAGGGCGGACGACGGGAGGATGAGCGCCTTGATTCTCTCGGACCGCGATATAGCCTGGTACCTGGAGAAGGGTCTTCTCCGCATAGAGCCGCTCAGCAGCGACACAATAAGAGAGAACGGGGTAGACCTGAGGCTCGGCAGCGAGTTCTGCCGCTTCAACCCGGACGCGCCGGTGCTTGACACAAGGAGAGGCTTCAGCCGCGACACCTACTACCGCTGTACCAGGGCCGGCGACGAGGGATTCGTAGTAAAACCCTACGAGCATGTACTCGCCACGACACTAGAGACCGTAGCCCTCCCGGACGACCTGGTCGGCCTCGTGAATATACGCAGCACGTTTGCCCGCCTAGGCCTATTCGTCCCCCCCACGGTCATAGATGCCGGCTTCGAGGGACAAGTAACAATAGAGATCATAGGCTCCGCCTACCCAGTGAAGGTGTACCCCGGGCAGAGGTTCCTACACGTGGTCTTCTTGAAGACAACGAGCCCGGTAGCCAACCCATACCGGGGCAAGTACCAGGGCCAGCGCGGAGTGACACCACCAAAAACAGACTAGGGCACCGGCCTCGCTATCAACGTCGTGTTCGTAACTATGACGCCGCCTGCCCCCAGAACGGGCAGCGCGGCGACCTCATAGTAGCGGCCATTTATCATAACGAATATGGCGACCTCGTACGTGAATCTTGTCGTTGTGAAGTTCAGGAGGAGCTTGTATATCCCGATGCCGCCTGGAGGTATGATCCCGCCGGTGAACATCTTGTAGCCGGTTATGTTCCTAACGAAGCTCGCTAGTGTATAATAGTTGTCGCCCGCATATACGTAGACGAGGCCAGGGTTGACCTGCTCGCTGGGCAACAATGCCCAGCCCGCAGTGCCGTTGAGAACAGCCGTGGCGCTGCTCATATTGTAGAAGCTGTAGTTGTAGAGCGTAGCCACCGGCACATTATTATTCTTCACAGCCAGCACGCCAAGGAAAACAGTCACATTATCCACGCCTCCGTTCTGGACGAAAAACACTGCGGACAGATTGTTGGCCCCAGGCTCGGCTGCCGCTACGCCAGCATCAAGGCTGCTGGCGATCTGCGCGAGCCTTGACATAACCTGCTGCTCCACACGTACGCCAGCAAGGAGGGGGGTAAGGTAGTACACAAGCCCGAGGGCTATGACCACGGCTAGAGAGACGAGAATAACCGTTGAGATGAGTTCGGCTTGGCCTCTAAAAACATGCATATTCATTCCCTCTACACCCCCGTCTCGCGGCCGTTCGGGTCTCCTTTTATCTACCTATGCAGGTACCACATGCCGAGCCACTCTATGCTCAGCGTGTAGTCGAGGTCATCGTTCACAGCGTCCCAGCCGTAAGGGTCGGATACGCCGAACACCACGTAGAATAGTTTCTTCTCGTTAGGCACCGGTAGGTACACCGAGTCTGACACGAAGTTAGTGTTCGGCGGCCAAGTGTCCTCAAGCTGTGCCAGCTGCTGGTAGATGTAGACGCTGCTACTGTACACGGTGCCGTTACTGTCTACCAGGAAGAACCCCATGATACCAGCCTTCGGGTTCTGCGCGTCCTCTACATCGGCTCCCGCGTTGTCGTGGAACTTGTAGCGTATCTGTACAGCAACCTCAGCAATCTGGCTGCCGTCAACCGCGTAGTTGCCCCGGAACTTAAGGTAGATGAACTTCGTGGACTTATCCATGCACCCCCTAAGTAGGTACTGAGTAGAATAGCCGTAGGCTGCGGGGACATAGAAGTCTACTCCATCGCTGATCCATTGTCCGCTTGTGCTGGAAGGCGTTAGGAACCAGTCATCGTAGCTATATGCCTGGCCGAACTTGAAGTCCTCGGTAGTGAACACCATCTCTATCAGCCCATTGCCGTCTGTGTCTGCAAACACCATGTAGGGGTCGATGCCGCCCACTATGCCTGGCTCAAACTTGTAGATAGTCACCTGTCCCAGCCTGCCGAAGTAGTCCAGCTCATAGAACACATACCATGTCGTCCCAGCGCTGTCGCTGAACGTTGTTCCGCTATAGTAGTACATCCCGAAGGCGTTCACACCGCTGTAGACGTTGCCATTATAGTTACGTAGTCTCAGTTCGACTGTGCTGAAGTTTATGAGCTTCAACTTCACCGGGTACTCGGGTATACCGAAGTTTATACTATTACCCCACCCCCACCCGTAGCCTCCACTGTAGTACACGTATTCTGAGACAACCATATCGCCGTTTAGCCTTGCGTTAGTGGCGTTACCCCAGGCCACCACTGCGGGGCTTGTTGGATAGTACTGTGCCGCCTGGAACACTGCGCCCGGCTCAAGCTCGCCGATGTATAGGCGGTCAGTTGGTGGGCTGTATAGATACGCTCTACACGCGCCAGTTGTTTTGATCTGAAGCTCTCCCGTGGCCAGCAGCGTCACGCTAACTGTATTGGGGGGACAGTATATCAGCACAGGGTACGTGTTATCCTCTATGCCGGTGGCTATGAGCCCCCATTTCTCCGGCATGAAGGAAATATTGTAGACACCATTCATGCTCCAGGTGTCAACGTAGCTCCTAGGCGTGCTCCACTCCACGCTGAGGAACCTATCCTTCATAACGCTTATGAAGTCCAGTGCTTCTCCCGCCGGGCTGGAGGGCCAGCAGTCTGAGTAGAAGTACTGCGTACCCTCTATGCTCCAGCTATAGCACACTGCCTTAGTGTTGTCGGGGAACGCTATGTAGAAGAGGCCGGCCTCGCCGTTCTTGCCGGGCGCGAGCGTGTAGAAGGTCATGTATATCGTGGTGCCATAGCCGCTGACGTTGTAAGGCGGGTTAGAGCCCCCTATTATCATACTCCCGGGCTCGGGGCCAAGGTTCATTATGTATACCTCTGTGGCGCTTGTGTAGTTCAGTCCAGTCGCTGGTATGTAGCTCCCGGTCACGTTACCGTTGTCTGTTAGGCAGTTGGTTTCCATGACGCCGCTCCAGAGTATCGAGCTGTTAGTGGTGTTGCTTGCAGGATTTGTTGTAAGGACTACGTTGGGGTTTGTGAGCAACTGGGCTAGGCTCGTATAGCCGCTCAAGTCGAAGTAGTTTGTCTTCAAGCTGCCGGCTACGAGAGAGTAGTTCGCTATAGCGTTGGCTATTGTGCCCTGGGGCTGCACGTAGGCGCCCTGCGGCGTTATAGCGCCGAGCAGCTTGCCGCCAATAACCTCTACGAGTACTGTGCCTTGGGGCTTCAGCACTACAAACGGGTTAACTATGTATACTCCGTGTATTGGCAGTACAATAACTTGTGCGGCTCCAGCTGTGACCCAGTTCCTGAACGCGGACGCTGCCCTAACCATATAGATGTTCCTGCCGTCGGTTACTGAAAGCAATACTATACTTCTATCGCTGCTCGCGAGGTTTTGAAGCAGATAGTACTTCTCAGTGGGCGTGGAGTTGGGCAGTAGGGTGAGGTTAAGCCCAGTGTAGACCTGCTTAGCCTTGATGGCAAGGTTGATGCTAGCTCTCATGCTGGTTCCGACGCTGCTCCCTATGGTGTATATTATGAGAGGCACTATTGCGGTGAGCAGGAACGTGAATATAATTACTCCTGCTATGGTGCTGGAGAGGCCTCTCAGTCCGGCGCCTCCTCCTCGGGGGGGACTGTATGTCATTCCCTCGCACCTCTTGCTATCCTTGGTATGCCTAAGTATACTGTTACCTTTCGCAACCCCCTTTTATTAGTCAAGCTATAAGCATAGCATGTCAGTTTGTACGTGGATGCGTACTAGAGAAGATGCTAGCTCATGGCCTCGACGAGAAGGCGGAGAACAAGTCGGATGCGGTGATCGGCAGCCCGATTGACGGTATTGGATGGTAGGATGGCTTGGTGGGGCCGCCGGGATTTGAACCCGGGACCACCGGCGTTCCGGCCCAGGTTCGTGCGGGGTGGGTCCCCAGGCCGGCATCCTACCAAGCTAGACGACGGCCCCGTTTCCTCAACCGCGTCTCATCTCGTGGGATGGGGGTGCGGTTTATTAGTATTAGCCTCTATTGCTATATGAATAATATTCTGTTATGGTGTTTAACATATGCGTTGAAGACACCTGCTTAAGAAACACGGGAAAACCGGTTTTAACAGCTGTATAGGCTTCATGGGGATAAATGGGGTACCAATGGTATTGGATGCGGATTCGTCATAGATACCGCCTTGGGGGGAGGAGCATATGTACCCTGGATGGGCTAGTTACCCGCTGCCCGGCCTCAGAGCGCTTTCCTTCGTCGGAATCGCTGCGCACTGGACCATACTCCAGTACGTTCTCGGCCTGCCGTTCATGACGTTTATAGCGTTGCTGATATATCTTAAAACTAGGGACGCGGACTGGGAGAAGATAGCCAGGACACTCGCCAAGGGCTTTGTAATAGTCTTTGCTGTTGGCGCTGCTACTGGCACTGGTAGCGAGTTTGGACTAGTACTCCTCTGGCCGAACCTTACCGACGCGGCGGGACGATACATCTACTTCCCGCTCTACGCCGAGATCTTCGCCTTCATGATGGAGGTAGTGTTCCTCTACATGCTCTGGTACGGCTGGGACAGGATACCGAAGAAGGCCCTAGCAGCGGTAGCGTTTCTGGGCTTCCTTGGCGCCTGGTACAGCGCTAGCATGATAGTAAGCGTCAACAGCTTCATGGTAGCTCCCACAGGGATAGTGCCAGCCATAAAGGTTGAGAACGGCCACCTAGTCTACCTCTACGACAAGGGTTATCCATTAATAACAGCGGCTATCCCCGAACCCATCTTCAAGGTACTCAATGTACCTCTGCTGCTCAAGGCGGGGGTTAGGCCAGTCACTGTTAATGGGCATATAGCTACAGCTGAGCTAAGCGTGAATGGTGTGCAGACAAAAGTCTACGTAGTCCAGATGCCTGTTCGTGTAGTGCAGCAGCTTGTCCGCGAAGCCTACTTCGGTGTCAGGTTGAAGGATAGTGTGCTGCTTAAGCCGATACCCCAGCTAGGCAACCAGACCATGATAAACGTGGCCGCCATAGTGCAGCTCGCCGAGAAGAACCCAGAGGCATTGAAGCAGCTCCTCGGCGAGCTAGTGAAGATGACCCGCGCCGAACCCTACGTCGCCGGCCTCAACCTTGCAGGCCCAATTAAGACCAACGAGCTGCTAGCCGCCCTGGGCAACATACCAGTCAAGAACATCCTCGACGCTATCCTGCTGGCCACGATAAAGTATGTTGGCGTGACCACTGTGACATTCAAGAGCCCCGTTTATCCCGCTACCATACTGCACGTCATAGGCTCCGCACTTGTGGTGAGTGGCTTCACCGCCCTGGCGGGCTTCTCCCTCAGACTCCTCAGCCTCAGCGAGAGGGCTAGTGAGGAGTACCGCCGCTACCTGGAGAAGGCCTTCGTCTTTACAGCGGTGTTCGCAGCGATAGCGATAGCCTTCCAGGGTTTCGTCACGGGCCACGAGATGGGCGTTGCGGTTGCTCACTGGAACCCTGAGAAGTTCGCAGCTATGGAGGGCACCGCGGCGGGCTTCACAAGCATACCAAAGCTGTTCCACGTAGAGGGCCTAGTAGAGAAGATGATGAGCATGGTTGCTTACGGCAACCCCAACGTCGGGCTGCCGAGATATGACAAGATACCGTCGCACTACTGCCAGTGTATGCTCAGCGGCCAGCCAAGCTACGACTGTCGTCCACCGCTGGTAATACACTACATCTACTACACGAAGATAGGGCTCGCGGTGCTCCTTGGCCTCTACGGGCTCCTCGTTGGCCTAGTAGCGTTGCGCACAAGGTGGGGCTTCGCCGACAAGCTGCTCAGCGTGCTGAGGATACGCGGCCGCCCCGCCTGGGTGCTGAAGCTAGCCCTTCCCTTCGCCGTGTTGGCCCAGATTATCAGTGACATGGGTTGGGCGGTTCGCGAGATAGGCAGGAAGCCTTGGACAATCTATGGCCTCATGACGGTGGATGTTGCAGCCACGACTAACAATGTGGCCCACATGGCTGCAAGTCTGGCTCTGGTGGCGCTCTGGTACATTGCGATGATAACTATACTTGTCGTGGCGGTCTATAAGCTGCTATGGGTGCCGGGCAAGAGGCAGGCGGCGGGAGAAGCCTAGACTAAGTTTTTATCCTTGCTGTCGAGACTAATGATCACATGCATGTGTGTGGCAATGTGTTGTTATAATGCATGTAATGGGTTTGACGTGAGGGGTGGTGAGTGGTGATAGGTATTGCGCCGGCGTGGCTGGCGTTCATGTTCAGCTGGCACATAGCTCTCGTTAACCTAGGGATAGGGTTGTCCTGGATCGTGCCCCTGCTGAAATGGAGGGCCGACAAGACCGGCGACACGCAGCTTGAGGGGGTCGCCAGAACCCTCATGAGGTTCTACGCGGCAAGCTATGGTCTTGCCGGCGTCTTCGGCACCGCGTTCACAGTGTTCTTGTTAAGCTACTATCCTGACTTCCTCCAGGTAGCCGGCCACATAGCTCTGGTACCATTTGCGATATCGATACTGGCGCTGGCGCTCCACTTCTTCGCCATCGCGGCCTACTACTACGGCTGGGACAGGTGGAGCCGTACTACCCACTATGCGATAGGAGCGGCGCTAGCGGTGACGGCGCTGCTGATACCTCTAGGGTTCCGCGCGGTGTTCGCGTTCCTCAACATCCCAGCCGGCCTTGTTGTCGACGCTACCAGTGGTGTGGTGCACTACGGCCTCGCCCTTGGCCCAGCGCTGTTCAGCAACCCGACTACAATACCCCTCTACATAAAGAGCATCGCTGCAGCCTTCACAGTGACATTCCTCGCAGTGGCTGGCGGCTACGCGTTCAAGTATCTAAGAGCCGAGTCTGAGGAGGAGAGGAAGACAGCGCTTCGAGTCATAAGGATGATGGCTAAGCCTGCAACCGTCGGCGTCGCCTTGATGGTTATACTGGGGCTTTGGTATGCTGTCAGCCTGGAGTCTGTGCCCTACAAATTCAATAACGTCTTCGCGAGCCTCGGCTGGAGCGTCGGCCCCGACAAGACGGCCTACTATAACGTCGCGTGGCTCTTTGTGCTGAAAATGATATTCTTTGCGGTGCAGATAGCTGCCGTAGTCTACGCACTGCCTAAGCTGCTTCGTGGAGAGACTAGTGGGGCCGCCCTAAAGCTGCTGGCAGTTGCCGGGGTAGCCGCTGTGCTGACGGTGCCGCTCGGCGAGCTGCTCAATGCCTTCAGCCAGTACCCGTTCTTCATAGCCGTCTGGCCTGACGTGCTCGCAGGCCATGTAGCCCCGGCGACTCTTGTGCAGAAGTACGGCGTGGTTATAAAGCCGCTAAATAAGCAGGTGCTCAGCACGGTTATAGATACTATAAATAGCGTCGTACTAGTCGACGGTGGAAAAGGTAGCAGCGCCTACCATGTGCTACAGAAGCTCGCAGCCAAGTACCCAGCCTTCAAGTCCCTTGAAGCACTTTCAGCCACAGCGGTCAACGAGATAGCAGTAGAACCAGCGGTAGTAGGGCTCACCTATGCATTCATAGTCGGCCTGCTGATTGGCGCATCATATCTGCTCTACATCATACTCTTCCCGCCAAAGAAGTCAGCCAAGGCCACAGTCTAAGCCACGTCGAGGAGAGATTCCCGCGGGAGCCTTTTTCCCTAATATTCAAACCAATCCTCGAGGCTTCGGGGCTTCGCGGCCCCTGCTTTTCTCTTCACGAGTCTCGCTTCCCGGCAGCCTCCTCCAAGGCCATAGGGGAGGGTATTGATAGACTGGCCTCCTCGGCGGCTTGCTGGGGGTGCCGCGTCCTGGGCCGAAGGGGCAGGAAGAGGCTGAAGGACAAGGACTTGCTCGAGACAGTTGAGGAGGTCTGGGACCGCCAGACGCTGCTCGCGGCCTACGAGGTCATGAGGAAGCTCAGGATAGACAGGTTCGCGGGCGTGATAAGCGCTGGGAAGGAGGCGAGGGTGTACCGCGCCATAGGCCGTGACGGCACCGAGTACGCTGTAAAGATCTACCTCACCGTGACCGCCGAGTTCA
This sequence comes from uncultured Hyperthermus sp., assembly GCA_964542985.1. Classification (GTDB taxonomy): domain Archaea; phylum Thermoproteota; class Thermoprotei_A; order Sulfolobales; family Pyrodictiaceae; genus QNYQ01. Next base: position 4,237 of record CAZIWH010000046.1, on the reverse strand, counting down.
GGAAGAGTATCTACAAGTATCTCCTCGGAGACCCGCGGTTCAGGAACGTCGACGTAAGTAACACGAAGAAACTGTTCTTCGCATGGGCCCGGAAGGAGTATAGAAACCTTAAAAGAATGTACGAGGTTGGCGTACGCGTCCCCAAGCCCTACCTAGTCTACCAGAACATAATAGTCATGGAGTTCGTCGGCCGCGGGGGGCTCCGCGCGCCCACCCTGCGGGAGGCCTACAGGGAGCTGGATCCGGGGGAGCTCGAGGCGCTGGCGTGGGAGGCGCTGGACCAGTACCGCCGCATCTACTGCTGCGCTCGCCTAGTCCACGCTGATTTCAGCGAGTTCAACCTCCTCTACCTGGACGGCAAGCTGTACGTGATAGACGTGGCACAAGCCGTCAGCCTAGAGCATCCCAATGCCCCGGAGTTTCTCCGCCACGACGTCTGGAATATACACAGGTTTTTCGCCCGGGAGGCTGGAGTAGAGCTTCCGGGGCCAGAGGAGCTGCTGAGGTGGGTCACGTCATGCAGCGAAGCCCGTTGCCCGGAGCAGCGGGAAGAAGCTACCCGGGCGCGCTGAGGCTCTACGCCAGGCTCCCCCTTGACAGGATAGGGGTGTTGATAGGAGAGAAGGGTCGCGTCAAGACAGAGATAATGAAGAGGACTCGGACGAAGATAACCGTGGACAGCACCACGGGGATGGTGATAATAGAGCCCGAGTCCCCTGATGTACCCCCCTACATGGTCATGAAGGCCCAGGAGGTTGTGCGGGCAATAGCATACGGCTTCCCCCCGGAGAAGGCCATGAAGCTGCTCGACGAGGACAATGTCCTCATAGTGATCGATCTAAAACAGTACGTCGGCGACGCCCCTAACCACCTCCAGAGGATAAAGGGCAGGATAATAGGCGAGAAGGGCAAGGCCAGGAAGACGCTCGAGGAAATGACGGGAACCTATATCACAGTCTACAGGCACTATGTGGCAATAATAGGCGACTACGAGTCCGCCAGCATAGCCAAGCAGGCAGTAGAGATGCTCATACAGGGCAGGCAGCACAGCACCGTGTACAGGTACGTTGAGAGAGCCATGTTTGACTTGAAGAGGAGCCGCATGACACAGCTATGGCGCACCGAGCGGCCGTACTAGGATCCGTCTCCGATAGGAGGCCTCGGCCTTCGGGAGAACGGTCACGGCGTCTCGTCAGGGCCTCCCCAATCCAGGCCCTCCTCATCGGCGCTAGGTATAAGCCTTGCCATAGTGTAGGGGAGGCGGCGTCCTCCTATCTCAACTATTAAAAGCAGTAAAGAAGCCTTGCGGTTCTCGGCGAGAAGCGTGGTGAGGATAGGCCTAGTGCTGGCTGCGCTGTTGGCCCTCTCGGCGCTGGCACAGCATGTAGAGTCCTCCCCGGTAGCTGTTCTCAAGCTGCCGCCGGGCCTCGGCTGGGCCAATGCGTCAGCCTACCTACTGGCAAGGGGTGGAGCGTACCCCGTTATCCTCGCTCCATGCGGCTGCGGCGGGGCTGGGCTGGCCGCTCCCGGAGCCGGGGCAGCCGGACAGTGCCCTGGGTGCGCTGCAGCGGTGTTTCCCTACAAGACTGGTGCGCCGCTGCCTCTCCCGCGGCGCGTGGCGGCTGAATACGTCTATAGGGGCTATAGGGTGGCTGTAGCCCCAGCCGGCGTCCCCGCCCCCGTGCTCCCCCGGCTCGGGGCCGGGGACGAGGTAGTCTACGGCATCTACATGTGTATAAATGCCAGCGTTTGCAGGTTCGTAGCAGCCTATAAAGTCTCTGCCCCGGATCTCGTCAGCCACGCTGCCATGAAACCCATATACTTTTCAGCGAAGAATGTGGCTGCAAGGCAGAGTATATGGATCGTGGAACGCCCCTTCATGAATCTACCGCCGGGTAGCGCGTGCAAGACGCATGGCGTCACCGACCGGGTTTGCGCCATGGGGCGGTGCAGCATCGCCGGCAGCTTCATGGTGCCCCCGCTGGCCAGGCTCTACGAGGTATGGGGTGCAGTACATGCACTCGCACCCAGCAGTTTTACTGCAACCCTCTACGTCAACGGGGTGGCGGTAGCCAGTGATACCGTTGAGCTCAGCGCAGGCAGGACGCTATTCCTAGGGGCACGCATGGTCATGCCTAGGGGGCTTAGCTCAGCCAGAGATGTACAGCTTGAACTGAGAGTAAAGCCTACGGGGCGCGTCAAGATAGTATGCGATGTGCATGCATACGTGGTGGACGAGATAGCTGCGAACGATACACTGCTATACAGAGAAAACATTAACGTCGTCGGCCCACTCGATGCCAGCGGGGATGCAAAAACCTATGTGCCGGGCTCGGGGAGCCTGAGGCTTACACTGCCCGTGCCCAGGATATTCGCCGATAATGCCAGCCTAGTCCTCCGCATCGAGGGTAATGAGAACCAGCCCCCAAGGCACGTCAAAGTCTATATAGATAACATGTCCATATGTGAGGGCCTCAGTAGCCGGAACCTGGCAACCGGCAGGCAGGAATACATGTGCAGCATCAGCGGCCCCATCCTCGCCTCAGCACTAAGGAGGCTCATTGAGACGGGTGAACCCCTCCAGGTGGTTGTTAAGCTCAACGGCCCAGTCCCTCCTCGTAGCTGGTGGGTGGCAGGAGCCCCTATACTGGTGACGATGAGCAGGGCTACATACTCTGAGCCAGACTACATAGCCTTCGGTGAACCCTACGGGGAGGCAGGATACCCCCTTGACGCTATGTGGAGCCTAGGCTACCTTTTCAGCGAGGAGTGGATACAACTGACTCCTGTCGGGCGCCCATCCACGCTCAGCGCGGCCGCGGAGCTCGGAGGCATCATAGCGGGTGAGAGGCTCTCAGCCGTAAAGCACTCTTCTAGGATATTGGTGAGCTTCTGGCTGAAGAAACCAGGCGGCGCAGCCACTGGTCAGACAGGCTTCCTTATGGGTCTTGACGCTCGAATAGTTGTCAAATATAGCGGGGTGCGCGTTGGCTTTGGAGATGTAGGCGTGAGATATGTGGATACCAGGGGCAATGTAGAGGAGGCTCTGAAGAAGAAGGCTATGGAGATACTCGGTGCCGTTATAAAAGCCTTGACGGAGATATTTGAATCACCTGGCGGAGAGATAGCTGTCGCCGGGAAGAAGACCCATGTGCTGTACCTGGTTAGGAGTTTTCCGGCCAGCTTCGCCAGTGGCAGTCACGTGGTTTACACTGTAAGCAAGGTGTACCGGAGGGAGTGCAGGGCTGGGGGCTGTGTGGAGGCTGTAGAGAAGGCTGTGATCAATATAAGACTCGTGACAGGCTGGTTCGGTCCAACGATAGCTAACACCAGTGCAATCAATGTCCACATTTACGCGTTACCAGTGTCACCCAGAATGTTCAAGCCCGGCGACGCATACACAGTGTCTGTGGCGGGGAGCGCAAGGCTCTGCAGCACTGGGCCTCGCGGCGTGATCGCGTGTGTCCGCTTGCCTCTCAACGGCTCAGCAAGGTTCCCGTGAGGCCAAGGCACCCGAGGAGGTGGCCAGCGCTGTCTGCGAGGCTCGACGCGACTATAGCAGTCGCGGTGGGGGTTGCTGCAGCGCTCCTCCTCCGGGCACTGGTGCTTGCATTCGGGTGCGGCTGCCTGCTGCAGGTGCGTGCTGTGTCGCCCCTAGCCGGAGAAAGCATAGGTGTAATAACGTGCGCCTACGTGGCGTCAGCAGTGTATGCATCGGCGTTGATGCTGGGTTTTGTGCTGGCTTCCTCCTATCTGAAGGGTTGTCCCCGCTGCGCCTTTACGGGGATAGTGGGGCTGTACGGTCCATACCTGGCCGCAGCCGCGCTCTACCTGGGCTGTCTCTACATCTCACCCGTCTGGTTTTCGACGCATATACTTGTGCTGAGCGTCGCCTCTTTCGTGCTTAGGCTCTACGGAGACGTCTATGCAGCTTATCTTGCCTATACGGGGGCAGAGAAGCTGTTGACGCCGAAGCCCGGAAAGCTTGTAGAAGCTGTGCTTGCGGTTGCATTTGCATACCTCATCGGCCGCGCTGTATGGTTAATGGCCGTGTTGCTCGGCGTCAGCGGCCCGACCTTCGTAGCCTGCGGCGACGCCGGATTAACTCCGGTTACCGTTGCAGAGGCGGCGGTGTATATCGGGTTCCTGGTGTTTGCTACGAAGGGCGAGTACAGAAATGCTCGGGGGGACGAGGCTACCCATCGGGGAGAAGACGTTGGGCTAAACTAGCTCCTCG
>CAZIWH010000045.1:0-14021 GCA_964542985.1 uncultured Hyperthermus sp. | reverse complement strand
GCTCTACGCCGTATCTCTCCGCGAGGCCGAGCACCGTCTTGCAGGTGTTCTCGTCCAGGCCCGGCACGGGGCAGGAGACGTGGCCCAAGACCCCGGGGCTCCTCCACCTGGAGACTCTCCCCGTGGGCGTCGTTTTAGGCGCTCGCTGCCTGGGGCGGGGCCGGGGATGATGGGCTACGGGGGTCGTCCCAGTGCTTTCCTCCGGAGGGCCTTCAGGTCGCTGTACATGAGCAGCGTCTTCGCTACCTGGAGGTCGTGGAGCTTCTCGTCCTTGACCGTTAGCAGCCGCCCCCTCGTGTAGACTACGTAGCGGAACGGTATCGGCGCCTCGTTGAGCACCTGTATGTCCACGGGCAGGCCGAGGCGCTGCTCCATCTCCAGGCTCCTCGAAACAATGTAGTCCAGGGGATCCGCGCCGCTGCGCAGCCACACCGCGATATCCACGTCCCTCACGGAGCTCCCTTCGACAAAGCTTCCGTGAAGGTAGGCGAACACCACGGCCTCGTCTTTCTCCAGCATCTCTTTGAGCATACTTATGATCTCGTGCCTCTCCCTAGGCGTGAGCCTGCGGAGCCTTTGCTCCAGCTTCACTCCTCTACAGCCTCCTCCACTATCCCCGCGAACTCCTCGAAGTCGCGCAAGCCCTTCCTAACGGCTTCTAGGAGCCTCCTGTCGTCCACCTCCCAGTACCGGTGTACCAGCAGGTTGCGGAGCCTGGCGGCGCCAGCAAGCCTCTGAGCCAGGCTCGTCGGGATCAAGCCCAGCTCGCCCAGCTTTAGGAAGCACTGTGGGTAGCCCTCGGCCTCAATGCCGTATAGCTTCCTTAGCAGGTGGGTACATATAGTGGCGCTGGCCTCGACGAGCTCTATTACGAGGTACCTCAGCGCCAGCCTCTCGTATAGGCTGAGCTCCTCGAAGGGCCTTGAAGCCAGTTCCTTCGCCCTCAGCACGTCTTCCCTGATCTCGCTCACTAGGCTGGCTATCAGCTCCCGGTTCACTGTACCGGTGCCGCTCAACCCGATGCGCCTCCGCCGGCCCGGCCGGGCCGGGTGGATGCAGGACCTAGTGGGCTGGGCTCAAGGGGCTTGCGTGTCGTTGGGGCCGCGTTAGGGCACGGGTACGGGTACCTGTCGGAGTATCTCCTCGACCACTTGTTCGGGCTTCTTGCCCGAGGCCTCGGCTTCGGTTGTTAGTTTGAGGCGGTGGGGTAGGGCGTGGCGGGCTGCTTTCTTGACGTCGTCTGGTAAGGTGTAGGCGCGGCCTTCTATTGCGGCGTGTGCGCGGGCCAGGTGTTGGAGCATCAGTGCGGCTCTTGGGCTTGCGCCTAGCTCTATGTCTGGGTGCCTGTGGGTCGCCTCCACTATGTCTAGCATGTAGTCCAGCACGGGGTCCTTGACCTCTACCGTCCAGACCTCTTTCTGGGCTTGTAGGACCTCCTCCTGGGTGGCCACTGTTTCTACGGGCCACTGGGCTATTGTGGCGGCTTCGCGGAGTATGCGGCGGAGGATGCCCCTGCCCGGCGGCTCTATGGTTATCTTGGCCATGAACCTGTCTAGCTGCGCCTCGGGGAGGGGGAAGGTGCCTTCCAGCTCTATGGGGTTCTGGGTGGCGATGACTATGAAGGGCCTGGGTAGGGGGAGGGTCTCCCCCTCTATGGTTACTTGTCTCTCCTGCATCGCTTCCAGGAGGGCGCTCTGTGTCCTGGGGGGTGCGCGGTTTATCTCGTCGGCGAGCAGTACGTTTGTGAACACGGGGCCCCTTCTCAGCCTGAACTCGCCGGTCTTCTGGTCGTAGACCATTGTGCCTATTATGTCGCTTGGGAGGAGGTCCGGGGTGAACTGCACACGTTTGAACCCGAGGCCGAGGGCCGTGGCCACCGCCTTGGCTAGGCTGGTCTTGGCGACGCCGGGCACGCCCTCTAGGAGGACGTGGCCATCCGCGAGCACGGCGGCGAGTAGCGCCTTGGCTTCCTCCTCGAGGCCGTAGACGACGCGGCCTACCTGGCCTAGCACCTTCTCGGCGAGCCTCTGGGCCCTGGTCGCCATGCCTCTGTCAGCCCCTTCTCCCGCCGGGCCCGGGAGGCCCCGGGGCTATACTAGGCCGTTGAGCTTGGCGTACAGCTCTGCTATCATCACCCCGGTGCCTGCTGCGCCCCGGAGCGTGTTGTGGCCGAGCACGAGGTAGCGGAGCAGCCCCGGCCGGGGCGAGGCGGCGCGGCCGACGACGACGCTCATCCCCCGGCCGGTCTTCCTGTCCAGCCTGGGCTGGGGCCTGTCATCCTCCTTGCGGATCACTATGGGCCGCGGCGGCGCGGTGGGTAGGCGTAGCTCCTGTGGCCGGCTGCTCCACGTCTCCCAGGTCTCTAGCACCTCGTTGAGGGCGGGGCTGGCGGCGAGCCTCGCTACCACGGACTCCAGGTGGCCGTCGAGAACTGGGACACGGGTCGTGGTCGCGACCACCTCTATGCCGGCGGGCTCCACAGTGTCGCCGCGGAGGGCTCCGAGTATCTTGTTGGTCTCCCTGACCACCTTCTCCTCCTCGCCCCTTATGAACGGGATTATGTTGTCCACTATGGCGTAGCCTGGAACCCCGTTGAACCCCGCGCCGCTTATCGCCTGCATGCTCGTCATGTAGACCTCTCTTACCCGGTACCTCTGGTGGAGGGGTGCGAGGCTGAGGGTGAGAACTGCGGTGGTGCAGTTGGGGACCTTGAGTATGCCGCCGCTCCAGCCGCGGCGGCGGCGCTGCACCTGGAGGAGCCTTATGTGCTCCCAGTTGGCCTCGGGGTTGAGGAGGGGTATGTCGGGCTCCATCCTGTAGACGCTCGCGTTGGAGACGACTATCTTCCCCATCCTGGCGAGCTCGGGCTCGAGAGGAGCGGCAGCCTCCTTGGGGAGCGCGACGAACACTATCTCAACGTCCCTGAAGCTCTCAGGCCTGGGGGGCCTCATCTCCAGCTCGGCTGCATGGACTGGGAAGGGTTCGTCTATGTACCATTGAACTGTCTCGCTGTACTTCTTGCCGACTCTCTTCTCGCTCGCCGCCAGGGCCTCGAGGCGGAACCAGGGGTGGTCCTCGAGGAGCGCGACGAACCTCTGGCCCACCAGCCCGGTGGCGCCTAGGACGCCGACGGGGATGCGGTCGGCCACCTCGCCACCACCTCCTCGTGGAGCGCCCGGGCTATCTCCCAGGCCTCATCGGGCTCCACGTAGACGACGAGTATGGGGCTGCCGGGGGCCCATAATATGCTCTTGACGCCTCCGAGGCCGGCCGCCTTCTCCACGATGTCGCCGCTCATGCTGCTCTTGCGGAGCCCGTCGCCGACTATGCTGACCGCGGCCGCTTCCTCGGTCTCCACGCCGCTTATTGTATCACCCAGCTCCTCTGAGAGGGCGGCTGCAAGCTTCTCGGCGCCGCTGCAGTGAACCACGAGGCTTATCCTCGTCTCTGTTATAGGCTGCATTATGGATAGTATGTTTACGCCGAGCCTCGCCGCGACCCCGGCGACCCTGGCCGCGACGCCTATCCTGCCGACGAGGCCGCCGCCGACCACGGTCACGACGCTGAGCCCTTCGGTGACCACAACCGCCTTCAGGGGCGGGGGTCCTCCCTTCCTGTCCACTATCGTCGCCTCGCCGGCGCCGGGCATGGTTATCCTCACCCTCGCGTCGGTATCCATGAGGGGCTCGAAGGTCTTGGGGTGCATCCTCTTCGCGCCGAGCAGCGCCAGCTCCATTGCCTCAGCGTAGCTGAGCTTAGGGATAACCCTCGCCTCGGGTATCCTCCGGGGGTCGCTGCTCATCACCCCCGGCACATCGGTGTATAGGATTACCTCCTCTGCTCCGAGGAAGCGGCCAAGCAGGGTTGCGGTGTAGTCGCTGCCCCCGCGGCCCAGGAGGACTATCCTCCCCGCCCTGGTGCCAGCCATGAACCCGGTGACTACGGGGACCACGCGGCGCTCAATGAGGGGGCCCAGCTTCTCGCGGACCAGTATCCGGGACAGCTCGTAGTCCACGGTCGCCTCCCATGGGTCACCCTCAGCTATTATGCCGGCCTCGCGGCCGTCTAGCCAGACCGCCTCCACTCCCTGGCTGCGCAGCGTCGCGGCTAGGAGGGCTGCGCTGAGCCTCTCGCCGAAGGAGACTATCGCCGCCCTCGCGTGGGGAGTGACCTCGCCTATCATCTTCACGGCCCAGACTAGCTTGAAGAGTTCGTCGAAGAGCCTGCTCAGCTCCCCGAGTATCGCGGTGGTCTCCCGCTCGCTGCTCACCGCGCCCCGGGCGGCGCTGTAGTAGCGTTCCATTATCCTCCTGAGCCTCGGCTCCCAGGCCGCAGGCTTCTCGATAACCTCTATCAGCTCGTCCGTCACACCCTTCATAGCCGAGACTACTGCTGTTACGCGGTAGCCCCTCTCAACGAGAGAAGCGACCTCATGCGCGGCTGTGATGAAGCCGCTGGAGTCCCGGAGCAGGGAGCCCCCAAACTTGGCCACGACAACGCCCCGCGGCACCACTACACCACCCCCTGGAGCAGCGCGGACGCGAGGTCGGCGAGCATGCTCGCCGCCGTCGCCCGAGGCCCCGCCCCGGGCCCGAGGAGGGAGACGGGCTCGGCCTCAACGGGCTCGACTACCGCAGCGTTCAGCACACCCGTGGCGTGGTAGAGGATGCTCCCAGGATCGACCTCGAGGAGCTCCACCCTGGCGCCGCGGCCCGGCTCCACTGTTGCGACGTACTTGAGCCTCCTGCCCCGGGCCGCGGCCTCCCTGGCGCGGCGGAACGCCTCCTCGTCCACCCGGTGCCTCCTCTCCACGTCCCACAATGTGACGGGGACGCCGAGGGTGCACGAGATTATCGCTGCCTTCGCCGCCAGGTCAAGGCCCTCGAGATCCGCGCTGGGGTCGGGCTCCGCGTAGCCCCGCTCCTGCGCCCTCCTCACGGCCTCGCCGAGGCTGAGGCCCTCTTCGGCGAGGCCGAGGACGTAGTTGGTTGTCCCGTTGAGCACTCCGGTGACTCTTCTCACCTCCCTCGCGGCCATACCGTAGCGCAGCATGTCTATAAGCGGCGTCCCCGCCATCACCGTAGCCTTGTAGAATACCCTGCGGGCCCAGCCCCCCTGGAGGAACCTGGTGCACCCGGTGGCGAGGGGCGCCTTGTCAGCAGCCACCACTGCTGCGCCGCTCCCCAGCGCTTCGGCCCACCACTCCGCCGCCACGGGGCTCTGGTAGCGGCTTGGAGCCGCGTCTACGAGCACGTCTACACCCAGCTCGCGGAGAGCGTCCAGCACCGTGCCGCCGGGCTTTCCACCCTCTAGGCGAGAGACGCCGCCCCTGGGGGCGCGAAGGGCCTTCTCAACAAGGCTCCGGGGGAGCCCCTCGGGGGCGCCTAGGTAGCCCCTGCTGTCGGCTATGAAGACGAGCACTGGCTCCGCGCCGTATCGTTCGGCGAACAGCTGCCGCCTCTCCAACAGCATCTCGGCGAAGGTTCTGCCGACGTTGCCGAAGCCCGCGAGGCCCAGCCTCAGCCTCCTGCCCACCCTGCGCCCACCTCTCTCTTCGCCTAGGCGATGCCCCGGGGGCCCCCTGGGCGGCTAAATCCGCACCCCCCTCCCCGGCCCAGGGTATATTGCCCCGCAGCCAAGCAAGACCTTCCCCGTTGGGGAGCGAGCAGGGAGAGGCTGCCGCCGTACTCGCCCCCTCAGAGGAGCCCAGCGCGGAGGTGGCGGAGCCGTGGCCGCGAAGCTACAGAGGCTGCTGAGGGTCTTCGTCCTGGACACCAGCGCGGTAACAGACCCCAGGATAAGGGGCGTGATAGGCGCCGGGAGCTTCGACGAGACGATAAGGGTTCTCGGCGACATGATAGCGAGGGCTAGGCTCGTCTACGGCCTAGAGGTCTACATGCCCCCCAGCGTCTACGAGGAGGCACGCCGCTTCCTCATGGCCAATGGGGTTACGCTGCGGAGCTTCCACAGCCTAGCAACATGGATAACCGTTAAGCCTCCGGCGAGGCACGAGGTCTCCATACCGGCCACCGTGTTCCGCGAGATAGTTGACGAGTACCGGCAGAGGGTGATGAGGGGGCTCCGCGTCGCCGAGGAGCATGTCCGCCGCGCCTTCGAGGCCGGCGCCATGACGGGGCCGCAGCCCAGCAGGGAGGCGAGGAGGGAGAAGCTCGGCGCCATCATAAGGGGGCTCCGGGATAGGTACAGGGAGGCGACCAGGCACGGCGTCGTGGACAGCGTTGAAGACATAGACGCGGTGCTCCTGGCCTACGAGCTCCACGCCGTCCTCGTAACTAACGACGAGGGAGTAAGGAGGCTCGCAGAGGCCCTCGGCGTAGTCTCCATAGACCCACTGAGGTTCATAGACATCCTCCGCGGCCTCCTAAGGTTCGCCGACCAGGAGGAGCGCGGGGAGGAAGCCGCCAGGGTTAATGCCCAGCCACGCCCACGGGCCGCCGGGGGTGCCCGCCAGGGTGGCTAGGAGCGCCGCAGGCGTCTACACAGCCCTTGGCGCGGCAGCGTTCATAGCCGCGCTCAGCCTCGCCACCGCCGCAGCTTACCCCTACCCAACCGTCGTCTCCAGGGCAGTCAGGGGCCTCGCCCTCGCAGCCACAATGGGCTCAGCCGCCGCTTGGCTAGCCACGGGCCACTACGCGGGCCTCATAGAGGAGGCCCTCCGGGGCCTCGACGGGCTCTACGCCCAGAGACGCCGCCTCCTAAGCCACGCGGAGAGGATAGCCGCAGTGGAGCACGCCGCCGCTGCGCTCCGCGAGGCAGCCAGGCTAAGGAGGCTCCAAGCCCTGTGGCCCATAGTCGCAGCGGGAGCCGGGCTGCCCAGCCTCTACTACGCGGTCGCGGTCTACGCCTCCACGAGGAAGGCCGTCGCCAGGCTCCGGGCGCTTAACAGCATCCTGAGCGCCAGGGCTTGGAGCGCCGAGGCTCCAGGCGCCGACACTGCAGCCGCGCTGCTCATGGCTACGCTCGGGCTCGGGACGCCGCTAGCCGCCAGGTGGCTCACCGGGCTGGAGAGGAGCCTGGAGAACCTGGCCGCCGCCAACGCCCTCACAGAAGAAGAAACCAATACCATGCACAAGGAAGCTGATCCAACACTGCAACAACCCACATAGCCATAAAGGCTCATTGACTACACTAATGCTTAGAATCAGGAGGCGCTTACCATCCCTTTTGACCCTTATTATAGAGGCACTAGGATCGAGCTTACTCACGAATCGACTATTGGAGCATAATGAGTTCAGTGTGCTGGAACAGCATTTCCAGCAAGGAAAAGATAGCACGAATTTTGCCTTATTGCTCTAACTTGTCGTTTGATATACTGGCGGCTAGTCTATGGGTGTTAGGCCGGTCTCGAGTATCCTCCGGACCTCTACGCCGGTGTCCTTCATCTTCCTCATCCGGGCGCGTAGGCTGCCGTCGGGCTCCTCCTTGACGCCCACGAGTATTATGTCTACGCCCATCTCCGCCATGTATTCCAGGAACTCGTCTATCTGCTCCTTTTTGTCGAAGACTAGGTCGAACTCCTCGTACACCATCTCGCCCTTCGCCACCTTCTTGACTGTCTCGACCGCGGGCTCCAGTATCGCTAGGCCCAGGTCTATGGCAAGCTGGTAGAGCTGGATGCCCTTCACGTCCTCGTCGTATACGCGGAAGATCTCGCGGAGGATCCGGGAGAAGAGGAAGCTGCGGCCTTCCTCCATGAAGTAGGCCATCCCGTACCTTATGTCTCCCAGGTTAGTCCTGCTAGTGGTGTACTTTAGTGGGGGGACGCGCTGCTCCGGATCCTTGACCACTACGCCCTCCCTGCCCATGTAGTTCAGCCTCCTTACTATCTCCTTGAAGCCCGCTACGTCGTTCTTATCGAGGACGCCTAGGACGGGGACATGGGGGACGCCGTGCTTCTCCGTAGCTTCGTCCCTCCTGGACGGAGGCAGCGGCTTGTCCCCGCGGAAGACATCGAATACGAAGTAACCGAACCTTGGGGCCTCGGGATAGAAGTACCTGGTGTAGGGGTTCTGGAGGCCCACGACCTCGCCGGCTGCATGGTGCTCCTCTGGGCCGAGTTCGCGGAGCATCTCGGCCAGCCGGGGGCCGAGGAGCTTCCTTATCCTATCCGTCGTATAGGGGCAGATGAACCCCCCGCGGGTTATGGCGTATATCCTGCCGTCGTGGAGCACTGTGCGCACGTTGTAGCCGTTCATCTTCTCCTCGACAACTATCTTGTCAAGGAAGTGCTTGGGGAGCGCCACCCCGGGGAGAACCATCCTCCTGATAGGCGGGTAGCCGGGGACCAGCCTGTACCAGCCTCGGCCGAGGAGCACCACGGTGCCCTCCGGGTGCCCAGCCACCTCGCGGCGGAGCGACGCGTAGAGTATGCCGCGGAAAACGCGGAACCGTATAGTCCGGTGCTTGGCCAGGTGCTCTACCCTTTCCCTGGAGAGCCCCAGGGCCTCCGCAACCGCGTCAAGCATCCAGGGCTCCGGGCTCTGTATCCAACTCATTCAAGACACCCCCAGGCGGACCCCATCCCACCATGGCGGGGAGCAGCGGAAGGGATGAGGCCATGAGCAGTAATGAGCGGCTTCCGCGCCTCGGGTGTCTCGCCGGCTGGGCGGCTGGCAACTAGAATAGGCTCCGTAGCCCGGTAGCGATACCAGAGAAATATAGGAGGAAAACAATGTTACGCTCCTCTTCATAACTTTTGGCGTCAGAGAGGATTCAAAGTGTTTTTATTATTAGACGCTACTGGTGCACCATCTCTATCACCGCTGCTGTACCGTAGGCCATTAGGAGGGCCCATTCTAGTCCTGCACCACTTACGCTGCGAATATCTATCTTTACACCAAGTACTGCATTGGCTCCCTTTGCTGCAGCCATTTTCGATAGTTTCTCGAGGAGTGCATCTATTTCCTCCTCTATGCCTGCGACCGTTAGGCTCACGGGCCTCGCTGCCACCACCAGACCTATCAGCTTCTTTACCCTGCCGCTTAATGGGGTCTCGGAGGTCAGTAGCACGACCTCCCCCGTCCTTTCGCCCACCATTCCTATTTCACCCCCCGTACGTGGTTAAGCACTCATGTCTGAACACGTCTATATCTCAATGCTGGAGAACAGCCCTTGCCGCCCCAATAAACATTACAGCTCCTCCAGCGGCGAAGAGGTTAATAACTGGACTGGACCAGGAGCTTAGACATATGCACGACCTTTACACGGCCAACTAGCCTGGCCAGGAGGAGGCCGTGACGTATAACAGTATAACACTTTATGCATGGTGTTACTATACTATCGGCCTGGGCTGCGAGCTTTCGTGCCCTCCAAGCTACTATCTTGTTCCTCAACTCGGCTAGCGGCTTCTCGCGGAGATAGTTAAGCCCGCCTCCGCCGCCGCAGCACATCGTGTAGGGAGGCTTATCTCTTGGAACCGATGCATCCCTGGCCATGCTTCTGAGAAGGGGGCAGACATGGGCCTCAAACCTAGCGAACCCGCAGCTCGGGAAGAGTAGTTGGGCCCCCGGGGCTTCTAGGCGGCCGTGGACGGCCTCGTAGAGGCTTACAGTCTTGACGCCAAGCCCAGGGAGACCTAGCTTCTCCGCATAGGCTGCGAGCTTGTGATCGGCACCGCAACCACTGAGCACCACAACCTCCGCTCCCAGCTCGTTTAGGACGCCACGGAGTTTCTCAAGGGCGGAAACCGCGGCATCGGGTCTCGAAGCGTCGAAGGCAGCGTTGCCTCCGAAGTCGAGAACTTTCGTAGTTACAGTGGGCTCGAGGCCTGCGCTGCGGAGGGCGCGGAGGCTAGCCTCCAGCACATCCGGGTACAGCGTGGTCTCGAAGGGGGAGGGTACGTAGAGGAGCCTGCCTGGGCTGTCCGGTTCCACCCCGGCCTTCCTAGCCGCCCCGACTAGGACGCGGCGGGGCTGCTCGGGGCTTGGTGTGAAGCTGTGGCCGCCGCGTAGCATGTTCTCCGCTATGGCTTGTAGGCTTGGGGGCTGCTTGCCCTCTAGGCTGAGCTTCGCCCGCGCAGCGTGGACGAGCCTCCAGACCTCTATGCCGTAGGGGCAGAGGGCTGTGCAGGCGCCGCACATGGTGCAGGTGTAAAGGACTTCCAGGTCTTTGTCACCGATAGGTTCGCCGCGGAGCACCTTAGCCGCAGCCTCTATTCTACGGGCCGGCGTGTAGAGCGGGGAGCGTAGGGCGTGATATGATACACATGCCGCGGTGCAGAGGTGGCAACGGGCACAGAGTCTCCTGGCCTCCTCGGCGTATTCCCGGGCCCACTCGAGGAGCCCCCGTAGGCTCTCCGATACCGTGTTTCCAGACATAATGAGCCCCATGTCGCTGCAGCTCCTCCCAGCGGCATCTTAGCATGTTGTCCGAAAAAATCAACACAAACGCCTAACTATCCCCCGATAGGGGCTCAACCATCTCCAGGGGGTAAAGCGATGGCGATAGACGAGACTATGCTGCGCAGGGCAATCACGGACGTGTTGCTGAGCTCTGCGGGGCTGCCGACGCTAGCCGAGGCTAAGAAGCTTCTCTCAAAGATAAAGGAGAGGGTTGAGGTGATAGTCGAGGAAAGGAGCGGCTCCAAAGTCTCCGAGCAGGTGCTAAGCCACCTCCACAGCCTCCTCGGGGGCGCGGAGAAGGTGAAACTGCTGCCCGTGTGGGTAAAGGAGTGGACACTGGAGCGCCCCGACCCACTAATACTCGTAGGGGGAAGGCTGGGCGGCCGCTACAGGTTCTACGGCGACCCCGCCGAGATACTGGAGCCCATGTTCCTCCTCGCGGTCGCCGCAGCGGGCGGGGCATGGAAGCCGAAGACATGCAAGGGCCTCGAGGCAGCTAAGGGCACGGTGGTGCTCTATGTGGTTCCTGGCCTCCCCTGCGCTAAGGCGATGTACCATACGCTTCCCGTGATGCTCTGTAGCAAGGAGGCGGTGCTCGAGGTGATTAACATTGAGACCTGGATCCTCGAAGGCGGCAAACCGCCGGTGAGCAGGGTCCCCGCCTTTCTGACGCCCCGGGGGAGGCTCCACATGGGGGCCCCGAGGGGCCCCGCGGACGCTGTAAAGCTCTGGCAGGGCTAGGCTGCCCCGCCCTCGAGGGGCGGGGGAGGCTATCTGTGTTTAGTCTCGCCCTGCCGGGCCCCAACCCATAGCCCCGCGCTCCGGAAACGCATGGAGGTAGGGGGTGGTGTACCGTGGTGGAGAGGGTGCTCGACCTCCGCAGCTTCACCACGCTCTGCGGCGACTACAGTGTACACATACTGGGAAAGCTGGAGGAGATGAGCCCCGGCGAGAGGCTCAAGGTGGTAGTAGTTAAGGATGCCGCCGACCTACTCCGCGACTCAATAGAGGCCGTCAAGGCTGCTGGCATCGCAGAGCCCTTGGAGGAGGGGGAGGAGGACGGCGCCTACTACGTCGTGCTCGCCAAGAAGTAGCCGTGGGACGGGGTGGAGCGGAATGCTGATACCCCTAGCCGCCGCCATGAGGATCGGTTTTTACGCATACGCGGCCGCAATGGCCGCCGTCGTTTTAGCCGCGTTGTTGGGGGCGCGGGGGAGCCCCCTAGCCGCCGCTGCGCCGCTGGGCAGGCTCCTTAGAGGCGCCTACGCCTCGGCCGCGCTCCTCGGCGAGCCTCTGCAAGCCGTGCTAGCTGTGCTCGGCCTGGGCCTCCACGTCTCCCTCGCGGCGCTCGCCGTCGCCCACACAATTATACTTGGCAGTCAGGGTGGCGCTGGCTTGTACACGCTCTCCCCCGAGGCGTTCATCCAGTTGCTACGCATAGTCGACTACTCGGCGGCGGTTGTTGGAGTGCTAGCAGCGGTGCTCGCCGCGGCCAGGATCACGGCCGCCGCTCGGGGCTACCCCCTGCGCATATGCGCGGCCATAGGCGACGTACTATTGGCTGTTATCGGGCTCTCCACGTGGCTGGGCCTAGTCAGTATGGAGGATCACGTACTCCTGGGGCTAGCCGGCCTCGGCTATACGCTCTACCTATCAGCCTCCGGCCATATGAGTCTTGGCCCGAGGCTGCTACGTAACCGGGTACTCCGCGTCTAGGGAACCGTGCTCGAAAAACCGAAGGGGGGCGATACGCGTGGCCGACATGAGGCTCACCGTGACGGTGTTGGCTGCACTCCTCGTGCTTGCCGCCATAGCGCTCTACTCTATGCAGGCCCGTCCTCTGCAGCAGCCAGCTGCCGTCACGGCCGCGTACAGTACCTCTGCACCTCTAGCTTCCACGCAGACAAGCAGCCCTGCTAGTAGCTCTGCAAGCTGCGAAGAGGGAGCTGGAGTGTGCACGCCGCCAGCAAACACTAGTACCACGCCGAGCCCATTTAGCCTCAGCAAAAACACCACGAATGCCACAAAACATGCCATCTACATAATGGAGATAGGGGATCCTGGCTGCCCCCACTGTAGGGCTATGGAGAAGTTCTTCTCGGAGAAGCTAAGCGGGGTCAAGAGCTACTTCTGCAGCATAGCTAAGAAGATCTGCGCTGACGTGTTCTGGCTGCTCTACAACCGGCACCTAACCGTCGGCGTCCCCGTGATCGTTGCATGCGACAACACGTCGAGAACCATAATGTTCATAGAAGTGGGCGAGTACCGGAATACGACGTGGTGGATGAGCCTCCTCTCCACCCCACCCAGCGAGCCAGTGGTCTACAAGGCGGGAGAGCGCTGGAAGACCCTTACCGTGGATGAAGCGAGAGAGCTGTACCAGAAGCTCTGTGTCTACACGCTACGAGACTCCGAGCCTATAGGGAGAGCGGGATAGGAGGTGATCCTTTTTCATGGTAAACACACATCTCCTTGCTCAGCTGGTTACTATGGCTGCCGTCGACAGCGTGAATCCTTGCACCTTCTACATCTACACCGTGCTACTGCTGGCTGTTGCAGCTAAGACCGGGAGCCCCCGGAGTGTCGCGGCCGCCGCGTTAGCATTCACCGCCGCAATCTACGTAGGCTACCTTGTGATAGGCCTCGCCCTGTTCACCGTAGCAGTCTCCATCCCCGCCAAGCTGCTCGCAGTCGCAGCCGCCGCCTACGGCGGCTACACCATCGGCGAGGCACATATGGAGGCTGAGCTGAGGAAGAGAGGCATACCGCTCGAGAAGGCGGGAGGCAGGCTTGGCAGGAAAGCAGTCGCAGCGACTGCAGCAGGGCTCGCAGCAGTGGCAGGCCTCGGCCTCCTGGTGTCGTTCACCCTCCTCCCCTGCAGCGGGGGCCCACTAGCAGCATTCATCATAGCCATGGCTGCCTCGGGCTGCAAGAGCCCGGCCTGCGGGCTGCCATACCTCCTCCTCTACAACCTCGTCTTCGTAGCACCGCTCCTAGCCATAGGCGCCGCCGCTGCAGCAGCGTACAGGGTGCAGAAGCTCCAGAGGATCATCGAGCAGCACGCCCCTCAGCTCAACGCTATCGCAGGCGCGCTCCTCATAGGCGTAGCCCTCTACGTCCTCTACACGACGTAGCAGACATTTCTGGCCACGAGGCTTTTGGGCTCGCCTAGAGCAGGAACATTCTCGAAAGGCTACGCGCTGTTATGGCTTGAGCACCGCACGGCCCAGCAGCCGGCCTTCAAGCATATCTGCGTAGGCCCTGTTTACGTCTTCCAGGCAATAGCTCTTGTAGAATGGCTTTATCCTGCCTTCCGCGACAAGCCTTATGGCTGCCTCGTACTCCCTCCTGCTGTAGGCGGCGGAGCCCAGGAGCTTTATCTCCCTCATGACCAGCAGGGCTGGCCTCGTTATCTCGATTGGGCGGCCCTCCACGTTGCCTATGAGCACTAGTACGCCTTGCGGCCGCAGGGCCCTCATGCTCTCGCTTATCGTGGCCGCACCCACTACCTCGAATACGGCATCCACCTTGCCTCCTATCTCCTTGCTGAACTCCCTGGAGGTGAGCGGATGCACGCCGATCTCCTCGAGAACCCGCGCCTTCTCCCTGCTCCTCGTCGTACCGTAGACCTCTAGGCCGAGGCCTACGAGGTACTGTGCA
>CAZIWH010000044.1:0-14213 GCA_964542985.1 uncultured Hyperthermus sp. | reverse complement strand
GAGCAGAGCCTGGCAGCTGTCCCGCAAGCCGGGGGGAGGCGGCAGTAGCTTTTCTCGCCCTGCCCGGACCCGGAGGCGCCTCCGCTCCTGCCCGCAGCCGCCTTCTCGGGTCCGTGGTCTTCTTGTAGCCGTGTCCTTTCCCTGTCCCCTGCCCCTCCCCGGAGCTGGCGTGTCTGGAAAGGAAAGGGGTGTCCCGAGCTTTGGTGTTCAATAGGTTGAAGAAGGCGCTGAAGAAGTTCGTCGACAACGTGGCGGAGGTCGTTGCAACCAAGACGCTAAGCGAGGAGGATCTTGAGCCCATACTGGAGGAGCTAGTCATATCGCTAGCTGAGAGCGATGTCGCCTTCGAGGTCGCAGAAGAGATAGCTGAGAGTCTAAAGAGGAGGTTGGTTGGCACAAAGGTGCCCAGATTCAAGGACGCGAGGGAGGTTGTGTTAAAGGCTTTGGAGGAGAGCCTTGTCGAGATACTAAGCAAGGGCTACCGGAGGCTGAACCTTGTCGCCGAGGCTAAGTCGAGGAGCCCGGAGAACCCCTTGAAGATAGTGTTCTTCGGTGTCAACGGGGTAGGCAAGACTACGACGATAGCTAAGTTTGCCTACATGTTCAAGAACGCGGGGGTCACCCCAGTCATAGTGGCCGCTGACACGTTCCGCGCCGGTGCTCAGGAGCAGCTCCGCAGGCATGCTGAGCGCCTAGGAGTGCCCTTCATCGGGGGCCGCTACGGCGCCGACCCCGCTAGTGTCGTCTACGATGGCATAGAATACGCCAGGGCCAGAGGCTACAGGGTAGTGCTGGCCGACACGGCGGGCAGGATGCACACCGACAGAGACCTCATGGAGGAGCTGCGGAAAATAGTGAGGGTAGCCAGGCCCGATCACAAGGCTCTCGTCGTCGACGCGCTGACAGGCAACGACGCCGTGGAGCAGGCAAAGTTCTTTGACGAGGCAGTAGGTATAGACTTCATAGTGCTCACAAAGGTCGACGCCGACGTCAAGGGGGGCACAGCGATAAGCGTCGCAGCAGTCACCGGGAAGCCCATACTCTTCGTTGGCACCGGCCAGGAGTACAACGACCTAGAGCCCTTTGAGCCTAAGCGCTACGCGGAGAAGATACTCGCAGGGCTGAGATAAGGGGAGCACTATTCACCCCCCACCCCTCGGGGCAGCGGCGCAGCCTGGGAGGTGGAGTAGCGTGGCCACAGACGAGGAGGGCGGCATAATAGCAGCTATAAAGTCCACGTTGCATGAATGGAGGCTGATACTCCAGAGGGTGCGCAAGCCCGACAAGGACGAATACATACAGGCAAGCAAGATAACATGGCTCTCAATACTACTGGTAGGCGTCGTAGCATACATAATACACTACATAGCGATCTCGCTCCTACGCTAACTCTCCTCCCCCAACCCGTGGCCCGGAGAAGGCCGGGTCAACGCATCCCCGCCTCAAAGGGGCGGGGTCTCTGGTGTCGTCTCCGTGCTGGAGGTGTAGCATGGCGTGTCTAAGCAAGGTGGCGGGGTGAGGCCGGCCCGCAGGGGACAGCCCCGCCTCTTCGCGGTACGCACAGTCGCGGGCCGCGAGCTGGACGTAGCTCTAATAGTTGCTCAGCGTGCACAAGACGAGGACATACCAATATATGCTGTGATAGTGCCTCCTCAGATAAAGGGCTACGTGATAGTAGAGACACCTGCAGCCTTCCACGCAGCTAACGCCATCCAGGGGCTTAGGTACGCCAAGGGTGTGGTGCCTGGTGTACTGCGCTACGAGGACGTTGAGAGACTGTTAAAGCCCGAGGCGGTGGTTGAGACGCTTAAGCCTGGCGATATAGTGGAGATCATCTCAGGGCCCTTCCGTGACATGAAGGCTCAGGTTGTTAGGGTCATTCCGGGCAAGAATGAGGTAGTTTTAAATGTGCTTGAGATTGAATACCCGCTCCAGATTACGGTTCCAGGTGACTCGGTAAGGCCTGCTAGGGAGCGAGGGAAGTAGAGATGGGCGCGATACGCGTCGTAACGGTCAAGGTTAGGGGTGGTGAGGCTAAGCCCGAACCCCCTGTCTCGGACATGATAAAGAGCCTTGGCCTGGACGTAGATAAGGTTATAGAGGAGATAAACAAGGCAACGGAGAAGTATAAGGGAATGGAGGTCCAGGTGAAGATAATAGTAGATGAAGAGACCAAGGAGTATGAGCTTGAGGTTAAGCCGCCCACCACGACTGAGCTACTGCTCAAGGCTGTTGGCGCGAAGGAGCCCTCTGGTGACCCGATGCACCACAAGATAGGCGACCTCCCCTTCGAGAAGATAGTCGAGATAGCTATACTCAAGAAACCCGCTCTGACAGCAAAGACGCTCAAAGCGGCCGTGAAGACGATAATAGGATCGGCTAGGAGCATAGGAATAACGATTGACGGGAAGGACGGTAAGCAGGTGATAAAGGAGATCGAGGACGGCGTTTACGACGCAGTACTGGCCAAGTATGAGGAAGAGTGGGAGAAGGCTTAGACCCCTCCCCGCAGACCCCCGGGGCTGAACATGGGTAGCCGCGTAGGAGGTGGCTAGGCGTGTCATTCGTGCCGCGCGGCAACGTGGAGAAGGCTGTCAGGGAGGCCGTAGAGGGCAGTCCTAAGAGGAACTTCAAGCAGTCAGTAGACCTCACCGTCGTGCTCAGGGACGTTGACCTCAAGAGCCCTCAGGGCAGGATAAGGGAGATAGTCTTCTTGCCTAACCCCCCGAGGAAGCATGTCAAGGTGTGTGTCGTAGCCGACGGCGATATGGCGCTCAAAGCCAGGGAGGTAGCGGATAGGGTACTGACGCGCGAGGACCTCCAGGCTATGATGGGTAACAGGAAGGCCGCCAAGAAGGTGGCGGAGTTCTGCGACTGGGTGTTAGTGAAGACCGACCTAATGCCTCTGGCTGGTAGGACGTTGGCACCCTCCCTCGGCCCCCGTGGCAAGGTGCCGGTGCCTGTGCCGCCTAACGCCGACATAGTGGCTTTCGTCAACAGATACCGCTCGGCGGTGATGCTACGTGTGAAGGACCAGCCGCAGGTGATGTGCAGGGTTGGCACAGAGGATATGAAGGTTGAGGAGATAGTTGAGAACATCTACAAGGTATTGAGTACGCTCGAGCACAAGCTTCCTAATCCGCATAACAACATAGCGAGGATAATAGTCAAGACCACGATGGGGCCTCCGGTGGAGGTAAGCCTACGCTGACCTCGACCTCTTGACTCCAGGGAGCTATGCCCCTCCCGTCTTTTACGCTTACACGCGTAGGACTTGCCATGCCAGCTGTAATGCCTTTGACTTTGAGCCTCCCTGGGCGGAGGGCATGCTCTTATATCGGAGTCTCGGGCTGGGGCGCTCAACGCTGGGTGGGGTGTAGGAGGAGTGGCGGTTACGATAGCGAAGGCGCATGCGAAGAGGATACCGGAGTGGAAGAAGAAGGAGGTGGCCGAGCTAACCGAACTCGTGAAGAGCCACCGTACATTCATAATCGTGGATCTCACTAAGACGCCGACGGCGCAGCTTCAGAGGATAAGGAGGAAGCTGGAGCGCCGCCTCGGCGGTCAGATAGTGATGAGGGTCGCCAAGAACACTCTCATGAGGCTCGCCTTGAAGAACGCGGGCATCGATCCAGAGCCCTTTGACCCCTACCTCACCGGGACAAATATGTTCATATTCACTAACTTGAACCCCTTTGAGGTGGCGCTGGCACTGGACAAGGTGTTCGCCACGGCGCCGGCGAAGCCCGGCGACATAGCACCGACCGAGATAGTGCTACCCGCGGGCAACACGGGGTTCAAACCAGGCCCGATTATGAGCGTGTTCGGTAAGCTCAAAGTTCCAATAAGGGTGCAGGGCGGCACCATATGGATAGCCAAGGACACCAGAGTAGCAAAGCCCGGCGATGAGATAAGCCCTGAGCTTGCCTCTATACTGCAGAAGCTGGGCATTGAGCCTATCATAGTGAAGCTTAAGCCCAAGGCAGCCTATGAGGGTGGCGTGGTTATACCAGCTGACAAGCTGCTCATAGACCTCAAGGAGTATGAGCGCATGGTATCCGAGGCATACATGGCCGCTCTGATGGTAGGTGTTGAGATAGGCTACCCGGAGCCCGAAGTGCTGAAGGTAGCCATACCGATAGCGGTGAGGCGTGCACTCGCCGTCGCAGCGGAGGCCGGCTACGTGACCCCAGAGACCGCGGAGTACGTGATAGGCACCGCTGTGAGGCGTGCGCTCGCCATAGTAACAGCGCTCGGCGACACAGCAAAGGAGCTAGGCATAGAGATAGAGGTGGCGACTCCGCAGCCGGCGGCAGCGGAGGAGAAGAAGGAAGAAGAGGAGGAGCAAGAAGAGGAGAAGAAAGAGGAGGTCAGCGAGGAAGAACTCGCCGCCGGCCTCGAGGGCCTCTTCGGCTTCTAGACTCCCAGGCAGTAGCGGAACGGTTTTCCCGCAGCGCATCGCCCCCAAGGCTGCACCTGGGGGTGCTAATCTCCTCTTGCTAGCTTCTAGCCTAGAGCAGGAACTAGCCCGTCTCCCAGGTCTTGTGGAGGCGCAGGTGGAGGAGACTGAGCCGCTCCTAGCCGACGAGCCCTGCGTTGCCGCGACCGGGGCGGGGGATAGCTTCGCAGCCGCTCTCGCTGCAGCTGGCGCGCTGCCTGGCCGCGTCTTCGCAGTCGACCCCCTCGACGTGCTCTCCTACGGTGGTGCTGAGAGGCTCGTGGCGCATGGCTGCAGGCTCCTGGCGCTCAGCGTGGGTGGCCGGACACGCAGGGTGGTTGAGGCGGCGCGTCTCTACTCGTTGAGGGGTGGCCGGGTTGTGGCGGTGACCGCTGACACGGGGTCGCCGCTCGCAGAGGTAGTCGAGGAGGCTGTTAGAATGGTCTATGGCGGCCTCGCGGCTGGAATAGGGGCTGCGAGGCACCTGGTCATGTTGGCGGCGCTGGCGGCGCTCTTCGGGGAGAAGCCACGCCTGTCCTCTACGAGGCTCGGTGATGGCTGTGAGTGGCTGCGCTCAGAGATGCATGTAGGCGCGTCAGAGTCCTACGCGTCCGCGTTCTACGCCGTGCTTAAGCTCTATGAGGTCTATGGCTCCTCGGCTAGGTATGAGAGGCTTGAGCAGCTAGTCCACGCGCCGGTATACAGCGTGGACACCGTGACCCTCTACGCGCCGTGGGGCGGCGCGGCTTCAACCATAGCCCCGGAGGCCGCGGAGGCTATGCGGGAGGCGGGGCTCCGCGTATACACAGTCGAGCCGGTAGGAGGGAGCCCTTGGGAGAATAGTCTCGGCCAGGCCCACGCGGTACTCCAGTGCCTCCTGGAGGCGGTGGCGAGGGACGGTGTGGAGAAGCCGGCTTACCGGAGGCACCGCGGCCTCCAGCCGCTCACCAGGCTCATCTACTACGTCTAGGCCTAGGCCGCAGTGTCCTCCTCCACGTTTATCTTGTTATGTTTCTCTACAGGGCTTCTCCCGAAGACTTCCCAGAGCACGAGCGCGGCTGACTTGGGCGGAATGATGCCCCTCTCCGTCACTATCATGCTTATGTACTCCGGTGGCGTGGCGTCGAACGCCGGATTCCTCACTGAGACTCCAGATATGGGCTCCGGAAGAACCTCGCTTGGATCGCGCTCCTCTATCTCAACGGGCTGTCCTGTCACAGTGTATGGGCTGAACTTGTAGGTCTCCGTGGCCACTATGAAGGGTATCCTGTGGAGACGGGCGGCGAGCGCTATCTGGCTCGTGCCGATCTTATTTATCACGGCCCCGTTCGCGGCCACGGTGTCGGCGCCGACGATGACCTTAGTTATCCTCTTCTCATCGATAACCCTAAGGACGGTTGAGTCCGGCACGAGGGTCACAGGTATACCCTCCGAAGCTAAGTCACTTGAAGTTATGTACCCTTGGAACCTCGGCCTGGTCTCAGTGGCGTAGACCTCAAACCTCTTGCCCATTCTCCACGCTGTCCTAAGTATAGACTCCACGGCGCTACTATTACAATGCGTGAGTATACGATCCCCGGTTCTTATTAATCTGGCCCCTATTTCGCCTATCTTGGCCACAGCCTGGTTGGAGTACTCTATGAAGCCCTCAGCAGCCTTTACTACGGCTTCCCTGGCCTCTTCGAGGCTGCTAAAACTCCCCTCATGCAACACCTTCATGACATACTGGACGGCGTTAGGGAGACTCACAGCCGTGGGCCTAGTCGAGACGAGGAGGTTGGCAACCTTTTCCATATAGCTGCGGAACTCCTCCAGGCTGCCTCCTCGGAACTCCCTGGCAGCTATGAGCAGCGCACGAGCGGCTGCTCTGGCAATCCTCCCGGCGCCTCTGATCTTCATTATACGGATATCTTCCGCTATTCGCTGCACCTCCTCCGGAACACCCTGCCCGGCCAACATGCGGCCACCTCCGGTCCGGCGCCCATTCCGCATAGCAGAAGACGGTAGGTTAAGAAGCACTCCTAGCCCCATTGCTGGCAAGGCTTACGAAGACCCGTGGGGAAGGTGAAGAGGGAGGATGCTACAGCAGGGGGCTTCAAATAAACCCGGGTGTCGCGACGCTTCAGTGTACCTTTGGAGGGGCGGTGTGGAGGCCCTTTCGTTTAATGAGCCTCGCTGGGGCGGTGAATTGAGCCCCGACTCCCGAAGCCCCTCTTCAGCCGCTTCTAGGCGTTGAAGCCGAGCTTCCGCAGGAACTTCCTCACCGTCTTAGGCAGCTTGTTCGGCACGGGCTCTGACTTGGCGACGTAGACGGGCCTCGGGAGCCTAGGCCCCTCTATAAGGGCGCCCACTATCCTTCCATCCGGGGTCTTGTAGACCGTTATACGGTACTTGCCGACCTGGTATTCCTCGCCCTTTTCGAGCTGGAGCATCACCAAAGGTGGCCACCCCGTCCATGCTAGGGGGACGCGCCTCCGCCTCCCCTTGGAGCCCCGGCGGGGCTTGGAGGTCTAGAGGGGCCCAGGGGAGGACTGCAGAGTACCCCACTAGAGTGGGGCCCAGCTCGGGATAATTAGTGTGACCTCGTTGCCAGCAACAGGGGGTGGCTTAGCGTGAAGTGTCGCAGCCTGGCCGCCGGTGAGGGGCTGAGAGTGACGGGGCCGGCGAGGATAGTGGTCGAGGAGGGCTGCGTATACGGGAGCGGCTACACCATGGGCCCGGGCGAGGAGGCGCTTGTGAGGGCTGAGAGGGGATTCACATTCTACGCGTGCAGCGGGGGCGCCAGGCTCTGCGTACACACTGGGGCCGGCGCCTCAGTCTCGCCCGCCCCCCGGAGCCCCGTCGTTGAGGCATGGAGCAGGCTCGTCGAGGAACTGCGCGAGGCTGGTGTGAAGAGGATAGTCGTCGCCGGGCCACCCGAGTCCGGGAAGAGCACACTAGCTGCCTGGCTTGTCAACGGCCTCGGCCTCAGCGTAGTAGAGGCTGATGTTGGGCAGAACGAGCTAGGTGTGCCTGGCTTCGTGTGCTCGGCCAGACCCCGTGGGCGGATACTGGTACTCCAGGACGCGGAGCCGGAGCAATGCCTCATGGTGGGCCACGTGTCCGCAGAGAAGGTCATGGACCTCGTGGTGGCCTCAGCCTCGATTCTGGCGAGGCAGTTCAACGCCGTCGTGGTCGACACCGACGGCTATGTTGAGGGACGAGGCGTCTTTTACAAAGCGGCCCTCGCAGAGGCGGTTGATGCCGATGCAGTAGTGGTGCTCGGCGACCCTTGGCTCACCACCCAGCTCCGCGGCCTCGGTCTAAGCGTCTACCAGGCCCCCAGGGTACCCGAGCCAAGAGAGAGGAGCAGGAGAGACAGGAGGATGTACAGGAGCAGGCTCTGGGCCCGCCTATTCGCCGCCCAGAAGCCCGTGGTGCTCGAGGACGTTGAGCTGCTCGGCCTCTGCCCCTTCGAGGCTCTCGAGGACGGGATACTCTACCGTTGCGGCAGCGACGAGATAGAGGTCGCGAGGAGGAGGCCCCAGCCGCCCCGACGCTGGCTGCGCCGGGGCTGGGAGAAAGGCCTCCTAGCGGCCGCGGTGACCCCCAGAGGACACATCCCGTTGCTCGTGGAGAGCCTTGACCCCCTCCGTGGCCGCGCCGTGGCTCGGCCGGCGAGGGGCTGGAGCCTGAAAAGCGTCAACGCCGTAGTACTTGGCTGGATAAAGCTCCATGAACCGGATTACAGGGAGGAGCACCTCCGCCCCGGGCTGCTCCCTCTGCCCCTTGTTCAACGGCGGCGGCCTGGCAGCGTGATGTGAACGTCTAGGGGCACGGGGCGTAGCAGGGGAGCGGCTTGGGCGGCCGTGTTCTGGGGTATGCGTGGAGCCGCGTCGGGGAAGAGCAGCCTCCTCACAGAGAGACCCCCGGCCGAACCTATCCAGCGCTGAGAGCCTACTACCCCTAAGCCCCCGTATCACCACCCCCGAGCCCGGGTCAGCCGAGCCACCTTAATCCTCCACAGCCTGCCCAATGGTTCCCCTGGACTGCTCTCCCTGGAGGCGTGTGCCGTGACTGCACCCAGATACCTGCAGAGGCTAACCCCCGTTAGCGAGGCAATACAGCTTATCCGCGGCAGCGTGAAGCCGGTTGAGGGCGTCGAGACACTCCCGATCTGGCGGGCTGTCGGCAGGGTTCTGGCTGAGCCCGTGGTGGCTGAGACCGATTTCCCTCCAAGGCCTCGCGCGGCCTACGACGGCTACGCTGTGAGGGCCGCCGACACGCCCGGGAGGCTGAGGGTCATAGGTGAGGCGACGATAGGGAAGATAAACGTGGGGCTCCGGGTTGAGCCCGGCACAGCGGTCTACGTCTCCACCGGCGCCTACCTCCCCGAGGGCGCAGACACTGTTGTACCCGAGGAGGCCGTGAAGCTAGAGGACGGCTACATCGTGGTACCCTCGGCGTACAAGCCGGGGAAGAACCTCGATCCTGTGGGCAGCTATGTGCGTAAGGGGCAGACGCTCCTCCCGAGGGGCTACGTTGTAACCGAGCTCGACGTCGCGGGCCTCCTGGACGTAGCAGTCACCGAAGTCAAGGTGTATAGGAGGGTCCGGGCAGCGATAATAGCCACTGGCACAGAGCTCTTCGAGCCGCGGAATCCTGCCGAGGCTAGGGAGAGGATACTCCGGGGCGAGGTCGCCGAGACTACAGCTAAGCTTGTGAGAAGCCTTGTCGAGAGGTACACGCCGTGGGTAAGCATAGAGTGGCAGGTCCTGCTTCCCGACGACGTGGACACTATAGCGTGGTACCTAGAGCGTCAAGTCCGCGGGATAGACCTAGTGATAATGACCGGCGGTACCGGGCCAAGCGAGGTAGACCCCTTCTACCAGCTCGCAGACAAGATGGGCGGAAAAGTGCTCTTCAGGGGACTAATGGTCAAGGGTGGTAGGCCTACGAGCGCGATGCTCCTGCCCAGCGGCGCGCTGCTCATCGCCCTCAGCGGCCACCCCGTCTCGGCGCTCCACGGGTTCATCCGGCTAGTCTACCATGCCGCGAAGCATCTTGGCCACGTAGAGAGGGCCGCTGAGCCCCCGCTACAAGCCAGGGTCAGGCTCACAGCCCCGGTGAGGGCGAAGAGGCCGCAGCCCGTGAAGGCTAGGCTCCGCGTGGCTCCCGATGGCGTGCTTGAGGCAGAACTCCTGCCCATGGAGAGGCAGCTGAGCAGTGTCACAGCGAGCAATGTGGAGGCAGACGCTATACTGATACTTGCGGAGGCGAGGGAGTACGAGAAAGGCGAATGGGTGCCGGCTCACGTCTACCGTGAGCCCAGGGGCTACAGGGACGGCTAGGCCCTCGCAGCCCTCTTTATTGCCTCAAGCACCGCCTTGGCGGATTCCGTGGGCTCCGGGCTCCTAGTTATGGCGCCCCCAACCACGACTATGTCTGCGCCCGCCTCCACGAGTCTCGGTGCAGTCTTGGCATTCAAGCCGCCCGCAACCGCCACTGCGCCGGGGAACCTCTCCTTTATCCTCTTTACAGCCTCCACGAGGTCAGCTGCACTCATCCCCAGAGCCCTCTGAGCATCAATACCCACATGCACCTCAACAATGTCAACGCCAAGGGAGGCCAGCTCCTCGGCCCTAGCCACGGGGTCCTTTACGCCTATCAAGTCGGCGGCAATAGCCATACCTTGCTTGTGAGCCTCCTCGGCGGCTTCCCTAATGGTCTCGTCGAGCGCCACAGCAAGCACTGTGACAGCATCGGCCCCGGCCTCTGCTGCGAGCCGCGCCTCTAGGGCCCCGGTGTCCATCGTCTTGGTGTCTGCCAGCACCGGGCACGGCCCAGCCACGGCGGCAAGCAACCTCACCGAGGACATGCCCACAGACTTAATCAGTGGTGTACCGGCTTCGTAGACGAGGCAGCTACTTATCTCTCTCCTAAGCCGGGCGGCGAGCCTGACAGCGTCTTCCAGGGAGGCGAAGTCGAGGGCCACCTGGAGCAGGGGCCCCTCACGTAGAGCAAGCTCCACGAGCCTAGGCCTGGCCAAGCCCCAGCCGCACCCCGCCAGGAGCGGTGGTGGATGCAGCGGCGGCCTGGATATAGGGCTCCCCCTCAGTCTGCGCCGCGTTAAGGCGTGGAGAGGCGCCGTGAGGGTGATGGTCAGCGCGCCTGCCCACCTCCACGCCGGCAACATAGACATGCATGGCGGCCTCGGGAGGCTCTACGGCACACTGGGCTTCACTATCTCGCAGCCCAGGCTCGTAGCCGTCTTCGAGCCGTGCCCTCAGCCAAGGGTGCGGGGCCCCGGCGGGGCAGCAAGGCTCATGGAGGACGCCCTGGAGCTGCTCCGGAGCAGCTACGGGCTCCCTGGGCTGTGCGCCAAGGTGCTCCAATCCATTCCCAGGGGCGTTGGCCTCGGAGCTACCACTACAACGGTGCTCGCAGCCGCCACGGCCTACAACACGCTCTTCGACGCAGGGATAGGCCTTGGGGACGCCGCGCTCCTCGCCGGGAGGAGCACCGTCTCCGGCCTAGGCTTCCACGGCTTCCGCCTCGGCGGCGCGTTGCTCGACGGCGGCTTCCCCGTGGGCTGCCGGACCTGCATACCGCCCCTCATAGCCCGTTACGAGCTCCCCGCCTCCTGGCGCTTTGTAGCCGTGGTGCCCTCCAGGGCGGTGCCCCTGGTGAGGGAGGTGAAGGAGAGGGAGGACGAGGTACTGAGCACAATGCCCCCAATGGATCCCCGGAAGGCAGAAAGGCTCTCAAGGCTCCTTGTCATGAAGCTCCTTCCCGCCCTCGCGGAGCATGACCTCTCTACGCTCCTGGAGGCCCTCACGGAGTTCAACTCAAGGCTCGGAGCAGAGTATTGGGCAGCCGCACAGCACGGAACCTACTGCTGCCCCCTCGCAGAGGAGGCGGCAGAGATCATGAAGAGGCATGCTGGTGGGGCTGCGCAGAGCAGCTGGGGCCCCACGGTCTACACCATAGTGCCCAGCGCCTCCGAGGCAGCCCGGCTCGCAGAGATGCTCCGGGCCTGGCTCTCCAGTCGCGGCGGTGGCTTCCTCTACATCTCCCCGCCGGACAACCGGGGCACAGTTGTGAGACGCCTCTAATGCGGAGAATTTTGGAGGGGGCCGGGCCTTGCGCAGCATGGGCGTGGACTCCGGCACGCTGAGCGTAGACATAGTGGTGATCGAGGATGAACCGCTGGGAGTCGTCTACGAGGAGGCAGTGCCCAGGCAAAGGATGGTGGCTGACCCGGAGTGGTTCGTAAGACACCTAGAGGAGATAGCAGAGAGGCTCGGTGTCGAATCAGTGGCCATGTCGAGCGGCTACGGGGTGGCCCTCAAGAGGGCCCGGGACGCGGAACCCTGGGAGATAGAGGTGGCCACCTTCATACACCGGGAGGACGAGAAACGTGGCCTCCGGATACTGGGCCTCCGCCGTGTAATGCAGCTCCTCCGCGAGTCCCGGCTCCAGGCCTGGTTCACCCCCGGCGTCGTCCAGCTAGACACCGTGCCGCGGTACAGGAAGCTGAACCGGATAGACATGGGGACCAGCGACAAGGTGTACAGCGTTGCGGCGGCGGTCTGGGCGGAGGTAGAGCAGCGCGGCGTCAGCCCGAGAGAGGTCAACATAATAGTGCTCGAGGCGGGCTACGCCTATACAGCCGCCATAGCTGTCAAGGACGGCGCAATAGTGGATGGTGTCGGAGGCACAACAGCGTTCACAGGCTACATGGGCGCGGGAGCCTGGGACGCCGAGCTAGCATACCTAGCCGCCTTCCTCGAGCCAGGGTTCAGCAAGAACAGGCTCTTCGAGGGCGGCGCCGCCAGCCTCCTCGACAAGGGCTGGCCACCGCCTCGCCCAGAGGAGGTGGCAGAGGCAGCCAGCCGGGGCGACAAGGCGGCCCGGGAGACCTTGGAGGCCCTCGCAGAGGCGGCGGCTAAGACGGCCCTAAGCCTCCTCGCCGTCGTGAGGCCCCGCCGCGTCTACGTCACGGGCCGCTGGGCCCGCATACCCCTATTCATGGAGCGGCTCGCGGAGAAGCTGGAGCCCATGCTACAGCTCGGCGCTGAGGCCACAAGGCTCACGGTGACCCATACCGCGAAGGAAGCAGCATTCGGCGGCGCCCTCATAGCAAACGGGCTAGCCGGGGGACGTTACGCATGGCTCCCAGAGAGCCTCGGCCTCACAGCCTCCAGGGGAACAGTCTTCGACCACATAGCTGTGGGCGGCTACAGGGAGAAGGCTCTAAGCTACTACCGCGGCCGAGAGGTGTAGACCGGTGGCCCCCAGGCTCGACACGAGGAGGTTCTACGACATACCCTACAGTGTCTACGACATACTAGCCCAGATGCGCGGCGCAATAGACCCCGACACTGGGCAGATAGTCTGCCATTTCTACAGCATAGGCGTCGCAGCCCTGGAGACCAGTAGCGGCCCAGTACCCCTCATAGTCGTCGAGGGCTGCCTCATGCTAACCTATGGCCCCGATAACGTAGCGGCGGTGCTCCGCGACGCCAACCCCAGGGAGGCAGAGGCGATAACCGTGAAGAAGGGGAGGCTCATCATAGGCGAGCTGGAGATAGACCACTACTGGGGCCTCGCAGCCCTAGCATACGCCAGGGAAGCAGCCTCGACGATAAAACTCTACAACCTAGACATAGCAATAGACGAGGAAGAGGCCCCAATAGCAGCGATAAGGATAGACGAGACCGACCTAGGCCCCGTGCTAATCCTAATACCCCGCAGCTGCGAGTACATAGAAGAGACAGAACAGCCCCCCACCCACATGTAGCACAGGGCCCCACCCCGAAGGAGGGTGCAGCGGCCTTGAAGGTCAAGGTGAAGCTTTTCGCAGAGTACTACGACCTAGCCGGCAAGAAGCACATAATCGAACTCGAACTCCCAGACGGCGCCACCGTGCTTGACCTCGCGAGGAAGCTCGAGGAAATGTTCCCCCGGCTCCGCGGCCGCTTGGTCACCAGCGACGGCCACATAGCAGACGAGCCTAAAATCCTAGTCAACGGGCGCAACATAGACTGGCTCCAAGGTGAGAAAACACAGCTACACGACGGAGACACCGTAGCGTTCTTCCCGCCTGCTGCGGGAGGCTAAGCTCTCCGCCAGGATGAGTCTAGAACCGATCGGCATGAAGAATTTAAAGAGAGTGTACTGCGGAACCACATCTGGATGCCTCCTAGGGGCCCACTACTTCGGAAAAGAAGGAAGACACTGGACACGAAGTCACCCCAGGAGAGCTGCGCCTGGGCCTTCTTCTCTTCCCGGGCTGCTGCTAGCTCCAAAGAGGGAGAGGGTTCACTCTAGGGGGCGTCGCTATAGCGTCTCCGTAGAGCAGAGAAAGGGAGGTAGAGCTCCATGCCCACGAGGCCAGGCTGGATAGAGAAGCCACACTCGTACCGATGTACTATGATTACAAGAACCGCGAGCTACTACGCGAAGCCGGCAGCCTCCTACAGCTGGCAGCAGGGGAGGCCACACGCCTCCCAGGGCCATGTGCTCCGGCAATGTTGCAGCAGCCAGGCAACCCCATACAAACTACGTAGCCTTAGAGGCCGCGAAGAAAATCTTCAACTGAGGTACGCGCCAATGCATGGCCTGACACAAGGCTAACAGTCACCATAACCCGGGCGATGTATCGGCTCCAGGAGATAACAGCGGTTCTTCCACAGCCCCAACCAGGCAGGCAGTGAGGCCCAGCGAGGATGAAGGCTGTGGTGCGGCGGCCGGGATTTGAACCCGGGATCACCGGCTTGGAAGGCCGGCGTCC
>CAZIWH010000043.1:0-14315 GCA_964542985.1 uncultured Hyperthermus sp. | reverse complement strand
GCCGCGTTGGGGGAGGCTGTGGGGTCCGCGAGGCCCCGCAGCGCCCCCAAGCCGGAGCCCCCTCTCGCATATGCCGGGCGTGGCGGATGTTGCTCCCCTCCTGGTGCAGGTTCTGCGATGCTTCGTGCACAAACTGCAAGCCCGGCTCCATACTCGTTGATATAGACGGTGGCATCGCGTATGTAGTGGTTAGGCGGCTACGCGGCTGCGAGTACCTCGCCATAGCCAAGTATCGCCGAAGCGACAAGGGGCTACACGTGTACCCCGTCATAGGGACGGCTGAGAGGCTCCTCTTCTCCTACGATGCCGCAAGCGTAGCCTCCGCAGCGAGGCTCACCGAGGACCCCTCCTACGGCGTCAGCATCCCGCTAGCCAACCCTTGTAAGGGTAGGTGGATATGCTGTAGCCCCGAGCCAGAGGCCTCTGCTAGGCTGCTCCCCGAGCTAGCATCTCTAGCCGAGGCCGGATGCGCCTACCTTACGGGCTCCCTGGCTGCTGGAGCATGGATTGAGGGGCTTTCCGACGTAGATGTAATCGTCGATGTTGGGCCAGGCTGTGCGCCTCTCCTGGATGCGGTTAGAGAGCTTGGCGAGCTTCATGGGCTCCGGGGAGAGGAGAGGAGGAGGTGGCTTGAAGCGGAGGCAGCTGTCCGGGGACTTAGCCTTGAGGACGTCGACTCGGTTGTGCCACTGTGGCAGAGAATGCGTATAGGGGGCCTTGTCTACTCCGTTGCGCCCCTAGACGTCGCGGCGAGGATGGGCGACGAGAGGAGGGTCTTCAAGGGAACTGGGGCGAGGGCACGGCTAGGCTTCTGTATTGAACCGCTCAGCCCGGGACTTGGGGACTACCCTGCTATCGTTTTGCTCGATGGAGATGGCTGCCTGGTAGTTTATGACGGGTTTCTTGTGCCTGGTCTCCTGGAAGGAGGGTGTTTTGAGGCTGAGGGATGGGTTGTTGAACTCGTTGAGGGTGAAAAGGGGCGGCGCTGCATAGCTGTGGGTGGGCGTGAGGGCAACTGGAGGCTTAAGAGGCTCCGCCGAGTTCTCGGAGCCCCTTCTCTATGAGCTTCCTTGCCTCTGCCAGTGCCGTCCTCTTCTCCTCAACCGTCTCTGATGCTACAACCTTGACTACTTGGGCGAAGAGACGGTAGAGGTTGATTACTTCTTCTCGGAGTTTCTCCACTTTCTCTTCAACATCGGTTATACGAGTGTTCATTGTGTCTATTAACACATCTATAGTATGTAGTATTTCGTCAAGACCCTCAACATGGTGATGGTGATGATGGTGGTGCTCATGAGCTTGTTGCTCCATAACCTCCTCCACTACCTTCTGTAGATCCTCCTCCTTCTTAGGCAGCGTCATGCGCATACGCTTGCCCACTACCGCGCACCCCTAGCTAAGGCAGAAGCGTCGCCCCTGGGGGGCACATAAAACATCCCGCCCAGGGGCTCGCCGGATCCAGTGAGAGCACGTGAAGCCTAGTCGCCGGGAAAGGTCTCATCAGCCTCCATACCGGTGGCTACACCAGTTACCACTATACTCGCAAGCCTCTTTGCTTCAGCTAGGTAGTAGATGACCTTCTTCACCCCCCTCCCGTCTATGCACTTCGTAACCACGACCCTGCCGTCAGCCAGCTCAGCGTAGACCCTCTTTCGGCCAGGCCACTCACTGCACTCCTCTACCCAGAACCTCTTCACAAACCCGTTGGCTGCAAGCCCCTCCAGGTGAGCCACGTGTATAGGCTCCGCGCCCAGCAAAACACGCTACACCCCAACCATCCAGCCCATGAGGGGTCTTCACCACCCCTCGGGGAAGCATTAAACGCTTAGAGGCTAGAACAAGCAGCGGACAAGCCAAACACACACCCCGAGAAGAGCAATTGCAGCCGCCGCTCTGGACACTCTCCTCACAGCATCAGAGCCCGTAACACTGGCAACCGCCGCTCCTAGGCCGATCTCAAGCGAGGCCAGAGCAACACCATAAAGCAGAAGTACTATGCACCCCTTCATCGCCGGAAGCCCCGCTACCTAGCAAGTAGAAGCCTAGACCTTTCCTTAAAATGAGGGGGCGTCTCTACCCGCCTTCGCCGGAGGTGCAGAGCCACGCCCAAACCTAGCGATGAAGAAAGGAGGCTTGCAGCTAGACTGGCTGAGGCCTTCCAAGAACTAGGCTTCTTCATCGTCCAACGCGGCGTAGACAGCCTAGAGGACGTAATGAGGCTCCTTAGGATGTGCGGTGCTGAAGCTGCTGTCAAGCTCGTAGCCGTTGGCCGCTCCAGGGGCATCTATGTCCTTGAAGTGCGGGAGGCTGGATGCAGGAGCCGGTGCGCCTATGAAGGAGGCTGCCAGGGAAATAGGAGCTGCATGGAGGAATGTGTTGAAAGCTGTCTGGAGGCTCTGCGGCAGCGCATAGTGGAGGCGCTGAGGAGGCTTGCAGGGCCACACCGCGGGGCTAGTGCAAGCAATACTGCTGCTCTTCATAGCAGTAGACCCTCTCGGTAATGCCCCCCTCTTCTACAGCATAACCATGGGACTGCCTACTGCTAAGCGACGGAGACTAGTGGAGCGGAGCGTACGCGTCGCATTCATTATACTTCTCGCCTTCGCTGTGGCAGGTGATGTCTTCCTAAGCTACTTCGGGCTCTCGCTCGCGGACTTCAGAATAGCCGGCGGTATCATACTGCTGATCTACGGTATAGCAGGCATACTAGGCTTCACCGAGGCCTCGATGATACGCGCCCCGGAGGAAGCAGAAAGCCTAGCAATAGTCCCGCTGGCCACCCCGCTCCTAGCCGGCCCCGCAGCCATAGCCACAGTGCTCTACATAAAAGCCGCCATAGGCCTACCGGCGGCAGTACTATCAATACTTGTAAATACTACAATAACGTATGTTATGCTCAAACATAGCGACAGATTAATGGAAGCCATGGGTGAGAACGGCGCCATAGCACTCTCGAAGATAATGGCGATACTGCTAGCAGCAATAGCTGTCTCCATGATTAGAGGGGGGATCGAGGAAGCTATACAAGAGATTAATAAGAGAGGCTAAGAAGAGGGAAAGGAGCCCCGTTTTAGAGTTCGCGCAGCATCCGCTCTATAGCTGAGAGCTTCCTTAACATTATCTTCCTCTCTACGCTCGCCACGAGCCTTCTGGTCCGGATAACTGCATCGGGATTAACACTTATACTGTCAATACCGTTCTCTACTAGGAACTCCACTATCTCGGGGTAAACGCTTGGAGCCTGACCACATATCGAGACTGTTCTGCCGTGCCGGTGGGCTGCCTCTATCAGCATCTCTATAGCCTTGAGTACAGCAGGGTCGCGCTCATCAAAGTAACCCATATTGGCCAGCAGCTGGGAGTCACGGTCAACTCCGAGTACCAGCTGAGTTAGGTCGTTGCTTCCTATGCTGAAGCCGTCTACTAGCTTCGCGAACTCGTCTGCAAGGAACACCACACTAGGTACTTCAGCCATTATCCATACCTTGAAGTCCTTGTTACGCTCCAAGCCCTCCTCAGCCATAATCTCTAGGACTTTCTCGACCTCCCAGGTTGTCCTCACAAAGGGCAGCATAGCCCATACATTCTTCAAGCCCATCTCATCCCTTACCTTCTTCAGAGCCCTCACCTCTAGGCGGAACGCCTTCTCATAAGCTGGGTGAATGTACCTGGAGACGCCACGCCAGCCTAGCATCGGGTTACGCTCCTCGGGCTCATACTTCTCGCCGCCTTTGAGGCCGCGGTACTCATTGGTCTTGAAGTCACTGAACCTCACGACCACAGGCCTTGGATAAATGGTGCTGGCAACCTTGGCTATGCCTTCAGCCAGCTTGTTGACGAAGAGTTCGGGCTTATTTGTCTCTATCAAGTAGAGCGGGTGGTAGCCTATCCAGTCGGATAGTATGAACTCTATCCTCATCAGCCCTATGCCGTCGAAGGGCAGATGAGCATACTTATCTATAGCTGCTGGCTCACCGAGGTTCATGTAGATCTTGGTGCCGGTGACCGGGTAAAGGTCGCGGAGCACCTCAGGTGATATAGACGCAGCCCCCGTCACGGTCTTCTCCTTCTTCTTTCCTATTTCAACACGGCCCTCGTACACAACACCACGGTAACCGTCAACCGTTATCAGCATCCCCGTCTTTATTACCTTAGTGGCCTTCCCCGTGCCCACGACGGCAGGTATGCCAAGCTCCCTGGACACAATGGCTGCATGGCTCGTCATACCTCCTTCATCCGTGACTATTGCTGCAGCCTTCTTCATTATCGGAACCCAATCCGGGTCAGTCATCCTGGTGACCAGTATGTCACCCTCCTTGAACTCCTCAGCCTCCTTGCTATGCGGGTCTAGTATCACTCTAGCCACACCTGTCGCAATGCCAGGGCTTGCTGGGAGGCCGCGTACCAGTATCCTAGCCTCCTCGGGTGGCTTGGCCTCTACCTTCTCGCCTGCAGCCTTCTTTTCCTTCAGCTTTCTACTCCATACGGTCTCATGTCTAGCTTGTACTATGAATATGTTGTTTGGAGGCTTAATGTCCTTGTCAATCGCCCACTCTATGTCCATCGGGTTCCCGTAGTGCTGTTCTATCTTTATGCCATACTTAGCAAGGCTTATCGCCTCTTCATCGCTTATGCTCGGCTTCGTAGCCATATCCTCGGGCACTTTTATTGTGACGTTCTTGCCCTTCTCTGGATCATAGATTATCATTATCTCCTTTTTGGCTATTCTCTTCTCCTTTATCTTCAATGTCTTCTTGTCTACGACGAACTCGTCGGGAGTAACCCTACCCCCGACGACTGCCTCGCCCAACCCCCAGCTTGACTCAATTACTATGACAGAGGTGTCTCCCGTCACCGGATGGAGTGTGAACATTACACCCGCCGAGCGGCTGTTAACCATCTTCTGCACTACCACAGCCATGGCTACCTTAAAGTGGTCTATACCCTGCTCGGCTCTATAGACTATGGCACGAGCAGTGAAGAGGCTCGCCCAACAAGCCTTAACCCTTTCAACAACATTGTCCTCACCGCGGACATTGAGGTACGTGTCCTGCTGGCCCGCGAAACTAGCAGTCGGCAGATCCTCCGCGGAAGCGCTGCTGCGCACCGCCACAAAGGGATCCCTTATGCCTATCTTTTCGCCAAGCTCACGGTAAGCCTTACGTATGACCTCTTCAATATACTTAGGCATAGGCTTAGACATTATTGCCTCACGTATTTTCTTACTAGCCTCTTCCACCTTGAGCGGGTCATTAATATCAAGGTTCTCAAGTATAGACCTAATGACCTCGCCGAGCCCCGTCGCCTCAATGAACCTCCTGTATGCATAGGTTGTCACAACAAAACCCGGCGGCACAGGGACTCCAATGCTGACGAGTTCGCCCAGATTAGCACCCTTACCGCCGGCAAGCTCGGTGTCAGAGGCCCTAAGCTGGTCTATCCAGACTACCAGGGGGGCTTCAGAAGAAGCCATGTCCCTTCGCCCAACATAGGCAGGATGTTAGGCTCTCTTTCTGTAAAAAACTTACCTCGTAGCCCAGGGGTTACTGCGGGGCCTGGCTAGCTCCCTCTCCTGCCTCCTCGGTTTGACGTAGATGTGGCACCTCAACTCTATACTCGCCGCCAGCATACTCTACGACAACATATACAGAGACTATGTTCTCCACTGGCCCGAAATATATTTCAATGCTCCCACCGGGGGCTAGCCTCTTGCCGACGCTTATTCGCTCACTTATCTCCCGCCTCGCAGCCAGCCTCTCTTGCTCGTAGGCACTCTCCTCCCGCTTCACAGTCACATAGTAGTTAACTATGACTGCCCGTAGCTCAAAGCTTTCCCTACACTTGTTCTCAATAACCAGGAAGGAGTCCTCGAAGCGATAGCCCAGACAGGAGCGTATATGCTCGGATACACGTGAAGGAACAAGTGACAAGCTTTCACCCTCCAGGTTTCCGGTGAGCTGAGACGGGGGCTGATAAAGGCAGAGAACCCGGGGACGGAGGCTCGGCTCCGGTGGAGGCTCCCCATGCCCAGACGTCGGCGACGTGCAATCACTCCTCATAGCCCTCTAAGAGGCTCCTAGCACTAAGAGAGTGTGCAAAAACCTCCTTGTTAATAAACGCCAAAGTCCGGTGCCCGTCCTCGACACGGGGGGGATGAGGACCAAACCCCGTCTCTTGACCCGGCGGGGAGGATGAATGCACCGGAATCTGACCCCCAACGGTTCTACCCTCCTTTTATGCCGCCGGCCGCTCGGCAGAGCAACTCCTCGTCACACTGTTTTCAGCTGAAAACCGGGCTCCTCATCTCGGGGGCCGGCGGCCAGTGAGTGTGTTGTGTAGAGGCGCTAGGTATATTCCCTCTTTCTCGGCTTCGCCCACCAGATAGGGCCCGTGCATCATGACTGGCGACGCTCAACACTTACTGGGTAAGATTAGAAGGCTTTACAGGAGCCTTCACGAGCCGTTCGTCGGCAGGGAGGAAGAGGCCAGAGCCATAGTCCTTGCCCTGCTTGCGCGGGAGCATGCTGTGCTCGTAGGCGAACCCGGCACAGCTAAGTCTGCTATAGCTCACCGCCTCGCAGAGCTGCTCAACGCGCGGTTCTTCAAGTACTTGTTGACAAAGTATACTGAGCCCAGCGAACTTTTCGGACCCCTTGACCTCAATGCGTTGAAGCAGGGAAGATATGCGCGCATAACCAGGGGCAAGATACCCGAAGCCGAGATAGTGTTCCTCGATGAGGTTTTCAACGCTAACTCCGCTATACTCAACGCATTGCTTAGCATAATGCAGGAGAGAGTCTGGTACGACGGCTACACGGAGATCAAGGTTCCCCTCTGGACGCTTATAGGTGCTACTAACAGGGTTCCAGAGGAGCCAGAGCTAGAAGCTATGTATGATAGGTTTCTCTTGAGGCAGTACGCCAAGCCTCTCCCAGAGAACAAGTGGAGCGACCTGCTCGACGCAGGCTGGCGAATAGAGGCTGGAAAGCTTCCGCCAGCCGAGCCCGTTATGAGCCTTCGGGAGGTTGCTGAAGCCCATAAGCTCGTGTTTAACGTTGATATAGAGCCCGTTAAGCCGAAGCTTCTCCGCCTCTTCGCCATCCTTGAGGAGAGGGGTCTACACCTCACCGATCGCAGGAAGGCCAAGACTCTGAAGGTTGTCGCGGCTAACGCTCTCCTGGAAGGCAGGACGAGGGCGGAAGAGAGGGATCTCATAGTGCTAAAGTACATTGCTCCACGCGAACTCGCAGACTTCGACAAAGTCAGCATAGTGCTCTCCGAGGAGCTCAAGATGCCGGAGAGATTCATAAAGGAGCTCAACGACATACGCTCTAATGTCAGGGAGGCCGCACAGCTTGTAGAAACCATGCGCAGTTACGACCCAAGGCTAGTTGATCTCTATAGGAGCTTGAAGATAGCCAAGAGCAGGATAGTGAGCATAACCAGGGAGAGCGACGACGAGAAGGTACGCGCCCTGGCGAGAGAGACCCTGGCCGAGATAGATGACCTGCTGGAGAAGATAGCAGCCAAGCTGGGGATGTAGCCTTGGGGCTGCTGCGCGGCATAGACTACAGTGACCCCCCAGTACTCTACCGGGGAGAACGCATACTAGCCCTCGTACGTAAGCTCGCCGCTACAGCCACGGAGATGCCGGAAATACTTGACACCGAGTTCGCCGCCTCTGTGTACTACGCCCTCTTCCTACCTGCACCCATCCTCGAGTCACCCCAGCCTCAAGGGGAGCCTCGTAAGAGGATGCTCCAGCATCTGCTCCTCTCCTCGCTGCTTGCTTCTCCAAGGTTCGCGAAGATAAGGCAACACACTATAGCAGACCTCACAGCCAGCACAGTCGCCTCTGCGGTGTTCCTTGAAGCACTGCTTCAGGAGCTTGAGCATAAGCTCCCTCGCCCAGACGCGGGGGGCGCTAGTGCACGAGAGGGAGCTCCGGAGAGCCAGGAGGCTAACACCAAGGAGGATGACGATGAGCTGAAGAGGAGTGTTGAGAAGGCTCTTGATGCTGCACTGGATGCCGCCAGGCAGGCAAAGGAGATATCTAGGTTCGCTATGTCCTTCTCTGCAGGCTCAGCCTCTATACTCACCCTTGAGGATAGCATACAAGATGTGGTAAGCCTAGCTAGGAACACTGATGTGAAGACCCTCCTAGAGGCGTTGAAAACTATAGAGGATACTGAGACCTACATAAAGAGGAGGATCATGAGGAGCTCGCGCGGCGAGCTAGATGGCTACGAGAAGGGCAGTGACCTTGAGAGACTTGTCCCAAGCGAGCTAGTGCTCCCAACCGAGTACTTCCTCGTGAAGTATGCGGAGAGGAGCCTTCTGCTATACCGTAAGGTCGTACGCCAAGACTATGGCCCCTTTTACGTGCTCCTCGACAAGAGCGGTAGCATGATGGGCATGAAGATGATCTGGGCTAAGGCCGTTGCACTGGCTCTTGCCCAAAGGGCTGCGAGGGAGAGAAGAGAATTTTTCCTAAGATTCTTCGATAGTATACCTTACCCGCCGCTCCACATATCCAAGAGGATACATGGTAGAGACGTTGTTAAGCTCCTTGAATACGTTGCACGCGTGAGAGCGAACGGCGGCACAGACATATCACGTGCAATACTCACCGCAGTAGAGGACATAGCCTCGGTTAGGAGCGGCAAGAAACCCTCAGACATAGTATTGATAACGGACGGCGAAGACAAGATATCCGTTGAGCTGATAAGAAGGAGCCTCGCGAAAGTCGATGCAAGGCTTTACACCATAATGATATATGGCAACAATCCCGACTTGAGAAGAGTGTCCGAGAGCTACATGGTTGCGACGAAGCTCAGCCGCGAGGAGGCCCTAAAAGTGGTCATGATCGGCTCTTAGGGAGGCTCTACACCATAGAACGCCGCTATGTTGTCTACCGCAACCTTCTGCACCCACTCCTCCTCAACGAGGCCCTCCTCCACGAGGCTCCCCAGCCTCTCCGCAAGCTCCCATGGACAGCTCGATACACAAGGTCTCTCAGGGTCATCTATGTAGTCGGATTCGGGCATGAAGACCGGACCTATAGTCTTGAACGCTACAAAAAGCTGCTGTTTCTTGGCTGCCACTGTGGCGGCATAACCCCTCCTAGCAGCCTCGCCCGCAACCCTAACCGTCGCATGATGGAATAGCACACGACGTTTATCGATACCAACGAGCCTGGCTAGACGGTCGACGGTGGCTACAGTGGCTACACCCGCGTTCTCTAGGTGGAGGTGAACTAGACAACCAACGTCACGGGCAAGCTCCAGCGCGTGAACCATCACCGCCTCCGCTATGGCCATCCTCTCGGGGGTCGTCTTATAGTGCTGCCTCCCTACCTCACCGATGCCGTCAAGAAGTCCTCTTCTACAATAATCGGCCGCCATTTCAACAACCGAGAGGCCAAGTTCAAGAACCTCCTCGGGCTTCATCCCCATCGAGACTAGCTTGTCAACCTCCGCTGGATGGAAACCTGCCAGACACGACACACGGAGATACCTCGCGGCGCGACGACATTCCGCAACATGTATATCATACACGCGACGATAATCCTCAAGGCTACGAGGTTTCACCCCGTAGTGCCATGGTGGAAGAGAAACCAACGCCATAAACCAGCCGCCAGCTCGACGAAACCTCTCTGCAACCCTCTCAGCACCGAGCCCGATAACGGGATTACTGTGAGCGTGCGCATCGCCGAACAAGAGATGCGCCACACCTCTCCACCCCCGACGGGAGCATGCTGCCGGGAGCGGGCTAAGGCGACTACGCCTCGGCGAAGGACCACCTCTGCATCCCCCTGGGGCCCTGCTTGACCCAGGGGCTCGGCCTGTAGGTAGGGGCATCCTCACCGGCGTACGGCATGCTAGCCCAGATAGGGCCCCGGGGGCGCGGGGCTGCAGACCTCACACGGCTCCTCCTCGGACGTCATCCTCGGTGCCGGAATCGCTCTCCACGGCCCCGTGCCGGCCCGGGCCTACCCCCTTATAGGGGACTGCTGTAGAGCAGAGCTATTACTCCCTGCCCGGCTGCAGGGTTGTCAGGCCTGGCGGGCCCCCTTGCCGGATAGAGCTTCCTTGATGCCGATGCTTGTGGCAGCTGCCGCCACCATCTACATCGCCTCTATCATCGCGGGGCTTGTTCTCCCTTATAAGGACGTGCTGAATCTCTTGGCGTCCGTCCGCTCGATAACGGTGCTTCCAGACCCCGCGAGAGCGGCCACTATCTTCCTGAACAACATAGCTGTTGCAGGTCTTCTCTTCCTCGGATTTACTGTTCTCCTGCCGGGTGCATACCTGCTCGCCATGAACGGCTATATTGTTGGCAGCGTCGCGTATTATGCTGCTACAGTCAGCGGCGTACCTGCAGCCAAAGTTGCTGCCCTGATACTGCCCCATGGCATCATCGAGAGCGCTGCCCACATCTATGCAGCCGCGCTCGGCATGCAGACTACTATACTCCTGACGCAAGGTAGGGCCAGGGAGGCTGCCGAAAGAGGGCTACAAGGTATCACCCTCGTAGTTTATCTGCTCCTAGTCGCCGCCATAGTAGAGACCTATATTACCCCGGTTATTGCAGCCGCCGTAGGCTAAATGCATAGGAGAGGCTTCTACCAAACTAACTGTATGAAATAAAAGAAATATATTCTCGTTGCTTTTACGTTACCTAAACCCGGGGATAGTGGTGAGCGAGCTGCTCGTTGAGCGCAGGCTGCGGCTCCCCACCGGCAGGGAGACCGCGCTTGTCGAAGGGCTGAGGTTCTGCTATGACCTAAGCGAGACGGACGTACTCATACTCTTTGAGCTGCTGAAGGGCGGCGAGTATACTGTTGATGACCTAGCACAGAAGCTTAATTTGAGCAAGGCCACCATAAATAGAGGTCTAGCCAAGCTCACCGAGCTAGGCTTCGTAACAAGAACAAGGGAGAAGAGGAGCAAAGTAGGGAGACCTAGATACAAGTACTTCATAAGCGATCCGGAGAAGATTATACAACGTATAATAAGGGATTTCGAAGACTGTGCACAAGCTTTCCGGAAGACTCTCCTTGAACTCGCCGAGGAGATAAAAAAGCAGCGAGAGGAGATCGTAAAGAGGCATTAACTGTTAGCTAGTGCTGCTAGCTCATTAGCCATATCCTCTATATCCTCTTCACCTATTTCCGCGTCCTCAATAGGCTCGGTCTCGATCGTCCCACTGACTAGCTCCTCACGCTCAAGCCTACTGAGGTACTCAATGTAGAATATCACAGCTTGTCTTATGAACTCGCTCCTGGAGGGGAATCCTCTCCTCCTGCAAACCTCGTCTATCTTATTCAGCAGCTCAACATCCATTTTCACGCTAACTACCTTTGAAGGAGGTGTCACAAATATCTCAATACTATCCTTGCGCGACACTGACCGCCTATGGTAAGCCCCCATGTCAGCCTCATCCCCTCCCCCCGGGGCCTGTGCAGAAGTACGGCGCGCACAGCAAGCTAGCTGCCACCAATGGGTTATATCCTACACTACCGTATCCCCCCACTCAGGTGATTGCCGAGTTGACCGAGGAGCCAGGTAGCGACAGACGCGTGCCAGCAAAGCTCTCCGAGCAGAGAATCAAGTGCCCCTCATGTGGAAAAGAGACTCTTATAGTCACAGACTATCTGTACGAGATGCCCTACGTAGGCAAGGTCATACTCTCTACCGGCAAGTGCGAGAACTGCGGCTACAAGTATAGCGACGTCCGCTTAGCAGAGGCCAAGGAGCCGGGTAAGATAATGCTTGAGGTCCAGCACCCCGAGGATCTTAACGCCCTCGTGGTTAGATCCTCCTCCGCGTCAATACTAGTGCCTGAACTCGGCCTAGAGATGCTTCCAGGTCCGGCCTCGGAGGGCTTCATAACAACCGTTGAGGGCGTGCTCGAGAGGTTCCTGGAGGCCCTTGAGGCTGCATGCAACAGCCCCGATTCCGACCAGAGGACGTGCGAAGAAGCTCGGAGAAAGATAACGGAGGCCAAGGAGGGGAAGAGGGCGTTTACCCTCGTAATAGTAGACCCCGAGGGCGTTAGTACTATAGTCTCCCCGAAGGCACGGAGGCTACCCGTTTCGAAGGACGAGCTGAGGAGACTCGGCTACATAGTCCCCGACTAGCCCCATGGGGACAATAAAACTGTAATCAGAGCGTGGGGCAGTTACTCCACCTTGATCTTTATTCCGCCCTCCTCTTCGGACTCCTTCTTTTCTTTCTCTATTGTTACCTCCAGGACGCCGTTCCTGTACTTGGCCTTCGCAGTCTCGGGCTTTATGCCAGGCGGTAGCTTTATCTCCTTGTAGTACTTCCTGTCTTTATCCCTGGCCTTGATTATGAGCTTGC
Source organism: uncultured Hyperthermus sp. (assembly GCA_964542985.1). Classification (GTDB taxonomy): domain Archaea; phylum Thermoproteota; class Thermoprotei_A; order Sulfolobales; family Pyrodictiaceae; genus QNYQ01. The sequence continues at coordinate 1,950 of CAZIWH010000043.1, read as the reverse complement.
CATCCTTTATTCTTATGTCTATCTTGTCCTTGTCTATACCGGGCAGTTCTGCTACAACAACCACCCTGTCTTTTTCGTCTATAACGTCAACCAAGGGTTCCATAGTTTCCTCTATGACCGCTCTACCGCCAATGCGCTTCACGTTACCAAACTCCTCGATTATTGGTTTCCCGTCGGGCCCTATGGTTATGCGCACACCATACACTATCGGACCTTTAACCTCGCCGGTTATCTTGGGAAGCTGAACCTCATATTGCTCCATTATCTTGGCTGCAAGCCTTTCCATCTCTCTTATCATTTCCTCTAGATCTTCGAATATGTCACCTAGTCCACGCCTCTTCCAGAAGAAGGACATAACTCCCTCACCCTCCTCTACAGACCTCTCACTCCATAACTCTATACCTAGGCCTACACCTCTGATTATATTTCCTTGGAGCATGGGTTACGATGCGAGGCCTTTAACCTCCCAGCATCAGGGCCCTCTCCTTCCCGGAGGCAGTAGGACGATGAGCGGGAGCTATGATGTTGTGGTCGCCGGCCTGGGCCCGGCCGGCGCTGTAGCCACCTGGCATCTCGCCAGGATGGGGTTTCGTGTCGTAGGCATAGACTTCAGGAGCTGGAAGACGCTGTGGGGAAAGCCCTGCGGCGACGCTATAGGCGCTCACCATCTCCATGAGGCAGGGCTGCCTGAGCCCCCTTCAGGGATTATCAAGAACCGCGTCACCGCTATCGACATCTATTCCCCTGGGGAGACGACGAGGTACCGCGTTACGGGTGAGGGCTACATTATAGACAGGAGGGCTTTCGGCGAATGGCTTCTCCGGGAAGCCGCGGATAGGGGGGCAGAGCTTCTTCTCGGCGCTGCTGTCCTCGCCCCAATTATTGAGGGGGGCAGGGTCGTCGGTGTGAAGGCACGCGTCGGGGACAGGACCGAGGAGATAAGAGGCAAGGTCGTCATAGAGGCTACGGGCTTCTCGCGTGCGATAAGGATGAGACTGCCCAGGGAGTGGCCCGTCTACGAGGACATTGCGCCGACAGATATGGAGATAGGTTATCGAGAGATAATACACTACGAGGACTACGAGATAGAGGAGCCGAGCGTGCTCCGCATCTACCTTGACCAGGAGGTTGCGCCAGGCGGCTATTGGTGGTTCTTCCCAGAGTCTGGGAGCGCTGCCAACGTCGGTCTGGGTGTGCAGGGCGGCATGGGGCATCCGAGCCCCCAGGAGCTTTACCGTAGGCTCGTGTCGAGACACCCCCTGTTCAGCCGCAAGTACAGCGTAGTTACCGCTGCAGGGGCGCCCTTGCCCACTAGGAGACCTTCCAACACCATGGTGGGTCCTGGTGTGATGGTTATCGGTGACGCAGGGTATACTGTGAACCCACTTCACGGCGGCGGCATGGGCTATGCCTTCCGCTCCGCTTACTTCGCAGCCAAGGCCTTTGAGAACGCCTACAATGCTGGCATGATTGACGAGGAGCGCTTATGGGGTCTCAACACGGAGTACATGAGAGCTATCGGCGCTAGGCAGGCTGCGCTGGATATCTTCAGACTCTTCCTACAGAGGCTGAGCAACGACGACATAAGGTATGGGATGGAGAAGAGGCTGATACCCGAGCAGGACGTCTATTACACAAGCACCGAGGGCGAGCTCAAGCTCTCGATAGTGGAGAAGGCTTCTATAATACTGCGTGGCCTTAGGAGGCCCAGCCTCCTAGCTAAGCTCAAAATAGTTGCGGACTATATGAAGAGGGCAAGGAGGCTCTACCTCAGCTATCCCGAGAAGCCAGACGAGCTACCACGCTGGATTAGGAGTGTCGAGCAGCTCTACTCCGACTACCTCTCCAGGCTGGAGGGCTGAACAACATGTCTCTCCAATGGGAGCCTCAGTGGGAGGAAGTGCTCATAGAGTATCACGGCATACGCCTAAAGGTGTGGAAAGACAAGGG
>CAZIWH010000042.1:0-15668 GCA_964542985.1 uncultured Hyperthermus sp. | reverse complement strand
ACCTCGAACTCTACAGTCATTTTCCTCGCCCGGAGGCTTGTCTCGAAGACTGGGTGCCCCGGGTCTGTGAGATCCCTGGGGACGAGCACTGTGCGTAGCAGGCCGGGCGGACTCCTGGACTCGAGAAGCAGGTAGTCTCCGAGCCTGGTGAGCCTCGCCGCGACGGTGCAGCTGGGGTTCACGTAGTCGCCCTCTAGGAGTGCGAGCACCGCGTCTAAGCGGTTGAAGGGCAGCTCGGCGGGGTCTATGCCTAGGAGTGTTGCCGCAGCTGTTAGGGCTGCCTCGCGGGCCCCGGGTTCGCCGTTGGCGAGGAGAGCTGCTGCTAGGCTGTGGCTCCGGGCATGGAAGGCGTAGCCGGTGTAGCCTGGGAGGGCCCCGCTGTGCCCCACCAGGGTGCCTAGGGGGGTGCTTTGGTAGATTGTTACTCCGAGGCCGTAGCTGTCGCTGCCCCAGAGCTGGGCGGGGAGCCCGGCGCGGGGCTTTTCCATCTCCTCGACGCTGCTCCTCTCTAGTATCCTTTCGCCGTCCAGCTCGCCTCCCCTCATGAGCGCCGTGTAGAGCCGGGCCAGCTCGGGGGCTGTGCTGTAGAGGCCTCCGTCACTCCACACCCAGGCCGGCTGCGGAGCCGGCCTCACCACGCCCTGGTAGACCATGTAGGGTTTCGCCAGCCTCCCGGTCGCGGCCGCCCTCTCCGTGCTCATCGTGGTTGAGCGTAGCCCGAGGGGCCTGGCTATGTTCTCCTCCACGTACTCCTCGTATCTCCTGCCACTGACCCTCTCCACTATCACGCCTAGGGCTATGTAGCCCTCGTTCATGTAGTAGAAGCGTTCCCCGGGCTCCGCGTCCGCGTGTCTAGCCGCCTTCTCTAGGAAGAGGAGCGCGTCCATGGCCCCGCCTACGGGGGGCGGCTGGGCCCAGGGATCCCCCATGGCCTGGGCTACCTGTGCCTCGGCGTAGCCTGGGGCAGGGATTCCGCTTGTGTGGCTGAGCAGGTGCTCCACGGTGACGGGCTTGTCTTTTACGCGGAGGGTTATTGGGAGGTACTTGTCTGCGGGGTCGTCTAGGCTCAGGAGGCCCTTCTCCACGAGCTGGAGGATTGCTATGGCTGTGAAAGTCTTGGTTATGGAGGCTATTCTGTAGATTGTTGCCGGCGTCGCCGATACGGGCGGGTCTAGGCTCTGGAGCCCAGTGGCGGCTTCTAGTACCGGCTTGGCGTCGCGATGGACCGCGAGGCTCGCGCCGGGGGTCTTGGCTGCGCGGAGCCTCTCCTGGAGGAGGCCTAGTACCCGGCTCTGGGTGTCCATCGCATATGCACCTTGGCTTGGGGGAGGAGAGACAATCTTCTTAAACACATGTTTACATAGATGAGTTCTTTTGGGTGCACCGTGCAAAAACAACCCGGGACGTTGCAGGGCCCGGAGCCAGGAGAGGTGAAGCAGTCATGCAGCTTGAAATACTAGACGCCACAGTCTACACAGCCGAGGGCAGAAAGGTAGTAGACTCCGCGACACTGCGGCTGCAAGGCCCCGGCGTCTACCTCCTCCTAGGCCCAAACGGTGCCGGGAAAAGCAGCCTCGCCAACGCCATTATGGGCCACGAGTCGTACAGGCTCGAGGGCAGAATCCTCCTCGACGGAGAGGACGTCACCAAGCTCCCAAGCTACGAGAAGGCCCGGAAGGGGCTCACACTGGCTGTCCAGATGCCGCCGGAGCTAGAGGGGGTTAGAGTATCGGAGGTGCTCACCAGGGTTATCAGGAGGTTCCGCGGCATCTCCTCCACAGCGGAGGCGCTGAGGCTGGCAGAGGAGCTCCTAGGCGCCCTGGGCCTGCCTAGGGAGATGCTCAGCCGCTACTACATGGTAGGTATGAGCGGCGGCGAGAGGAAGCGCCTCGAGCTGACCAGGGTGCTCGCGCAGCAGCCCAGGGCAGCGATACTGGATGAGCCGGACAGCGGCGTGGACGTGGAGAGCCTCCCCCTCATAGCTTCCGCGGTTGAGAGGCTGGCCGAGGATGGGGCGGCCGTGCTCCTCATAACGCATCAGCCCAGGCTGCTGGAGTACCTTTCCCCGCTCCGCACCTACGTCATGGTTGGGGGCCGCATCGTGGCCGAGGGCGGCCCCGAGCTCGCACGCATGGTCGGAGAGAAGGGCTACACCTGGCTTCTTGAGAAACAGGAGGTGGCGAGGCATGACGGCTGAGGCTTTGCAGGACAAACCGCTCACAGAGCTGAGCAGGGACGACATAGTCTGGTTTAGCCGGCGCCGAGGGGAGCCCGAGTGGGTTCTCCGCCGCCGTCTCGAGGCGTACGAGTACCTCCGCTCCACGCCCCCGGACCCAATGGTTGACCCGTACCTAGAGAAGGTGACATACAAACTGTTCCTTGAGAGCCTAGAGAACCCAGTGTTGCCGGCCAGGGAGGCGCTGGAGGCTGCAAAGAGGCTCGGAGTTAGACCGGAGGAGCTTGAAATCATCTACAGCGGGTTCAGCCTCGACGTGGACAATGTCGTGGTGAAGACTGCGCTCCGCTACCTACAGAGCAGAGGCGTCGTGTTCACGAGCATGGATGAGGCTGTGAAGAGGTACCCGGTGGTCAAGGAGTATGCGTTCAGGGGCCTGGAGCCTACGCTGAACAGGAAGACGGCGTACCATGTGATGCTGTGGGCGGGCGGTCCCTTCATCTATGTGCCCCGTGGGGCCAGGATACCGCAGCCGCTGCAAGGTGTCTTCATCATAGGTAGGGAGGGGCTCGGGCAGACCGAGCACACTCTCATTGTGCTCGAGGAGGACGCGGAGCTAAACTGGATTGAGGGCTGCACCACGCCGCTGGCGCTGCGCTACGCCGTCCACCTGGGCGGCCTGGAGGCCTTCGTCAAGAGGAATGCTAGGCTCCACGTCGCTAGCATAAATAACTGGCTCGGAGAAGTGCACCACATGCCTGTCAAGAGGGTTATAGTAGAGGGTGAGGGAGGCTACGCGGAGCTCACCGCCATAGCGTTCTACTCGACCACAAGCAACACCGCGCCCAGAATAGACCTCCGGGGCCGGGGAAGCCGTGGCGTCGTGCAGAACATAGCCCTCTACAGGGACAAGCAGAGGGTCTACAGCGCCCCCCTAGTCCGCTACGAGGCGCCGAAGACTAGCGCGCAGATACTCAACCGTACCGTTGTGACCGACGAGGCCCAGGAGGAGTTCCGCGGCATGCTCTACGCAGCCCGGGGCGCGAAGGGCGCCACGGGGTTCATGAGCTGCAACACCCTGCTGCTCAGCGACCGCGCTGTCAGCATCACAGTCCCCGCGGTGGCGACGGAGGAGAAGGATGCGGAACTCAGCCACGAGGCCAGCGTGGGGAGAATAAGCTACGAGAAGCTCTACTACATGGCACTCATGGGGTTCGACGAAGAGGAGGCCACCTGGATGATAGTGAACGGGTTCTTCGCACCGGTGCTGGGGAAGCTGCCACTGGACGTACAGATAGAGGTTAGAAAGATACTAGAGCTGGCGCTGCTGGGCCACTAGCAGCGCTAGGCCACCGGCGTGAGAGGCTTTTTGCCCAGGCTGAGCCTTTTACCCCTTATAATGCCCTTGCTGACGGCTTCCGGCGATTGTTGCGTGCAGCGGCTGCAGCCGCCGAGAGAGCCGCCGCCAGTGCCAGGCCTGTGAGGGCCAGCGCCTCTGGCTGGGCGTGGAGCCTGGAGGCGAGGAGGAGCACCGCCCCGGCGGCGCTGTATGCTGAGGACGAGAGAGCCAGGCCGAGGCTCTCCCCGAGCAGCCGGGCGGAGACCGTGTAGAGGCTGAGGTCTAGGAACGGGTAGAGCGGTATGAGCCAGAGCACGAGAAGCACCACGCCATGGGCCCGGTCGAGGGCGAGCAAGTAAACCATGTAGGCGGCGAGCACCGCGGGCGCCACGAGGGGGCCCACAGCGTCGACCATCCTACCCGCCAGGGGCCTCGCCGCGGCTGAGACGAGACCAGCGCCCGCGTTCGCCAGAGAGTACAGCTCCGGAGAGAGCTCCCTGGCCAGCTTGCTAAGGTAGACGCTCCCAATGGTCTCCGTTGCGACGTAAGTTGAGGCATAGAGCGCCGCTACCAGTGCCGCGAGCCGCGTCCTCCCCGCCGATGGGCCGGCCCCCCTGCGGGGCCTCTTCCCCTCCGCCGGGCAGAGGAGCGCAGCATAGCTCGCCGCGACCCCCAGGCCCGCAGCCGCTAGGATTAGCCTAGGCGAGAGGAGCTGCGCGGCGAGGGGCGCGAGGCCGCCGCCCACGCTGAAGCCCAGGGTAGCCCCCGCCGTGACGACGCCGAGGGGGCCAGCGCGGCCCCCGGAGAGGGTTAGCGTGAACGCATAGACCTGAGGCCCCGCTATACTCCAGAACATGCTGGCCAGGAACACCGCCGCCCATAGAAGGACGCGGCTCGAGCCGAGACTGAGCCCCGCCGCGGCAAGAGCGAGGCCCTCGGCTATGCCCAGCGCCAGGACGGGCCGGTAGCCCCTCTCCTCCGCAATCCTAGCGCCCAGGAGCCCCGCCGCCGTGGGCAGCGTCTCGGCGGCTGCGAGGGCGAGGAGGAAGTACTCGTCCCCACGGTAGATCATCCTGGTGAGAGCATAGTAGGCGCCCCAGCCGGCGACATGGATGAGCTGCAGCGCCGCCAGTCTCCAAGCCCACCGCTGCTCCACCATTGCTTCCCAGTCCCCGCCCTAGCTGGGCCTCGCCAGGGAACCCGGGCCCCCATATAGTAGTACAGCCCCGGGTGAACCTGGGGGCGGAGGCCTGGTGGCTGAGCCGCCGAGGGAGGAGCCCTGGGACCTGGGCCTCGAGGACGAGGAGTTCTGGATGAACCCGAACGTGGCGAGGGTGCTGGAGGAGGCTGCGAGGCTGGCCGACAGGATAGCTGGACGCGTGGCTGAGCTTGGGAGGCTCCTCGAGGAGGACCCCTCCGTGAGAGCCGAGCTTGAGGGGCTCGAAAGGGGTGTGCTTGGCGAGGAGCAGCCGCTGCCAGGCGCCGCGGTGGACTCAACGTTTCCGATAGATGGCGGCGTAGACCTTGTGGGCGGCCACCTGGTGGCGATAGTCGCTGGCTACGTATCCTTCGCCGGCGCCTGTGTCAGCGGGGAGGCGTGCCACGATAGCTTTGCTAAGGCCTGGTTCGTGTCAACGGAGGAGGCTGCGAGGCAGGTGCCGCTGCGCGCGAAGGCCTTAGAGAAGGCTGTGACCCTCCGCCTTCTTCGGATGCTCCGCGAAGGAGGCCCCGTTAGGCCGCGCGTGATACTCCTAGACGGCGAGGTTATACCCTACCAGCTACTGTTCAAGAGCAGCCGCGCAGTGGCTAGGAGCAGGGCGCTGACCAAGCTGGACGAGCTGACTAGCAGGGTTCTCCGGGAGGCAAGGGATCTAGGCGTCACGCTGATAGGCGTGGTGAAGAGGAGCTACTCGAGGCTCCTCGCGGCCAGGATTGGGAGGCGACTGCCGCTCAACGACAAGGCTGTGATGTCTATGCTGCTCCGGCCCGGCGAGTATACTGTCCTGGGCAGGTTCAGGGAGCTGCTCCCCGCATACGCCGAGGTGCTGGCCGAGGAGAAGCGCCTCGACCCCAGGAAGTACCGGAGGGTGGTGGAGGAGAGGCTCGCCGAGAGGAGCCTCTACGGCGACACCGTGGTCGCGTTCTACAGGCCCGGGAGGATGCGCCGTGGAGGCTACGCCGTCCGCGTAGAGGTGCTCGACTACGGCGGCGTGGGCCTGGAGAGGCTACTCTCGATGCTCAACAGGCTCACCAACCCTGCTACCGGTCTGCCCTACCCCGTGGACGTCGTGGACAGCTACACCGCGCTGGAGGCGAGGGTGCTTGAGCTTCTCCGCCGCCGCGTGGTGGCACTTCTGGCCCGCCTGGTGCCAGACAGGAGGGCGCTGGTGGTCATGGCGCACACGAACCCGGAGAAGAGGTTCATCTACGAGCCCAGGAGGGGCCGCAAGTAGACCCCAGTCTAACCGGGGGCCAGGAGGGCCCTGCCGTGCTTCTCGAAGATGAGGCGTAGCCGGGGATCCCTGGAGAGGGCCTCCTCCACAGTGCTGCGGTCGGCGGCCAGGGTTATCATCTTCGTTTTCCCGTAGCGGCCCCTGCTCACCACGCGCGCGTTCAGTATGCCCAGCATGTCTAGCTCGTTCACTATGTCGCTGACTCTGCGCTGCGTCACCGCCTCCGTGCCGAGGCTGCGGGCTAGCTCTCTGTAGAGGCTGTACAGCTCACCTGTCGTGGTGTAGGCTTGGAGCCTCGTCACGATGAGGACGGCTGCGAGCACCAAGCGGGCGTGGAGAGGGAGGGTCTCTACGACCTCGCGCACCCTGTCCCTCTCCAGCTGCATCCATGCCTTCTTCACGTGCTCCACTGTGACGTGTGGCGCGTTCTCTCTCTCCGCGACCTCGCCGGCGACGCGGAGAAGGTCTAGGGCGCGGCGGGCGTCGCCATGCTCCCTGGCGGCGAGGGCTGCGACATAGCTTATCACGGAGTCGTCCACCGCGCCTGGCTGGAAGGCCTCCCGGGCCCTCTCCCAGAGTATGTCGCGTAGCTGCTCCGCGTTGTAGGGCGGGAAGACGACCTCCTCCTCGCCTAGGCTGCTGCGCACACGGGCATCAAGCATCTCCACGAAACGTACATCGTTCGTTATCCCTACTATGGATACCCTTGTAGCGTCCATGGGGAGTTCGTAGCCTATCCTCGTGAGCTTGTAGAGCAGATCGTCCCCTCTCCTCCTCACGAGCCAGTCGACCTCGTCGAGAACCACTATGAGGACGCCCGTCCTCCTGGACAGGGCGCGGACCAGGCGGGCGTAGACCTCCGCTGTGCTCAGACCCGTGAATGGGACGCGGAGGCCCACCGAGGACGCTATGTCTGCGAGCACCTTGTAGGGGGTGTCCCTCTGCCTTGTATTCACGTAGGCGTAGTCCACGGGGACGCCGAGCTGCCTCGCCTTGGCGACGAGTCTCTTCAGCACGTAGAGTGTTACCGCGGTCTTCCCGGTTCCCGTGAGCCCGTATATGAAGAGGTTGTTGGGCCTGCTGCCGCGCAGCGCTTGCGCCAGTACGCTACCAACCTTCCTTATCTCCTCCTCCCTATGCGGCAGCCTTTCCGGGATGTAGTCGGGGCTCAGTATGTCCCTGTTCCTGAATATCCTGCTCTCCACGACCCTCTCAAATATCTCGTCGAGTATATCGGCCGCCAGCGCACCATCCCCACAGGCTCCACTAGAATCCTTCGGCGGGGTTAAAGCCCCGGGGGCACGTAGGGGCTCCGCTTATTAGCTGCCGCTCCGTTACTCGCGGCCCAGCTGCATGGGAGGAGACGCGGAGAGGGGCTGAGCCGTGGCGGGCGTGAGGGACCCCGAGATAATGAAGATAGTCTACAACCGTGTGCTCAACAAGCTCGTGTGCCGCAAATGTGGCGCACTGAACCCGCCCAACGCGAAGAAGTGTAGACGCTGTAAGAGCAAGAACCTTAGGCCCAAGAGGCTGCTGGCCGGTATGAAGAAGGGCTAATCCTCCTCTTTCCCCTCGGAGACGCGTTCCATGAGCCTCCTGTAGCCCTCCACCGCGTAGAGCATCAATTCCCTCAGTTCTCTCGCGTTTCCCACGCAGCGCGCTGGCACGTCAACAACCACCGTTATGAAGCCATCGTAGTCGAGGCTGTACTTGTAACCCGTGTTGCTGAAGTTCTCTGCAAGGAGCCACCGTAGCCCTTCCACCGTGGGCTCGACATCCGTGGGGATCGCTATCCTTAGCCATCCGGCCTCGTCTATGCTCAGTACTATCCCCGTCCTCCCCGCGCCGGTCTCGTAGCTAACAAGGATAGAGCCGGCCTCCTTCACGTACTCTAGGCCGAGGACGCGGACGAGCGCCTCAAGGCCATCCATGCTGGATACCATTCCGCTCCACCTCCTCTGTGGCCTGGGTTAGGTTATGGGCTGGGGCTCTAGGCCCTTGCTGCGCAGCAGCTTTTCAACGTGCTGAACTAGGGTGCTGAGCGTCTTCTCCAGGCTCGCTGGCACCGAGGCGCCTGCAGCCTGGCCGTGGCCCCCTCCCCCGCCGCCGAGGCTCCTCGCCACCGGCTCCATTATGTCGCGGCCTAGCTGGATGCCGAGCTTCTCGACTATCCCCTTCCTCGCCCTGCCGATTATCCGAGTCTCCCTGCCTCTCTCCGAGACAACGAGCACCATGTCGGCTCCGAGGTCGAGTATCGCCCGGGCGGCGCTGGACTCGTAGGCGCCCACGTGGGTGAACACTACTATGTAGTCCCCCGCCCGGACGGCGTGCATCCTCTTGGCGGCCTTTATCCTCGCTATCCTCTCCGGGGGCTCCATGGGCGGCGACTGGAGGGCCGCGAGCACCCTGTCCAGTCTCGCCCCCCTCTCAAGCAGCTCCGCCGCTATGTGGAGCGTCTGGGCATCGGAGAGAATGAAGTGTCTCGTATCGTAGACTATCCCTGCCAAGAGCAGCTCGAGCCTCCTTCTGTCGAGCTCCACCCCGAAGCCGTCACGGGCAAGCATGTAGACTAGCTCCGAGGTCGCCCTCGCGCCAGGATCGTAGATGCTGAGCGCCGCCCTCTCGAGGAGCTGATTGCTCGCGTGATGGTCTATAACCACTAGTATTACCTGGAGGGCGAACTGGGCCAATTCCCCCAGCTGCTCCGGCGACGCCGTGTCGACCACGACAGCCATGGCCGACTCACTGGGGGGCTCATCCTCCACCTCGCCGGGCTCCACGCCAAGTATTTCCCTGACAAGCCTCTTGCTGGCCTGGCTCAGCCCCTCAGGGAACACGAGACGAGCGTCAAAGCCCCTCTCGCGGAGCAGGTCGCGTATGACGACAGCCGATGCGAGGGCATCAGGGTCAGCATTCCTATGCCCCATCACCACTATCGGCGACCCCGCCTCCTCGGCCAGCCCCAGCAGCCTCCCGGCCAGCCGCTTCATCTCGTCGGGCGCGAAGCCTCTCCTCGAGCCAGCGCGCTGCCTCGTCAATGGCCTCCGCCAGCACCTCCTCGTAGGAGAAGGGGGCTATGAGCCTACCCGCAGCTTCCGCCTCAACCCATAGCTGCAGCCTCCTCCCACCCTCTAGCAGCTCCGCCTTAACAAGGATAGACATGCTTCGCAGGCGGCGGCGGAGCCTCCTCTCTACCCCCTTCCTAAGCCTCTCCTCGAACCCCACCAACAGCTCCTCAAGCTTAGCCGGGTCAAGCGGTCTCTCAGCTAGACCAACCTCCACAACCCTCCCCAAGTCAACACACCCTGCTAGGTAGAGAAAACCGGCCCCCGATAAGGACGCAAAGCCGCATGGCTCTTCCGGTGGAGAACTCAAAGAGGTAAGCTGTTTTTCATATCGAGATACTTAGGAAGACCATTAACGCTCTGGTAGTTGCTCGTGCATATAGACACACTAGCATAGGCGGGGTTCGACCTGGCTCGCTGCCTTTCATCGATTGGCAGCTATCGCTGTTCTCATTCCCACCGCCATATCTGCAACCATTTTGCTATATTTTGTAGCTAAACACGTCAACACTAATCCACGGTGCCGAGGAATATGTTAAGGTTATAGAGCAGGGCTTAAAGTTGAGGGCAGCGAGATCGGTCCAGGCTTTCTTTATGCCTATGTGAGATGCAGAGGAGGCCCCGCATAATAGACTATGCCTGCATTTACTCGGGAGAACGCCTCGTAGAGGCTCTTCCCATTGTGCCTCCGGAAAGGCTAGCACCTGGACAGGCAACGCCAGTTCCTATACCATTCCTATTTTCCTTGTATTAGGAAACCTCTCGGGAAACCTTAAGATAGCACTAGCTGGAGGAGGGGTAACTTCGGCACCATTGTGGATAAACACTGTCCATAGAACGGTGTCGCTAACCATAGGTTTCCTGGCTGCGAGAACACCTGAGGTTTTTCACTTCTAACCAGCACGCCGGATCTGCCCGCTATGAGCTGAAGCCAGCGCTACAACCTAGGCCCACTGGTAGTATTTTTATAAATCCTGGAGAGCTTGCAAAGCACTACACCGTCAAGATCATAGATACTTGTAGTAGAGCCTGCAGCTTCGCTCTTCAGCCGCTGACAGATGGCCCCGGCAAGGTTGACGTGATGGCTCCTCCTCTGGGAGGGCCTATGATGGCCGGGAACTAATGCACCTCTAGACAATTACGTTGACAATGTTGTACGCTTCACAGCATCCATTAATAGCACCATAAGGATAGAGGTTATTCATGCCTTAGGCCGCTACCTCCACATGTTCTTCTGTAAACCGGAGGGCTGCCGCCCTTCAGCCAGGCACCCAGCATTGCCGACAATTATATGGCCAACAACTGTAAGCTACCGGCCGCTGCGGCCGTCGTTTACGTCAAAAGCCATGGCGCCGCTGTGCCTCCCATCGGGTTGGACAGGATATGAATCCCGTGAAGGGGGAATGGGTTACGGCATGGCCGCCAGTATGGTATACCACGTCTAGGTAAAGTGGCGGGGAAGAGGCTCTGGAAGAGCCTGGAGCGCGAGAATGAAAGCCAAAACCATTGTACCCGGAAAGCTCAGCCACCGGCTCCGCCTTTCTTGCCCAGTGCGAGCCGAGTCTGGTGGCTCTTTATCTCGGAGGTCAGCTTGTCTATCTGCTTCTTTAGCTCCTCTTCCTGCTTCTTGAGCTTCTGTAGCCTCAGTTCCAGTATCTCTAGTCTGTCCTTGAGCTCCTGGAGTACCTTGTTCCTCTGGACGCGGACGAATAGGCTAGACTCGAGCCTATAGACCGGGGCGTCCTCGCCGGCCTCTTCGAGGAGTTTTATTACCCTCCTGGTCTCCGCTATCTCGCTCTCAACTGCCGTCCTTTCCTGGACGAGCCTCGCGTACTGGGCTTGTAGCGCCTGGAGCCTCGCTAGCTTGTTCTCGAGTTCGGGTGGAAGCCTCTGAGCCATGGCCAGCACCTGCCGCGACGACCGTGTCAACCGTCGCCGCCGCCAGGCTTAGATAAGCATTTACCAGCGTCCTGGCCGCCGCGAGGTCGCGCGCCTCGAAGCAGAAACGGAGACCATCGCTAAACTCCTCGACCACTACCCGGCCCCGTGACGGATCCGGCGGATGCCGAGCCTCGGTCTCAAGCGCCCTCCGAAGAGCCTCTGCCAGCCTCCCCGGCAGGCCTCTCAGCTCCACGCAGCCTGACACCTGCCACGTAGTCATGGAGGCTCACCACCCTCATCTCGGGGCCGCAACGGCGGCCGCCGCAGGTGAACCGCACCACGCCCACCAGGCCGGGCACGGCCTCCACGTGGGCCACTGCGTCGAAGCCAGGTGTCTCGGGGTCGAGGAGTAGGCGGGCGAGGAATCCACGGACAAGCGCGTCGGCGAGGAGGCGCTGGGGCTCGCTGCCCTCGGGATAGACGCCGAGGCTCGAGACGCCCCTCGACCTGACGGCGCCCGGGGTTTCCCTGCTGAGCTTCACCCCCCGCAGCCGTAAGGATACGAGGGGCTTGAGCCCCTCATCCGGGGGCTCCAGGGGCTCGTAGACCGTAATGGTGCCTGGGTTGCCCTTCCACGTGGAGACCACAACCACTCTCTTGGCGCCGAGGCCACGAGCGTCGTAGTAGAGGCCCTGGAGGGAGGACTTGCCCCTGTTCAGCTTAACCGCCCGAGGCAGCACCGAGACAAGATCCTTGACGAAGCTCCTTACGCGCTGCGTCGGCCTATGGGAGGTTGTGACGAGGATGAGGGGTTTCTCCAAAACAGTTCAGCCTCCGATGCACCCCCGCCCCTCGGGGACGGCGGGGCAGGACAATGCACCTAGCTTAGTCCTCGCGTATGATTATCTTGGGGAACTGCTTGTTGAGCCCGGTTCTCGGCACGTAGGCGCCGCCGGCCCATACTGCGCCGCACTTGGTGCAAGTCCATATCCCTACGCTTATCCTCTTCACGTGGCCCCTGGTGCCGCAGAATGGGCACAGGTGGTCCGCGTAGCGGCGCTGCATTACGTCGCGCCAGCGCTTCCTCAGTGTAGAGCCGTACCTGGGGCCGAACCTGCCCGCTATGCCGACGCTCCTCGTCCTCCTAGCCATAATCCCTCACCTCCACGGTTCCGAGTAGAGGCGCCCACGATAGGCGCCACGACACCGGGGCTGGGGCATAAAAGCTACTCCCGCGGCTCCTGCTCCTCCTCGGCAACGGGCTCTGGCACCACTGGCTCCTCTTCCTCAGGCGGCTTCTCACTCACCGCAGCTTGCTCCTGCTCAGCAGCCTCCATGGCCTCCCGCTCACCCTGCTCCTCCCGCCCCTGTCGCTCCGCCAGAGTCTTCTCCAGCTCCTCCCTATAGGGGTCAACGTACTTAGCCAGCGCGTCGAAGTATGCCTTGGCCTTCGCGAGAGCCATGTCCATGGCCTTGTAGACCTCCTCCATGGTCAGCGGGCCAGGGCCAGTCTTCTGCATCCCAGCTATCCTGCCGTCGTCGCTCACAGCTATGACGAGCCTCGTGTCGGCCACTTGTTCCTCCTCGTAGGTTGGGTCTAGGAGCAGCTTGTTGGATATCTTCGCGGCAGTGACGGTTACGACGCGGTGGTTTATCGGCAGCAGCCCGGTGTACTTGCTCCGATCCACCCTGTAACTGTCCTCCACCTTTACAGCAGCCGGGAGCCTCGTTGAGAGCAACGCAGCCATTGCAGCGAGCGCGCTCGCGTCGAACAAGTTGCCGTCATGATTGAGGACATAGATGTCTACGTATATCCTCCATACGTGTTTGCCCGGTTCAAGCACCAACTGGTCCAGCGCTACAGCCCTTATCTCGCGGAGGCTCCTGTCTATAACCCTGGCGAGCTCTATCGCGTTCTCGTCGGGCGGACCCGGCTCAAAGGTCGGGGACGCGAGGGGCACGAACTCCGCGTGCACCACTAGCACGCCCTCGTTTGGCGTGTCCCTGAACGGCGCCACTATATCGGTCTTTACGCCAGCGAGGACCACAGTCTCGCCTAGCCTCACCAGTGCAGAGCCTTCTGCGCGCTCAACGTAACCAGGGACTATCTCAACGTTCCTTATCTCGTCGAGCCTCCTGCCGTCGAGGCGCACACCGCGGCTAAGCAGGGTCTCCATTGTGTAGCGCTTGAGCTTCGGCATCACGGGCTGGAAGGAGGGAGTAAGACTCACGGCCGGTCACCCCTTCACCTCCACGTACTTCCTGCGGAGCGCCTCCTTCTGTAGCTTGTACAGGGTCTCGATACCCTTGCGGGCGAGCTCCATTCCCTCGCGGAACTCGTCCCGGGTCAACACACCGTTGAGCTGAAGGAGCACCACCTTCCCTATGCTCGGAGCTATGGCTACAGGCATGTCGGCCTCAGCGTAGTTGTCCTCAATCTCGTCTATGTCCAGCACCACGACGCCGTCAACCTTTCCCACAGCTACGCCGGCCACAAGATCCCTCATCGCTACGCCAGCGTCGGCGAGGGCAAGGCTCGCAGCGGTTATCGCCGCCGTCCTGGTGCCGCCGTCGGACTGGAGAACCTCCATGTAGATGTCTATCGTCGTACGGGGGAAAAGCTCCGTTATCACCACGGACTCCAACGCCTCCCTAATCACCTTGGATAGCTCGACCTCCCTCCTGGTCGGCGCAGGGGTCTTCCTCTCAGCAGTGGAGAACGGGGCCATATGGTAGCGGCAACGCAGCACCGCGCGGTCGGGTAGAGCTATGTGGCGAGGTACCGCCTCCCTGGGCCCGTAGACGGCTGCTATCACCCTCGTGCCCCCATACTCTACGAGGGCCGAGCCGTCCGCGTTGCTAAGCACACCCACCTCCATCCTTACGGGCCTCAACTGGTCCGGGAGCCTGCCGTCATGCCTTACGGGTATCTTCTCCCCGTCGCGCTCCTCCCAGTGGATGAGCTGGGGCTTCTCGCCTGCCGCTCCGCCCATGGTTATACACCCCTCCTGCTCCTCTCCTCACGTATGAATGCGCGTACGCGCTCGGTGAGGCCCGAGGTGTGGGCCTCGGCTTCTATCTTCTTTATGGAGAGTATGACTACCTCCTCTAGGTCCTTGTTGGGACACTTGACCAGGATGCGGCCGTTCTGGCCGACGAGGATACTGCACCCGGTCTCCTTCATAAGCATGTTTACCATTGAGCCCTTCCGGCCTATGACGCGTGGCACCCTGCTAGGCTTGATCTCCACTATCGCGCCCTCGCTTATCCTACCCAGGCCCTCGCCCTTTATCGTGAGCAACGGATCCCTGGCGCGGTCGAAGGCCACAACCTTGGCTACTATATAGTCGCCCACGTCCAGGTACTTCTTCAAGCTATCCGTGGCAGGGTTGAAGGGCCTGTCCAGGACCTCCTGGACGGTGAGTACCCCCTTATAGGGGGAAGCTATGTCCACCTCCCAGTGGGTTATCCCTATGTCCTTCACGAGGCCTATGACTATGTCTCCGGGCCTGGGTATATAGGCACCCTCAAGGGGGATTATCGACACCCTCTTCTTGTCGCCCAGGTCCTCCACCACGACTATTCCGGTTATCGTGGCTATCAGCTTCTTGCCGACACGCTCTATATAGATACTGCTGGGCTCCACGTCGTCTCCCTCGGCGAGTACGTCGCCAGGAAGCACTATGCTCCTCGGCTCCACCAGTATCTTCGCCAAGGCGGTCACACCACACTGACTACCTTGACCTCCACCGAGCCGTGGGTGAGTTTATTCAGCTTATCTATAACCTCCTGCTGCAGCCCCGCCGGTATCTCTATCTCCGCCACGAGGCTCCCATCCGTCTTCCAGTCCATGTGCTTGACCTCGCCGAGCCTCTGCAGCACCGTGTAGACCCTGCCGCTGTACTGGGGCGGGACACGTATCTTGAGCAGAGCCTTCGCTATCTTTATCGGTATAATCCTGCTTATCGCCCTTATGATGTGCTGCGCCTGCTCCTCCACGCTCTTAAACGGATCCACCCCGACCCTCGCCTGCTCCATCGCCGCCTCTATCCTCGCAGGGGGTATAGGGAGCTTGGTCTTCGGGTCAATGGCGTTTCGGGCTATGTAGTTGATTATCTGCCTCTTCTTCGCCTCTATTATCTTCCTCCTCTGCTCGGCGGTGAGCTGCAGCTCACCCCTCCGTACTATCTCCGCTGCTATCTTGACGACATCGTCTGTGCCGAAAACCTTACGGAGAAGCTCGGGGGAGGCACGTATGGCGCGGCGGAGGTCGGTGTAGACCGCGTCGCTGATAACCATGTCCTCTAGGTTGACCTGCTTACCCTGCCTATACTCAAAAGCTAGGTCGGGGTTGACGAGGACCTCGAAGCGCTTGCCCCCAATCTCCAGCCTGGCCACGACTGGCTCGTGTTCGCCGCGGCTCTTGCGGGTCATGCCTCGCTCCCAAGCTTGTCAATGTACCTCTGCAGCTCCTCTTTAGACAGTTTCCGGAACCGCTGGGTCTTTACCTCGACCAGGCCTATCTCCAGTGTCTCGGTGGTCGGCTTGCCCTCCATCACGGACGCTATAGCCTTTATCCCAAGGAGTATGGCCTCCTCTAGGCTCATGTCATCCCTGTACTCGCGCTGAAGCACCTCTATAGCCTGGCTGCCCCCCTGGCCGAGGCCATGCGCCTTGTAGCTTATGAACTGGCCGCTGGGCTCGGCGACGTAGAGCTTCGGGCCCATGTCGTCCACGCCGGCTATCATGAGGGT
>CAZIWH010000041.1:0-16059 GCA_964542985.1 uncultured Hyperthermus sp. | reverse complement strand
TATCTTAGCGTAGGTGCTCGGCCTCCCTATGCCTCTCTCCTTCATCATCCTCACAACTTCTGCCTGGGTCAGCGGCTGCACCGGGCTCCAGACCCTCGCCCTGAACGACTCCAGCTTGTACCTCCCAGCTGTGAGCCTCTCCTCGGCTCTGACCACGGGGTATATGTCGAGCCAGCCGCTCCACTTCACCTCAACTATCCTCTCAAGCCTCTTCTCCAGTGTCTTTCTGCCTTCGCCGGGCAGCTCCGTCTCGAGTACCACGCGGCTCCTCTGCCTAACTATCCTCGCAGGCTTCATCTGGCTCGCTATGAAGCGGCGGAAGATGAGGTCGTATAGCCTATAGTGCCTCTGGGTCAATGGCCTCGCTAGCTGCAGCGAGCCCTCCTCTACGAGTCTCCTCAACGTGTCCACGTCAAGCGGCCTCGTGGGCCTTATCGCCTCGTGGGCGCCGCCCTCGCCCCAGCGGCGGGGCTGGAAGACCTCCCCAAGCCTCTCCTCGCCGTAACGGTAGCGGAGGTACTCCCTCGCCACCGCTATGCCTGCATCGCTCACCCTCGTGCTGTCCGTCCTATGGTAGGTTATGAGGCCCAGCTCGAAGAGGTCCTGAGCGAGCCTCATCGTCTCCGGCGCCGAGAGTCCGAGCCTCGCAGCAGCCTCCGCGAGCATTGCGTCGGTGGTGAAGGGTGGGAGGGGCTTCAGCTCCTCCTCTGCCTCCTCCACGTCGAGTACCGTGGCCTCGACTCTGGCCTCCTTCTGGAGCGCCTTGTTTACCGCTCTTATGACGCGGCTCTTCCTCCTCCTGGCTTCATCTAGCTCGTCAAGCCTCTCTAGCACTTCGTGCCTCTCGAGCACCTCCTTGAGCAGCCTCTCAGCCTCGCTGAGCTCCCTGGCTATCTTGCTGCTGAGCTCGTCGCCCCTCACCTCGAGGACAAGCCCCGTCCCGCCGGGGCCGCGGAGGCGGAGCACATAGAGGGGGATGCGGAGGTAGAGGCTGCCCAGCGTGTGCTCGACTATCCAGCCCAGCACCGGAGTCTGGACCCTGCCGGCGCTGAGGTTGTAGTTGGGCTGCCTGCACATCTCCTGGGCAGCGGACATAGCGTTGTAGGCGCGGAGCACCGCCTTGATGTTCTTGCGGCTCCTCCTCCTCGCGTCCATGAGCTTTAGCCTCCACTCACAGAAGCGGCGCCAGAACTCCGTCCACAGCACGGGGCTCAGCGTGAAGCCTATCCAGCGATCCTCAACTCTACGGACTATCTGTGCCTCTACGAGCCTGGTGTCGAAAGGCCTTGCATTGTGTATCGCGTGCAGTATGGCCTTCCTCGTTATCTCGTGGAACTCCACCCTCACTATGCTCCTGGAGGCTGGGCGGATGAGGCTGGCCAGGTCGTAGCCTATCTTCTCTCCCTCCGTGTCGGGGTCAGTACCTATCATCACAACGTCTACTTCATCCGCTATGTCGCGGAGAGCCTCGACTATATCCCAGCTGTTCTTGACGAGCGGCGAGCCGCAGACCGGACACCGCAGTTCTCCTCCCGGCCGGTAGACGTCGGGCGACACCGCCCACTGTGCGCCACAGACTATGCAGCGGGCGAGCGGAGAGTAGACGGGGAGGAACCTACGGCCCCTCCTCCCTCTCCTCGCCACGAGGACGCCGTGGATGTTCCTCGCCGTCTCCCAGTCGTAGCCCTCCACGCTGCCCCTCAGCTCCCGGAGCAGCCACCCCGGGTCTGCAGAGAGACGAGGCCTAGGGGGCTTCACTAGGTCGTAGACGTGGCCGCCGCTCGCCGCCACGAGGAGCACGTAGTCGCCCGTGGATACTTCGTAGACCCTCAGGGGGCCGAGCTGCCGGTAGCTCGGCTTGCCGAAGAACCCTGCTATGGTGCGGGCCTTGTTGGGGCTCTCCACGACGAGGAGAGCAGTCTTGACAAGCTCCACGGTCTCCGGCCTCAGCCTCCCCTCCATGACCGCGCGTACCCGCTCCCTGTCCCGGTCTATCTCGCGGAGCAGCGACGGGAGATCAAGTTCTTCGAACCTCTTCCACTCTGCGTCGAGTAGCCACCTTGTCCTCCTCGCTAGGCCGCGGAACAGCCTCTCATCGTCCACGACAACGACGCTGAGGCCCTTGGTTATCCCGCCGGCGAATAGCCTGCTCGTCCTCCCCGAGGCCTGGATGTAGGTGGCCACGTCCGGCACCATTATGTAGACGTTGTCGTCCTCCCTCACCACGGCTATGTCGTCCGCCTTCTCCAGCGCCTCCCAGACGTCGCTCCTCCCCAGGACGCTGCGGAGCCAGTCGAGGGCCTCGGCGAACTCGTGGGCCACCTGGCTCTCAGCCCTGCCCTCCCTCAGCTCCTCGGCAAGCCTGGCTACTGCGGCCTGGCTGAGCCTGCGGAGCAGCCCACGGAGCTTCCCGAGCAGCGCCTGCGCCCTCTTAGCCACGTCGCCGGGGCCATGCTCAGCCAGGATCGAGAGACCGCGGACAATGTTGTAGGGATGGGGGTCCTCGAAGCGGGCGCTGAACTTGTGGCGGGGTACACCGGCAAAGACAGCGTACCTTATCCTGTCTGGGAGGTCGAGGCCACGGACAGCGACACCATAGTAGACGGCGACGCCGACCAGTACCTGGGTCTCGCCGCTCCTAAACCTGTCGAGCGCAGCCTGATTCTTGGAGGTGAAGGCCTCGGCGCGGACGCCGTTCTTGGTGAGGTAGTTTGCAAGCTTCTCGGCGTACTCGGAGCCAAGGTCGAGAGGCACATAGACTATGCCGCCGTCCCCGAGCCTCTCCACGAGCCCCAGAACCTTCTCCTCCATGTCGGGCTCGGGGTAGGTGTAGCTGTCGACGATGTTCCTTATCGTCTCGCTAGTGGAGCCGGCCTGGAAGCCGAGGAGCGCCTGGAAGAGCCTTACCCTGCTTCCCCGGGGCCTCCCCGTCGCGCTGCTGACCACAAGTACCGCGGCCCTCCGCCTGGCCTTCTCTATCGCCTCCTCGACGCGTCTGAGCTCCTCGTAGAGCGGCTTGAGCCTCTCCTCGAACACCCTCTCGCGGAGCTTTCTCACGTCCTCGGCGGAGACTTGGCGCCCGCTCCTCCTCCGCCTCGCCCTGAGCTCCGCGACCAGCCTCTCAAGCTCCATCCTCGCCCTCTGGGTCTCGAAGACTATCCTCCTCTGTAGCTTGAGGAGCCTCCACCCGTTCTCCACGTCCTCGGACGTGAAGCCTACCACGCGGAGCACGGCGTCTACGCTCTTCCCGCTCTTCAGGACGGCGTCCACGTCGTCCACGAAGACGAAGCGGAAGCCCTGGCCCCATGTCTTGCGGAGGGAGGCGAGCCTCTCAGCGTTCCTTATCATGTACTGCGCCGTCGTGATGAGTATGTCGAAGTCGCCCTCCTCTATGCGCTGTTGCAGCTCCCTCCTCCTCTTCTGGGGTAGGCGGCTATGGAGCGCCACTATCCTCGCCGCAACCCCCGCGGCGTCGGCCATCTTCAGCGCCTTCTCCTCAACCATACGCACAAGGGGCGTGGTAGGGACTACTATGTAGCTCTTCTCGCCCCGGGAGGCGAAGTAGACCGCCATCAGTATCCCGAACGTGGTCTTACCTACACCGGTGGGCGCGACAGCGGCGAAGCTCTTCCCCTTAAGCACCCTCCTAACCCATGTCCTCTGGGCGCTCCACAGCCTGCTTCCCATAGCCTTCTCGAAGAGCGCCTCTACCCTCCGCGCCTCCTCCTCGACCCTCGAGAGGAAGTCCAGGAGGCTCCCTTCGCGGAGCCTCCCCTCCCCTTCGAGAAGCCTCCTTACCTCAACGAGGCTCTCTACGCCAGCCCCCGGCCTCCCGGGGAGACAGCGGGGGCACGGGAGCCCCAGGAGGAGCCTATCATCCCCCTCGGGGCCCAGGCAATTCAAGCAAGCGTAGAAATAGGTGCCACGCGCGGGCTCCCCCGTGGACGCCAAGGCGCTCTGCCCTCAGCCCCGTCCCGGGGGCGAAGAGGCTCCCGGGCAGAAGGGGTGGGTAATAAGGTGGGCCTAGGCTCTGCTGCCCTTCTCGGCTGCAAGCGCAGCGAGCTTCTTCGCCCACTCGGCCTCCTGTAGCTGCCTTGTCGCCTCCTCTACGTCCTTCACCGTGTCTATGCTGCGCCAGTAGACGTTGCTGAATCTGACGCCGAGCAGCTGCTTCCTCTCAGCCAACTGGGGGAAGCCCTGTCTCTCTATGTCGCCCTTCTCGGGGAGCCAGTCAAAGACCCTCGGAGTCAGGGCGTAGACGCCGGCGTTTATCCAGTAGTCCAGCGTCGGCTTCTCTATGAACCTAGTTATCCTATCCTCCTCGTCGACCTCAACTATGCCATAGGGGCTGCGGAGCGGCACCAACGCAACGGCGCCGACGAGGCCGCTGCCAAGCAGCTTCTCGGCGATCACCCTGGCGTCAAGGTTAGTTATCACGTCACCGTTCAGCACGAAGAAGACGTCCTCCCCCTCCAGGAGGTGCTGAGCGTTCTTAATCGCGCCACCGGTGCCCAGCGGCTCGTCCTCCACCACGTAGGCTATCCTCACTCCAAGCCTCCTGCCGCTCCCCAGGTGCTCTACGAGCTTCTCCCACTTATAGCCAGCCAGTATGACGAAGTCCCTGTAGCCGAGGCTCTTGAAGTGCAGGATCTGCCACTCGATGATAGGCCTCCCAGCAACCTCGACGAGAGGCTTAGGCTTATCTATCGTCAGAGGCCTCAGCCTCTTGCCGAAGCCGCCCGCGAGTATAACCACCTTAGCCACGACCAGCCACCTCCACTGCAGCATAGTGACTCCACAGTGACCCCGCCTCCCCCTGGGCCGCCTGCCCCGGCAGGAAGGCAGGGGACGCGGCGGAGACAGGGGACGAAAGGAGGCGGGCGGTATACCGGCCTCGCCGGTCCCCGCCTCATCCCTCCGCCGGGGCGGGCCGTCTACGCGGCCCAGTAGGCGGGGCGGGGCCCGCCTCTCCCAGCCGGGGGAACCCCCGTGGTTCTAGGAGGGCGGACTCCCATTAGAGGGAGGCGGCTATTCCGCCTCCTGGTCGAGAGAAAAGCTGTTCGGCGGGCGGTTATGTCTTCTCCCCATACCCGTGGGGCGGCGCTACGAGGCTTGGGCACTCCATGCAGCCCCGTTCTAGGTGGCCGCGGTGGATGCAGCAAGTCGCCACCGGGGCCCCGTGCTCGTCACGCAGCTCTATGGTGAGGTACTCGCCGTGGAGCCTCACCTCCGCTACGTGGGCGGGCGGCCTCAGCAGCCTGCCTATCCTCAGCCTATAGCTCCTCCCCTCATAGTCCAGCTCGAGCAGGGCCTCGTAGAGGCTGCCCGGCTCCCTGTCGACCCCGAGGAGCCTAGCCTCGGGCACAGTACCCCCAGGCCGAGAACTATATAGCGGCGGGAGGCTTCTGACGGCTGCGCCTCAAGTATGCGGCGCCACCCCTATGTAGCCACGCGGCAGCTCGGTGCCTCTACCTCCACTCGTCAGGGTCGAAGACTATCGGGCTACGCTTGGCACCAGTGTCCTCCGCTAGGCCGCCGGGCTCCCCCATAGGCCCGGAGAGGAGAGCGCTGAGCATGAGGGCGGCCTCAGCGGCGAGCCCGGCGAGCACCGCCAAGAGGAACTCCTCCCCGCCCACTGTCCCCGGGCCCGGCAGGGGGGACAGCACGCTGCGGGCCAGAGGTATTGCGGCCCTGCCGCGCTCGGTCAGCTCAAGCCTCTCCTCCCTTAGGAGGAGCAGCCTCCTCCGCTTCACAAGCCGGAGCAGGCCCTCCCCAACCAGCCTCTCCACAGCCGCCCTAGCCTCCTCAACCGGAACCCCCAGGAGCATAGACACCTCGTCAACCCTGGAGGCTCCGGCCGCCACAGCGAGCAGCACGGCCGCCTCTAGCCTACCCGGCTCCAAGACCACAACGCCACCCTCTACTGGGGGGCAAGGCGTGGATAACGCTTCCGGTATACGAAACCCGGGCCCAGGGAGGGGAGCCCCCGTGCAACGGGCAAGAGCGAAGGCGAGAAAACACGTCAGCGTTGGGGAAGCGCTCCGTATACAGTTCGCTGGAGGTCACCTGCCCATCTCGGCTTTGTTTGTCGGGTAGTAGGGGCCGCTGGGTGTTGAGGGGTAGCCGACGCTCATGCTGTACTGGCAGAGTATGGGGCGGAACGGCTCCGCGGCCGTGTTGTAGCCCAGCTCTATGGTACGCTTCACAATAGTCACGTGAACGGGGCTAGGTGCGCCGCCGATTTGGGCTGTAAAGCTTAGTACTAGCTGGGAGGCGTAGGCCTGGGCCACGGTCCAGTGCACAGTCTCCCCCAGCAGGTTGACCATGAAGAGGGCTAGATCAACGTAGGGGTTCCCGAGGGCGGCGGCGCCGACTAGCTCAGCATAGGTTTCATAGGCCTCTGACAGCAGCCCTATAGCCTCTAGGTAGTTGCTCAGGCCCGGGAAGAAGAGGTCTATGAGGCTGCCGCTGCGTGCAGACAACTCAACTGAACCACTCACGCTTGTGTCATCATATATCTGTGGGCTGCTACTTGTTGCCTGGCCATCGTAGACGGTGGCGAAGTAGTCCTTGGCCCAGAGGAACCCCTCGGCCCCGACCGGGTCCCGGACTTCGGAGTAGGTCTCCTTGTACGCATCCCTATAGCCTATGCTTATATCTATCGATGGCATGAACACGGCAACGGGCTTGACCACCCAGCAGCTGCCAGCATCCTTAACGTCAACCAGCGTTACCACAAGGTCGCCCGTGACCCCAGGGCCAACGGAGCCCGGAGCATAGATACAAGCCATAGGAACCTTGTTGTTTATGCTGGCACTTCTCGTATAGGGCTTGGATAATTTCTCTCTAGTGCTTCTCCCTAGTGTTATGTATCCGAAAATTGATAGACCATTTACAACGCTCTTCTCAGCACTCTCTTGAAGTAATATGTATTTAATTGACGCGGTGACGTATCCTGCGTCGGGGTCGTTGTTGTTGTAGGTGGCGCTTGCGCAGAGTATGGGTATCGTTACTTTCCTCGCGGGCATGTTGTAGGAGGCGTCTCTCCATGTGAAGCCTGGCGGCAGGGAGGCGCCGTAGGCTGCCAGGTTGTTTATGAACTCCGTCATCGTTCTTACCAGGTAGTAGCTGCTGCCCGCTCTGCCGTTGGAGCCCGTGGGGGCTAGGTAGGCGAAGCGGAGCACCTGGCTCAGCGTATAGGTTTTCGGGATGTAGTAGGTCTTGGAGAAGTGTGTCGCGTAGACCCTCCATATGGTTTCGACTAGGGCTGGTGGTGCAGGGCGGTTGCCCTGGAGTATTCTCTTGTACCACTCTTTGGGCGGGTTGTCCCTGAGGCTGTAGAGGATTGGGTTGGAGACCACGTAGCCCGCCTCTACCCCCTGGGGGAGCTTCTCTCGGCCCCTGGGGAAGGCTCCGTGGTAGTGCAGCTGCCTGAGGGTCTGGTTCACCGCCCTGTCTATGGCTGCGCCTATGTCGACGCGTGTTAGGCGGAGGCCGCGGAGCACCAGGGTTCTGCCCACGTACGCCTCCCTTAGGGCGGCGCCCGGGCTCCTGGCCAGGAGCCTCCAGGGGTCACGGACGCCGCTCATGCGTAGCATATTGCCGGGGCTGAGCGCCACAGCCGCCATGTACTCGCCGCGGCCAGTGTAGGCTATGAGGAGCAGCGTGGCCACGGGGTACTCGCCGCGGCGGAGCACCGCTGCGGCACGGCTGCTGTGGAGCCACGCCCCAACCGCGTGGCCCGCATCTATGCTAAGCCGGAGCCTCCCACCCGCCCCCACAGCGGCAGAGGACTCCGCGAGGCCGCCGGGCACGGGCATCAACAGGTTCGCCACCACGACGCTGCCGCTGGGCAGAGGCCTAACACCACCCCCATCCACTATCATCAGCGACCCGGTGTCCACCACTACGCTGAGCCGCCCCTGCCGGGGCAGAAAGCGCCACGCCATGAGCCCCGCAGCAGAGACAGCCAGCAGCGCAACAAGAACAGCAGACGCCGCCATCTGTCCTCTACCTATTTTGCCCCATCTAAGCACGTTTAGCTCCGCCTCTTCGATTCATACAGCAGGGAAAGTACAAGTTGTACCTAAAAGAACTGTACCATTACATGACGTAGAAACGCTTATATCTTAGAAAATTCATTTTTACCAAAATTTAGTTTTTTAGCTAAGGTTTTTGGCACAGTTTCCCGTTATGAGGAGGCTGTCCATGCACTGACCGGCGGCGGCCCTGTAGGCGGCATAGCGTAGAGGGCTCCCCGGGGCTTCGCCGAGGGGCTCAAACGTGCGCCGTGGCTACGTGCGGGGCCTTGGATGACGGAGGCGGCTGGGCCGTGGATGTGAGGGAGGAGCTTGAGGGGTTCCTAGACGAGCTGGCGGGATCCCGGTACCGTGGCCTGGTGGTGCTCCATGGCGAGCTGCCCCGGCTCGCCCTGGAGGCCGGCGAGCTGCTGGCAGGGAGGGGTGGCTGTGTCTACGTGGCGCCCCGTGAGCTGCCTGTGCCCCCGGGCTGCAGGCCCTTGGGGCCTGGGAGCGTTGAGAGGCTGCTCGGCAGTGAGGCAGACTACGTGCTCATAGCCACGCCTGGGCTGCTGCGCCCGAACCTGCTTGCAGCCTCGGCCGGCGTGCCCAGGGCCGGCGGCGCACTGGTCGTGGCCACGCCTCCTCTCGGGGAGTGGAGCCCTGGCCCGGCGGGGGGCGCCGGCGGCTGGAAGAGGTACCTTCTCGCCTCGATAGGCGAGGCCCGCACAGTGTTCTGGGCCGATGCCTGGAGCAGGGTGAGGCTCCGCCGCGGGCCCCCGGGCCGGGCGCCGGAGTGGAGACTCCGTACAGGCGGGCGGAGGGGCCGGGGGCTGCTGGGCCGCCTGGAGGCGCTAGCAGCGACGCCGGGGCAGGCGGAGGCGCTCCGCCGGCTCGCCTCCGGGCTCCGCGGGGGCGCCAGGAGCCTCCTCGTCACTGGGGACCGTGGGAGGGGGAAGAGCTTCCTCCTAGGCCTCCTCGCGGCGTACGCGGCCGCCACGGGCTTGATGGGTGAGGCGCTCGTGGTTGCGCCCTCGCTGGAAGCTGTGCAGAGCTTCTTCCACGGCCTCCTCGCCGGCCTCGGGGCGGCGGGCAGGAGGCACAGGATGAGGCGCCGGAGGGGCCTCGTCTCCGCGGTGACGGGGCCCTGGGGCCGCGTCG
Organism: uncultured Hyperthermus sp.; assembly: GCA_964542985.1. Taxonomy (GTDB): domain Archaea; phylum Thermoproteota; class Thermoprotei_A; order Sulfolobales; family Pyrodictiaceae; genus QNYQ01. The sequence goes on along the minus strand of CAZIWH010000041.1, from coordinate 6,880 downwards.
CCTACGCGCCGCCGGACGAGGCCATGCCGACCGGCGTCCTCGTGGTCGACGAGGCCGCCGCTGTCGGCGTTGCGAGGCTCAGGAGGCTGGCCTGGAAGAGCGGAAGGGTCCTCGCGGCGACGACGCTCCACGGCTACGAGGGGGGCGGCCGCGTCCTCGCGCACCTCGTGGAGAAGCTGCTCCCCAGGCCCATGGTCTCCGTGGAACTCGTGGAGCCCATCCGCTACCCGCCGGGGGACCCGCTCGAGGATTGGGCTATGAGGGTCTTCGTGCTCCGCCCCGACGCCCCCGCTTCCCCCGCTGGAGGCGGTTGCGTTAACGAGCGGCGCGAGGCCGGGCCAGGGCTAGCCGAGGACACGGCACTGCTCCGCGGGGCGGTGGCGCTGCTCGCCCTCGCCCACTACCGTACTGAGCCGGACTACCTCCTAACCCTCCTCGAGTCCTGGAGCCACATGCTCTTCCTCCGCCGCTGCGGCGGCGGCCTCGTGGCTGTCGCGGACGCCGCTCTCGAGGAGCCGTGGATGGAGGAGCCCTCCAGGCTCGGCCTCAAGACCCTCACGGAGCAGTCCGGCGTGACGCTCAGCCGCACGGTGCGCGTGGTGAGGATAGCGGTGCACCCCGAGCTGCAGAGGAGGGGCCACGGCTCCGCCTTGCTCCGCGCCGTGGAGGAGTGGGCCCGGGGGCTTGGCGCAGACGCGGTGGCGGCCCTCTTCGGGCGCCACGGCTCCGCAGGCTTCTGGGCCAAGAACAGCTACAAGCTGGTATACGTGAGCCCCAGGTTCAACAAGGCCACGGGGGAGAAGAACCTGGGCTTCGCCAAGCCCCTCACAGCCCGGGGGATGGAGGCCGTAGAGAAGGCGTCGGCGAGGACGAGGAGGAAACTGGTCTACGGGGCCCACAGCGTCTACAGGGATCTCGAGGCAGAAGAGGCCGCGACCACGCTGATCCCCGCAACCAGCCCGCCGGGCCCCGATGCCCTCCCCACCAACCCCGAGGCCCTGCTCAGCATGCAACCGGACCGCCTGGAGCAGGAGATAGACGAGGCCTACCTGGCGGCAGCCGCGGGGCTGCTAGCAGGCTGCGAGACAGAGCTAACAGAGAGCGAGGCCACACTCGTATACGCTAGGCTCCTCCAAGGCAAGCCCCTCGGCACGGCAGCCGAGGCGGCGAGCATAGACCCGGAACACGCCGGAGAAGCACTCGCAGCGGCACTGGCCAAGTTAATACGCTGCCTCCACCACAAGAGCCACGGGGGCCGCTGACGAGGCACCTCCACGGAGAACCAGAGGCAAGCCCCTCGGGGAGGGGCCGTGGCCTGTGGGCAAGGTGCCGAGGCCCCCGGCTTATTGCCCACTGCCGTGCCCCCTGGCGCGTGGGGTGGACCTGCCCTTGCCCGCAGAGAGAGTCTCCATGGAGGTCGCCCTGGTTGGCCTCGACCTCTCAAAGGTCAGCGACTTCCTCGTGGACTGGCTCCCCTACCTCATGAGGGTTGGCACAGCCACGCTCATACTTGCCCACGTGATCCCCGTGGAGAAGCTTGAGCACGTCGCCGGCGGCTACCCGGTGGACAAGCTGGAGAAGGAGCTCATAGAGGAGGCACTCAAGAAGCTCGAGGAGTACGCTCGCAGGCTGCGCGAGAAGGGCTTCACAGTCGAGGTGCCGAGACCCGTAATAGGCGACCCGGCCCCAACGCTGGCGCTGCTTGCCGAGAAGCATAGGGCCGACTACATAGTCGTCGGAAGCAGGGGGAAAGGATGGCTCCGGAGCATCCTCCTGGGCAGCACCGCTGAGGAGCTGGCCAACATCTCTAGACACACCGTGCTTGTAGCCAAGGAGTTCAAGAAGAGTAAGGGACCCCAGGGAGGCCATTATCTAGGGGCAGTTGGCGATCCCTTTAAGGGTCCAGTGGTGGCTGCGGTCGACCTAGGAGAATACACGGACATAGTAATGGCCTACGCCGCGTTAATAGGCTCCAAGACTGGGGCACAGGTACTGGTTATGCACGTCATGGAGCCCGGAGAGGACAGGGACACGGTCAAGGAAAAGGTCAAGAGCCTCGTCGAGGATCTGAAAAGACTAGAGGTGAACGCGGAGCCTTTGATCGTAGAGGGCAACAAGCCCGGGAAAAAGATAGTAGAGGAAGCAACGAGGCTAGGAGCCAGCCTCATAATAGTCGGTCCCGGAGTGAAGAAAGAGAGCATACTCCTCGGCACCACCAGCGAGATAGTAGTGAGAAGGTTCAAGGGCCACGTCCTCGTCGCTAAGAAATACGAGTGGGCCTACATGGCGGCTAGGGAACAAGGCATAGTAACCGACACCACCGGCTAGCTAGGCTCTTCATCCTTATCTCTACTCCCCTCAAGCTTGAACCTATCTAGGCTCTTCCTGACCTTACTTACCGCGCTCTCCCCAATACTTATACCTCGGAGGGCTATCTTGCCCTCTCTTGTCAAGGGTCTCTCCACGTTATGGTACCGGCGGCTGAACACGATGTAGCCGACAACTGTTGAAACGGCGCTTATAATCACACTGTATACTATAGCCATTATATTGCCTTCCAAGACACCTATGAACACCTTCACGGCATTGCTCATGAGCTGAGTAGCAACAATACTTATGAAAGTCACAGCGAAGCCTAGGAACATGTAGACGTATACTATGAAGCCGAGGCCGTAAAGCCTCCGGCCATACCGTCTAGCAAGCTCGAGATCATGAAGCCTCATAGCTAGCCTCCTGCCTGCATTAAGGGAGAGCAACACGCCCACAGCCAGCCCTACCACACCAATGTGCTCCGCGAGCCCGGATAGCACTGAGTAGTCACCTCATGCTGGGCACGGGGAGAATCGAGGAGAACCTAATCCAGCCAGGCCCAGGCCCCCATGCTTCCACGAGCACGCTTCTCGTCCCCGGTGGGCAGACGTATACCTTGACACCATTGACCGTGGAGACCGAGGCCGCTCCGCCGGGGATACATGAGACATTGTAGTGCAGCCCAGGCTCAGAGGGAGGCTCCACCAGAAACCCGCCGTCCCCACCGTAGAGTATGACTGTACGGCTAACAGCGCCTCTCAACGCGGAGACCCATGCATAGTAGTGAAGGAGGACAGCCGCTGCGACAAACATGAACCCAGCAATGGCTGCTACAGCGCTCCTGGGCTCCAAGGCTGCCGCATCCCCCCGGGCTCGGAGAGGGGCTCTTCTCAGGGATGCTTCATTAGCAGACGCTAGGTATTCTCCAAGGGTCGTTGACGAGCCCACGCGGCTCGAAGGCCACGTAAGCCTTCAGCCCTTCGCGGTGTATAACCCTCGCGTGGATCGCGACCCGTGTGCCGCCCGTTGACGGCACTATGGCGCCGAGGCCCTTCCTGCACCTATACACTGTTGCGCCGAGGCTGTGGAGGTACTGCTCAAGGGACTCATAGCTGAACCCTGGAACCGAGAGGATGAGGAGCTCGTATTCGAGTCTAAGCACTACGCTGCCCCCGCGGATTGCGACGAAGGCCTCCAGGTCATCAAACAGGTTTCTCAGGGCCTGGAGGAGGAGGCCGGGGCTCCACCCACCTCCGCCCTGGCCGTTGAGTTCGCTTGAAGCCAAGAATCCCAACCCCGGGCCGTCTGGCACCATTTTTCTCTAAGCGCCCTCAATTCTACCCTCGGAGCCCCTCTCGGCCACCATGCCTCTTGGGGGTCCGGGGGCCTCCCTCCCGGGGAGGCCGTGGTGTTACCTGGCAGACTGTCCCGGTTAATAAGAGGACACGGGGCTCCCACTTTCAAGGCGTAGGCTCTGCTACTAGGTTGCTGAGCCCGGTCTCTTGCTCCAGCGCCGCCGCGAGCGATAGGAGCTTCTCGTCGCCCATCGGTGCGCCCATCAGCTGCACGCCCGTAGGTATGTCTTCCACCCTGCCTGCGGGGGCTACGAGCGCGGGGAGCCCGGACAGATTGGCAAGCACGTTGGCTAGATCCAGGGCGTAGAGCTTCTCTGGGTCGCCTATAACTTCGCCCAGCCTCGGGGGCGGCGCAACCGCGGAGGGGAGGAGGAGGACGTCGAGGCCACGGAGGGCTTCCAGGAGTCTGTCCCGAACCAGGCGGCGCAGCTTGAGGGCCCGGATGTAGTACTGGTCCTTGTAGCCGCTGCTGAGCATCCAGGAGCCCAGCATTATTCTCAGCTTCACCTCGGTGCCGAAGTAGATGGACCTTATCCTGGAGTAGTAGGTGTTCCAGCCCTCCCAGGGCCTCGGCGGCTCCCCGGGCCCATACCTTATACCGTCATAGCGGGCCAGGTTGCTGCTCGCCTCAGCCATCGCTATCACGTAGTAGGCGGGGAGCGCGTACTCCACAGCCTCGGCCCCGAGGCCCACCTCCACTACCTCGACGCCCTGCCTGGAGAGCCCGTCAGCTGCCGCCTCGACGAGCCTCTTTATCCTCTCGTCGACGCCAGGGTGTTCGAGAAACTCTCTGACCAGGCCGATCCTCATGCCCTCCACGCCCTGTTCCTTGGCTCTCTTCACCGTCTCCAGCGCCGAGGCCGGGGCCTGGAGGCTCGTAGAATCCCTCGGGTCGAAGCCCGCTATGGCGTCGAACAGGGCTGCGAGGTCCTCAACGGTGCGCGCCATCGGGCCTATCTGCTCGAGGCTGTCGGCATAGGATACGAGCCCGTACCTCGATACCCTGCCGTAGGTCGGCTTGAGCCCATAGAGCCCCGTCCAGGAAGCCGGCAGCCTGATGCTGCCACCGGTGTCGCTCCCTAGGCCCATCGGCGCCATTCCCGCCGCTAGAGCCACGGCTGTGCCGCTACTGCTCCCCCCGGGCACCTTGTCGGGGCTCCATGGGTTCCTCGCCGCCCCGTAGGCGCTGGTCTCACCCGTGCTCCCCATGGCGAACTCATCCATGTTGGTCTTCCCCAGCACCACTGCCCCCTGCTCCCTGAGCCTCTCGACCACAGTAGCATCGTAGACCGCAGTGTACTTTGAGAGCATGCGGGAGCCGCAGGTCACGGGCAGGCCCCGGACATGGATGTTATCCTTCACCGCTACGACGAGGCCGGAGAGGGGACGGCCCTTCTCGAGGCTCTCCCTAAGCTCCCTGAGCACCTCCTCCCTGGGCCTCACACTTATGAACGCCTTGAGTCTCGGGTCAAGCTTCTCAATCCTATCGTAGAGCGCCGCCACGTACTCCTCCGGGTCGAGCACGCCCTCCCGCAGAAGCCTGGCGGCCTCCAGGCCTGACAGTCGGTACCCCGCAGCCAAGCACGCGCCCCCACTCAGCGCCGCCCAGGCAACGGGCCCTAGTAATTAGGGTGCACGTCCCCCCTCTCCTCCGGGGAGACGGGCACCATGGCCACAAGACTGCTGCTCGCTTGGCTCGACGAGCCCAGCTGGAGCATAGAGTGGCTCACCGAGAGGCTCCAGGAGGCCTTCCCCACCGTGGAGGTGGAGACTGTTGGGGAGGTCAGGCTGCCCCCGCAGCTCTTCGACGTAACCAGAGGCCAGTGGCTGAGCAACATGGTTCTCGGCTACGCCGCCGTGCTCGCCGAGAAACTGGGCGGTGACGCACTGCTTCTCGTAGTCCGAGGCGACGCCTACACGCCGGGCCTCAACTTCGTGTTCGGCCAGGCCTTCCTCGGCGGGGGCGTCGCAGTGGTGTACACGGAGAGGCTGCGTCCCGGCTTCTACGGTGAGCCGTCCAACCGCCGCCTCTACCTCGAGAGGCTGCTCAAGGAGGCCCTCCACGAGCTAGGCCATGCCTGGGGCTTGGAGCACTGCAGCAGCCCACGCTGCGTGATGAGGTTCAGCAACAGCATACTCGAGGTTGATGAGAAAGAGCCCCGCTACTGCATGCGTTGCGCCGAGAAGCTGATGGAGGCGGGTGTGGAGGTGTCCTCGGCGTATATCATCGGCTAGCCGTACTCGATTACCGTGCCTTCGCCGCGTAGGGCTGCCTCGAGAGGGTTGGGCTTGGAGGCGCTTGTTATGACTGCGTATTTTACGCCCTTCTCGAGGGCCCTGGTTATCTCTATGAGTTTCCTGTTCATCCCAGCCCCTATCCTCCCCTTCTCCACCAGGTCCAGGGCCTCGCTTGCGGTCAGCTTCCTCACCACCTCGCCGCCCAATATGAGGCCTTCCACGTCCGTGAGTATTGCCAGGGTGTCCGCGTCCAGTGCGCCCGCCACGGCCGCCGCGGCCTGGTCGCCGTCAACATTCAGCAGCGTCGCCTCCTCCGGGTCGTAGGCTATTGGGGCAAGCACGGGGGTGTAGCCGTCGCGTAGCAGCGTGTAGAGCAGGTCGCGGTTGACCGCCACTATCCTCCCCGTGTAGCCGCCGGGTATGACTCGCCTCCTCCCCGTCTTCTCGTCCAGCACGACTATCCTCTTCTTCCTCTTGCCGAGCAGGGCGAAGCCGTCTACGCCGGTGAGCCCTACTGGCCTTATGCCGCGGCTGGCGAGGCCGACGGCTATGTTCTTGTTCAGCAGGCCGCCGAGCGCCATGACGAAGACTTCTAGCTCCTCCCTGGTGGTGTAGCGGCTTCTCACGCCCTGGGGGCTCACAACGAACCTCGGCTCCACGCCGAGCCTCTTCGAGTACTCTGTGACCATGTCGCCGCCGCCGTGGACGAAGACCACGCGGTGCCCTGCCTTGACGGCCCAGGCTATGGAGTCGAGTATGTTGTCCATGTTGTTCATCAAGGCCCTGCCGCCGGCCTTGACGACTATGAGGCTCACGGCCCACGCGCCTCCACGCGTCTCACGCGAGGATAGCCGCCAGCTAGGCGGGCTTTAGTGGTGGGAACCGGAGTCCCGTGTCCTCGGGGAGACCGAGGCTGATGTTCCAGGCCTGCACCGCCTGCCCGGCGGCGCCACGGACCAGGTTGTCTATAGCTGCGA
>CAZIWH010000040.1:0-16533 GCA_964542985.1 uncultured Hyperthermus sp. | reverse complement strand
AGTATCAGCGACTACCACATCTACTACAAGTTCGGCGTCACGAGGGACAGGGCTTTCGAGAAGTACCTCGAAGCCATAGAGGAGGCTATGAAGCGGGGCATCGTGGTGCGCTGTACGTTGGAGGACGCTACGAGGGCCAGCCTTGAGAAGAACATACTGCCGTTCGTCGAGAGGGTGGCGAGGCTGAGCGAGCGCTATGGCGTGGAGTTCAGGGTGAAGGTCGCTGACACGCTTGGCCTGGGGCTCCCGTTCCGCGAGGTGCCTCCACCCCGCGGGGTGCCGAGGCTCGTGGAGGCTCTCCGGGAGGCGGGGCTCCGGGCAGAACAGATAGAATTCCATGGCCACAACGACCTCGGCCTTGTGGTGGCGAACCATCTCGCCGCGTGGCTCAGCGGCGCGGGGATGAGCAACTGCACGCTCCTCGGTATAGGCGAGAGGGCTGGGAACTGCCCGCTGGAGGTGATGCTCCTCCACTACGCCGGGCTCACGGGGAGGAGGCCCAAGCTGGAGGCGCTACCCCGCATAGTGGAGATGCTCGAGTCCATGGGGCTCCGTGTGCCGGAATGGCAGCCGCTTGTCGGCGGGAACGCGTTCCGCACCAAGGCCGGGGTGCATATAGATGGGCTGCTGAAGAACCCCGAGGTCTACCTTCCCTTCGACCCGGGGATAGTGGGCAGGGACTACGACGTAGCCGTGACCGCTTATGGCGGCAGGGCTGCTGTGCTCCTATGGCTGCGGCGTCGCCTCCCGCCCGGAGCGGCTACGGGACTCGACAAGAATGACCCGAGGGTTGAGGCGCTGTACCGCGACGTTGTCAGACTGTTCGAGGAGGCTGGAAGGCATACACCGCTGAGCGACGAGGAGATGGAGGAACTTGCAGCCAAATACTTCCCGGGGCTGCTCGGCAGCGCCCCTGAGGCGGGCGAGGAGCCGGGCCATGTTTAAATAACCTAGCTGGATATGGGAACCCCGCTGAAGGGAAATAGCACCAGGCTGTAACGCCGTGCGCACCATGGGGTGCAGTGTCTTGGCCCGGACGCTCACAGAGAAGCTGTTCGCCGGGAAGCTGGGCAGGGCTCCGGCGCCCGGCGAGATAGTGGTGGTGCCCCTCGACCTCGTCTACGCGCACGACGGCACCTTCGGGCTCGCCGTGGAGGTTATGAGGCAGACACCGCTGCTGGACAAGGTGTTCGACCCGGAGCAGGTGGCGCTCTTCATAGACCACGCCGCGCCTCCGCCCAGCGTTGCTGCTGCGCTCGTCCACCAGGCTATGAGGAGGTTTGCACGTGAGAAGGGGATCCGCCTCTACGACGTCGGCACGGGGATAAGCCACCAGGTTGTAGCCGACGAGGCCCTGGCGAGGCCAGGCTACTTCGTCGTCGGCGCTGACAGCCACACGGTGACAGGCGGCGCGTTCGCCGCGTTCGCCACCGGAGTAGGGAGCACTGACGCCGCCGTCGCGATGGCTACGGGTAAGCTATGGTTCCGCGTCCCGGAGCAGGTCAAGGTGGTCCTCGACGGCGAGCCCCCGTCCAGCGTCATGGGCAAGGACATAGTGCTGAGCATCATAGGGGACGTTGGCTCTGACGGGATGATATACATGGCCGCCGAGTTCCAGGGCTCGGGGCTCCGCTGGATAAGCATGGACTCCAGGATGACTATAAGCAACATGAGCGTAGAGATGGGGGCCAAGGTGGGGCTATTCCCAAGCGACAGCGTCACGGTGGAGTGGTTCCGCGTGCAGCACGGCCTCGAGGTGCCCCGGCTGGAACCCGACCCCGGCGCCAACTATAGTGACGAGAGGGTCTATGAGCTGAGCCGCCTCGAGCCCATGGTGGCCGCGCCGCCCAACGTGGACAACGTTGCACCGGTAACGGAGCATGAGGGGGTCGAGGTTGACCAGGTGTTCATAGGGAGCTGTACCAACGGCCGCTACGAGGACTTCGTCGCTGCTGCAAGGATACTGAAAGGGCGTCACGTCGCCCCCGGAGTAAGGTGCATCGCCATCCCCGCTTCCCGGAGGGTCTACCTCCGCCTCCTCCGCAGCGGCGTGCTCCAGGTCCTGGCGGAGGCGGGCTGCTTCATAGCCTACGGGACCTGCGGGCCCTGCATAGGCGCCCACCTGGGCCTCCTAGGCGAGGGCGAGGTAGCCGTCTCGACAAGCAACAGGAACTTCACCGGGAGAATGGGCCACAAGGCTTCCAAGGTTTACCTCGCCAGCCCCGCCACCGCCGCCGCCTCAGCGGTCAAGGGGAGGCTGACTGATCCCAGAGAGTTACTCCCTCCCGACGCGAGGCTCATGGTCGTGGACCCATCCTACAGCTACGGGGTGTGATGGGCCGTGACATGGATTGTGCATGGCAGAGCGTGGGTGCTCGGGGACAACATAAGCACCGACCACATTATCAGCGGGAAGTACAAGTTCGCTAAGATAAACAGGCTGGAGGACATGCTGCCCTACGTCTTCGAGGAGGTCATACCAGGGTTCCACGAGAAGGTGAGGCCCGGCGACGTTATAGTTGCGGGCCGGGGCTTCGGCTACGGCAGCAGCAGGGAGCACGCCCCCAGGCTGCTCAAGCTTGCAGGCATCGGGGCGGTGCTGGCTAAGAGCTTCCACAGGATATTCTACAGGAACGCAATAAACATAGGCCTCCCAGTAGTGATAGTCGAGAAGTTGCCCGACGTGACAAGGCAGGGCGACGAGATAGAGGTAGACCTCGAGAACGGCATAGCCCGGAACCTCACAAGGGGCTTCGAGGAGCACTTCACCCCGCCGCCCCCAAGGCTGCTGGAGATACTCCGCGCCGGCGGCATAGTCGAGTACATCAAGAGGACTGGGAGGCTCCCCTGGTGACCCGCGTTGAAGCAGAGGTACAGGGTGCTCGTAATCCCTGGGGACGGCGTGGGCCCTGAGGTCATCGAGGCTGCGCTCCGCGCCTTGGAGCCCCTAAGCGGCCTACTCGAGTACGAGGCCGCTGAGGCCGGGCTAGGATACTACAGGAGAACCGGGAAGCCCTACCCCGAGAACCTGCTCGACATGATAAGGGCCGCCGACGCCACACTCAAGGGCCCCCTAGCCACCCCGGTGGGCACCGGCTACAGGAGTGTCAACGTTTACATCAGGCAGAGCCTGGACCTCTACGCCAACCTTCGCCCCTGCCGCGGCTACCCCGGCGTCTCGCCCAGGGTCTTCGACCTAGTGGTAATAAGGGAGAACACGGAGGGCCTCTACGCCGGCGTTGAGGGCAGGTTCAGGGACGAGGCCTACGCGTTGAAGATAGTGACGAGGAGGGAAAGCGAACGGATAATCAGGTTCGCCTTCCAGTACGCCCTGGAGAACAATCGGCGCCGCGTCACCGCGGTACACAAGGCTAACATACTGAAGCAGGCCGACGGCCTCTTCCTCGAAGAGTTCCGCCGCATAGCCCGGGAGTACCCCGGAGTGAGGGCTGATGAGCTGATAGTGGACGCCGCCGCCTACAACATGGCCCGGAGCCCCGGGAGCCTAGACGTGCTGGTCACAATGAACCTCTACGGGGATATCCTCAGTGACCTCGCAGCCGGGCTCGCTGGCAGCCTAGGCCTCTGCGGCAGCGGCCAATACGGCCCAGAGACCGCGGTCTTCGAGCCCGTCCACGGAGCCGGCTTCGACATAGCCGGCAAAGGCATAGCTAACCCCGTGGCCGCGATACACGCCGCCAGGCTAATGCTGCAGTACCTCGGAGCCAAACACAGCGACCCCAGGCTCACCAGGGCGGCAAGGCTCCTAGACAAGGCGGTGGAGAAGACCCTAGTAGAGGACCGCGTCTTGACACCGGATCTGGGCGGAGCAGCGAAAACCATGGACGTCGCCGACAATGTCGCCAAGAGGCTGACAGAACTACTAGAAGAAGGCTAGGATTGCATACGCTGTCCGCCTCTCTGGGGAGCAAAGACATGCTTTTCAACGCAACGTGGCCGTGCATGCCTTGTCTGTATTTTCGCTATGCACAGCGGGAAGAAGGCAGAGTTGGGGCTGCCCTCCTTATGCTATGCAGGCTCCGCTGTGCTAGTAGTAGTACCATATGCTCTTGTAGTCTTCGGGGTCCTCGCCGAATACCTCTTGGAGCCTGTCGAGGTACATTTTGATTGAGACTATGTCAGTGTAGATGTAGGGGTCTACTAGCTGTATGTTCTTCTCCCATGGGTGCCAGAGGTAGACGCGGCGGCCGTCTGGCCTTATCATTATCAGCTCGTGGTCCTGCCAGGCGCGTAGATGGTTCTTGCCTAGCCTTGGCACGTTGAAGACCGGCTCCTCTGTGCGGAATGTTCCGGGTAGGAGCCTTGCTTCCTCCTTCCTCTCCTGGAGTATCCTTGCGACAGGCACTAGGTAGTCCTTGGTCTCCCATTTGCCCTTGGGGTAGAACGTGTAGTACGGGTCTATGCCTGCCTTCTTGAGCGCTATCCTCAGCGCTACGGTTTCGAAGCGCCTGCTCACCCAGAAGGTGTAGACCTGCTGGTTGTACACCATTATGTCGTTGCGGCGTAGCTTCGTCACCGCCTCGGCCATCTCGGGGGTTACTTCGTAGGCTGACTCCACGTGGGTCGAAATGCTTATGACGCGTTTTCCGGGCTCGGCGTAGCTGCCGAGCATCTCTGCGAGCCCGTCTGTTATCCTGAAGGGCACGGTTACGAGTATCCTTGTGCCTATCCTTATGAGGTCTATGTGGTCTATCTCCGCCAGCCTTGAGACTATGTGTTCTATCATACTGTCGCTGAGTATCATGGGGTCTCCGCCGGTTACGAGCACATCCCTTATCTCCGGGTGCTCTGCGAACCAGTCTATCGCCTTGTCTATGGCCTTCTTGGTAGGTATGCCATTGGGATCCAGGGCTGTGACTATCTCCCAGTTCCTCTGACAGTAGACGCATATCTGTGGACAAGTGTTGGCCGCCTTGAGTATCGCTACCATGGGGTAGCGGCGGGTTATGAGCGGATGGGGGCTGGTGTCGTGCTCGCCCATGAAGTCGAAGTAGTATTCGCGTTCGTCGCGGTGCTCCATCATCACCTTGACGTAGTGGAGGGGTGGCAACACCTGCCTCCTGACCTGGTGGTCCTTGCTCCAGGGTGTCTCGAGGTCGAAGAGGTGAAGGTAGTAGGGGGTGACTCCGAAGGGTATTCTGTACTCGAGAGCCGTCATGAGGGCTTCTGTGTCCTCTTCGTCCAGCTTTGCTAGCTCCTGTAGTATCTTTATCCCTCTCTTGCCCTTGAGTACGTTGCGGAAGTGCCACTTGTAGTCCCGCCAGTCATCCATGTCTCCCCCTATGACGTCGAGTATCTTCTCGACGTTCTCCCTCCTCTTCTCTATCACCTTGGGGTCTAGGCCGCTGGGGTAGCGCTCTATGTAGCCCCGAACCCTGGCCGCTAGCTTGTCCAGGTAGTTGCTCCTGGCTACGCCTGCCTCCCTGCCGTGTATCCTTGTGAAATCTACCTGCTCTAGGCCCTCAGCGTACTTGGCTGGGTAAATGTCGGGACGCCCGTTTATGGCTTTGAAGAGGTGCTTGAACTCATAGACGAAGCCCTCGTCCACCTCGGCGGCAGCCTTCTTGCCCTCCTTGGCTAGGCTCCAGAGGTGGTAGAGCGCACTGTAGCCTGTGAGCTTCTCGTTCCTCGGAGCTATTATGTTCTTGAATACACTTATCGCGTCCCTGGCGACGGCCTCTATGAGGGGGTGCAGCTTGTCCTCGGCGTTCATGAGGCGCCATTCAAGCTGATTGAGGTAAAGGAAGAGGCTCCTCCTGGCCTCCTCGAGGCTGCTAGAGGTGCGGAGTATCTCGTAGATGTGAGGATCCTCGTTCCAGAGGAAGCTGTTTAGGTCTATGCCCGTGGCGGGCTTCACTATCTGTAGGGGCACGTCGGTCCTGTGTATGCGGCTGTAGTCGTATCCCCTTAGCTGGGGCTCCACGCTAGGGACACCTTTTTTGCGAGATTTCGGGCCGCGCGGCTGCTAATATTTCACTCTTCCTTAATCCCACACTACTCCCACCGGTGACGGGTCTTGACATCGCTCATGCTCGCGGGGGTCTGGGTAAGGCTGGGCAACCGCCCCGTGCTGCGTGGCGTAGAGCTGCGGGTTGAGAGGCCACAGTACCTGGTAGTGCTAGGGCCCAGCGGGAGCGGGAAGACCACCCTACTGCGCACCGTAGCCGGCTTCGTTGAGCCGGAGAAGGGCCGGATCCTGGTTTCTGGCCGTGATGTGACGGGGCTCCCTCCCTGGGAACGGGGAGTGGCGATGGTGCAGCAGATGCCCGGGCTGCTCCCCCACCTCACGGTGCTGGACAACGTCGCCCTCCCTGCCGTGCATCGCCGCGGCCTCAGCTGGGGCGAGGCGAAGAGCCTCGCCGCCAGACTGCTTGAGGACGTGGGGCTCGGCGGCCTCGGGGACAGGAGGCCCGGGGAGCTGAGCGGAGGCCAGCTACAGAGGGCTGCGATAGCTGCAGCACTCGCCGCTGGGGCAGAGGTTCTTCTCCTCGACGAGCCACTGAGCCACCTTGACAGACTGATAGCAGAGAGGCTGCGCAGCCTCCTCCGCCGCCTAAGGGACAAACATGGCAGGCTAGTGGTCCATGTCACCCACGACATAGATGAGGCCCTGGCGCTGGGGGACGAGATCGCTGTACTCCACGCCGGCAGGATAGTGGCCCACGGTACCGCCGCGGAGGTCTACAGATGCCCGGGCAGCAGAGAGGCCGCGGAGCTACTAGGCCACGCCGTGGTGGACGGCAAGCTCCTCGGCCTGCCCCAGGGCCTCTACTCCGTGGCGCCCGACGCTGTAAGACTGAGGAGGGGCACTGGAGACTGGCTGGTGACACGGGTGGAGAGGGAGAGAGGCCGGGCCAGGGTCACCCTCCGCCGGGGAGACACGATGCTTTACGCCTACACTCCTCCCTGGGAGGCGCCAAGGCCCGGCGAGAAGGCTGAGCCCCTGCTCACAGGGGAGCCCTGCCCCCTGGCCTAGGCCCCTTCATTTAACCTCCCCCTGGGGGTGGTGGCGGCTCACTCCTGGGGGCTTGGGGCGAGGTGGCCAGCAAGAGGGTCTACGCGGCAGCCGGCACCGCACTGCTCGCCGCGTTCACCGCCATGGTTGTAGTGGGGCTCGCGAAGTCCGGTGGCCCCCCGGTGCTGGTTAACGGCTACTGTTCCCCCGTCCGGGGGCTCTGCGCGGCCTGGCTCACCCCAGGCAGCCCCGTAGTGCTGCACGGGGTCAAGCTAGGCGGCACCGTCTTCGAGATACCTGGGCCCGGGGTACTGCTCTATGGCGCGACGGGGCTACTGGTTAAGCTTGAACCCGGGGGCCACGCGGTGGCGAGGCTCATGGAGACCATGGCTTCTGTAATACTGCCGGGTAAGGGCAACGTAGCCCTCCCGGATAGCGGCGCCAGGGCTGTGGAGAAGGCATCTGCGAGGATAAAGGGAGGCGAGGCCGCGGCCTTCTGGGTGCCCAAAGGCTGCAGCCCCGGGCCCTGCTATGCGGTTCTCAGCCTCAGCCGAGGCGCAGTCATAGATGTGAAGCTTTACCGAGGCCAGGACGCACTAGCATGGGAACTCTACGGCTACGTCAACAGGACCATTCTGGTACCGATGGCGTGGCAGGCGGGAGCCAAGGACTATACAAAGCTCGTCGTCGCCAACCACTCCGGCGAGGAGCTTGCTGTGCGGGCAGCATTCTACCGGGCCCCCGGCGTTAGCCTCATAGCTAAGACGAGCGAGGGCAGGGTTGAGGCACTGCTCCCTGTCATAGGCTAAGCCTCGCCATTATCCTCTCGGCTGCTGCGTCGCCGATGCGGACGGAGGCCACGGCCAGCGCGGCACCGGCGAGCACGTCCACTAGGTAATGGTTACCCGTGTACATCGTCGCGAGCGCCATGGCCAGGGGCCATAGGTAGGCCAAGCGGCGGCCCGTTGCTCTGCAAAGGTAGACGGCGAACAGCGTCGCTACGCATACATGCATGCTGGGGAACGCGGCATAGGGGTTGGGATCCACGTGGCTGCCGAAGAGCCCCGAGAACGCTTTCACTATGTAGTCGGGCCTCCTCTCGACGAAAGGCAGGGCTATCCAGGGCGGCGCCGTCGGGTAGAGCGAGTAGACCGCTATCGCCGCGACGCTTGAGGCCGTGAAGGCAATTAGTGCCGAGGCGAAGTCCCGCTGCCTCCTAGCGGCGAGGTAGACAAGGAATGCCAGGAAGTAGGCAGGATGCAGGGAGTAGATGACCGAACTCATGGCATCCAGGACGGGGTTCGCATGCAGGCTCGCATAGTAGTAGACAGGCGCGCCGAAGAGCTTCTCCTCGACCCAGACGAGGGAGCCATAGTGAGCCACGACGACAGTTCTAGAAGCCACAGCAGCCCTTGCAGCTTCGTAGCCGCCATAGATTAGGATACTAACCACTGCAAGTATGAGCCATGCCCTCTCCTTGCTCCAGGTCCTCATCGCCCCCCTTACTTCCACGGAGCCCGCCCTCCAGGACGGACACAGCAGCGCCAACGAGACTTCCGCTATAACCGGAGCCCTCCTAAGGGGGCTATGTTCACCTGTTACGGGGCACAGGGGAGCCGTGGCTGAGTGCAGGGGC
Organism: uncultured Hyperthermus sp.; assembly: GCA_964542985.1. GTDB lineage: Archaea > Thermoproteota > Thermoprotei_A > Sulfolobales > Pyrodictiaceae > QNYQ01. Next base: position 7,921 of record CAZIWH010000040.1, on the reverse strand, counting down.
CTGGGGGTAAGGGAGCTGTACGTGCTTCTTCACCTCAGCCGCTTCGGCGCCGACTACGCGGGCAGCGTGGCAAGGGTCTCCGGGATGAGCCTCGAGGAGGCTGGGAGGGCTCTCGAGAGGCTCGAGGAGCTGGGGCTCGCGGAGCGCCGAATGGGGTCTGCAGTCAAGAACACGGAGGCTAAGCTTAAGCTGAGCCATGAGGTCAGGAAGCACCACACATACTATGTCTTGACCCGGGAGGGGAGGAGGCTTGCCCGCAGCCTCCGCCACGGCGCCCTGGAGGAGTGCATTGACGAGACTCTGGGGAGGGGTGCCTGGAGGCTCCTAGTGCTGCTCCGCCGCGCCGGCTATGAGCACGCCGTGGTGCTCGCGAGGCTCATGGCAATGAGGCTTGGGGAGGTGCAGGCGCTGCTGGATGCGCTGGAGGCCGCGGGACTTGTGCACCACTCTAGGCCTAGGACGCTGAAGGCTAGGAAGAGGAAGGCTAAGCCGAAGAGGGAGACACGGTGCCTCCACCGCTACTATCATCTAACCAGGCTTGGTGAGATGCTGCTCCGCTTGGCAGGGGGAGCCGAGGGCCGGGGAGACCGGTGAGGTCTAGGAAGCGCGCCACCCTCCTGAAGCGCTGCGGGCCGAGGATGCGCTGCAGCACCAGGGTGGTGAGCCTCCCCTCTCTCCTCGCCTCAATTATTCTCCTAGCCGCCGTGTGGCCTATGCCGGGTACGCGGAGCAGCTCCCGGAGACCGGCCTCCAATGGGTTCACGGGGAACCACTCTGGGTGCGCCTCGGCCAGGGCCTCCTTGAGGCTCTTGCCGAGCCTCGACAGCATCCCCCGGTCGTTCAGGAGGGGCTCGATCTCCCTCACGGCGTAGCCGTAGTCTCTTATGAGGCGGCTGGCCTGGTAGAGAAGCCTTGTTCTCCACTGGGGGGCCGGCGGGACTCCTTTCTCGGCTAGCGGGGTGCCAGGGTACGGGGTGTAGGCGCTGTAGTGTACCACTCCGACCCCGGCCCGGTGGAGGGCCTCGGTGACTCGGAGCAGCTCAAGGTCCGTCTCCCCGGCGGCGCCGACGACGAACTGCGTGCTCACCCTCCTCGGGTGCCCCGCGTACTCCGCTGCGAGCAGCAGCCGGGAGTAGAGGTCGAGGCTCCAGGAGCCCTTGCTGGGCGCTATCTCCGAGAACGCCGCCTCACCGGGAGCCTCCAGGTTCAAGCCTACCCTGTCGGCCACGCGCAGCGCCTCCTGGACGAGCCACCCCGGGGTGCCCGGCATGAGGCGGAGCGCCAGGTAGCCCCTGTAGCCGCAGCGCCTCAGCTTCCTGGCCACCGCGACTAGCTCCTCGCTCACCTCCTCCGGGTCGCGGGGGAGCCCGCTGCTGAGGAAGAGGCCCCTCACAACGCCCTGCCGGTAGGCCTCCAAGAATACCCGGACGAGCTTCTCTGGGAGCCACCTGTCCCGGGGGACGCGGCAGAGGCGGGAGAAGGGGCAGTACCTGCAGTCCATCCTGCAGCCACTGTAGAGCAGCGTCTTGAACAGGGGGCCGCCCGTGCTACGGTAGACCGGGACCTCGACTCTCTCCAGCTCAGCGCCCCGGACGAGTATGCTGCGGCGCACCCACTTCCAGTCCCAGGGCAAGCTGGCCACGCACCCGGCCTGCTAGGGGCTTCTAGTCGCCTAGTCCAGGCTCCCCTGGGAGTAATGGATGCTACAAAAAAAGTAGCCGCCATCGAATACTCTATCCGTAGGAGGGGCGTGCGCATTCATGCATCTCTGGGCTTCCCCGAGGAGGAGGCTCTTGCTGCTAGCCGCTGCCGCTCTCATCTCTCTGGCCATGGTGCCGAACACTCCCGTCGCCACCCACACGGCGGAGCTGGGGCTGCTTGTAAGCAGCTGGCTCCACAACAAGCCAAGGATAATGGTTACGCTGGTTATCCATACGCCGAGCGTAAAGGCTGACGCTTGCTTCGTTGCCGTACACCGTATGCCCTCTGCAAGCGCCCCGACGGGGAACGGGCTCAGCAAGAGGATATACGCTGGCACCGTCACGCCTGGCTCCGCCGTGGCTGTTAGGGCTCTTCTCCCAGCCGCGCCGGGGGCAGTGGACGTCAAGAACGGGTACCATATACTCTACTATGAGCCCCAGGAGTTCTTCGTGTTAGTAGCATGCGTCTCCGGCCACCGCATCGTCTACAGCTGGGGGCGCTTCATACAAGTGGTGCCACACTCCATGATAACCGTCAAGGACATCTACCCGCCAAGCAAGCCTCCACGCATGATCCCCGTAGCCCGTGCATCCGCTGCGACCAGGCCTCCCATAACACCCACGGGCATCATAGATGCTGGCCAGCTGTTCAAGTGTAATATACACGTCACGGACGATGAGGGAGACTCTGCAACCGGCTACTGCTACACATGGGTTGAGGGCCCAAACCTCTACAGCATGAACGGGCTTACCACACGGATGGGGCTCAAGTACGGCTCCGCAGCTTACTTCGAGTCATTCTACGCCGCCGAGAACTGCGACCTAGGCCTCTGCGGTGAAACGCCACCCGGCTGGACCAGCGCCGGGAAGCATCTGGCCAGCAGTGTCGTAGAGGAGGAGACCGAGCCACTGACCGGAAACCACTATGTGAGGATACTGTTCTACGTTGAGTACCGGTACGAGATGTGGACTATGTACGACTCCGGGCTCACGGGAACAGGTATGAGGTACTGGATGCTCTATCCAGATACGATAACAGCCGTGATGCGTGCCGACAGGCTGGGCCTGCCCTGGATGGGTGACTACACGCCGCCGCCGGCACCCCCCTACGCTATGCCGGGGCAGAGCCACATGACCATATACTTCGCTGAGCCGGGGCAGGTAATACTGAGTGACAATGTGGGGGCGTCGGTAGGCGTGACGTTCGGCGTACCCGGCGCCTGGAGCGTCACCTTGAAGGTGCACTTGTATCACGCCGTTAGGAGGAGCGAGGGCTTCACTACACCCTACGTAAGAGTGGACGCCAGCACACCCTACACATGGTGGTACAAGTGCAATGACAAAACAACCATGGAGGCGATGTTTGGCCGCTAGACGTGGAGAGTCTCCTCAACAATGCTAGGTAGTTTTTCGAACACCCAGTCGGGGCTCCAGCCCATGGTGCTTATCCTAACCACTCTGTCCCTCAGGGGACCCATACCTCTCGCCACTCTTATCCCGTGGGCTGCGAGCGCCTCCGCTACCTGGCTGCTGGGCACCGGTGTGTTGAAGGCCGCCACGGTCCAGGCGCGGTACCCCGGGTTCTCGACGAGGGGCTCGAGGCCGACGCGGGGCAGCGCTGCATAGAGCCTCTCCGCTCTCCTACGGTGCCTCTCCACCCAGGCCTCGACGCCGTAGTCCAGGATCAGCTCCAGGGCCTTGTTCATGGCATAGACTAGGTTGACTGCAGGCGTGTAGGGTGTCTCCCTCCTCTCCATGTGGAAGCGGAGCACCTTGGCTAGGTCAAGGTAGCTCGGCGTCCCGTGTGGCGTGCCGCGGCCGCGGAGCCTCTCCTCGGCGCCGGGGCCGAGGATTACGAAGGAGAGGCCCGGCGGCCCAGCAAGGGCCTTCTGGCTCGCAGTCGCGATGGCGTCAACCACGCCGGGGCGGGGAACCTGCTCCCCGGCGAACGCTGAAACCGCGTCCACCAGGACGAGGCTCCCAGCAGCATGCGCCTCCTCCGCTATCCTCTCCACGTCCCTGTGGCTGAGCCCTTGGCTCGTCTCCGTGTAGACCAGAGCCACGGCCGCGTAGCCGCCCCTCTCTATCTCCCCGAGAAGCTTGTTGAGCGCAACGGGCTCGCCTGGGCGCGGCTGCTGCGCCTCCACGACCTCCGCGCCCCTGGCCTGGAGGCTTGCTGCAAGCCTCTCGCCGAACTCGCCGTGAACCACAACTAGCACCTTCTCGCCGGGCGCAACGAGGCTCCACGCCATGGACTCCACGGCGAGGGTTCCACTCCCCGTGAGCACCAGCGCCGTGCCCCCGCCGGCGACCCTCTCCACATGCTCTCTGAGCCGGTCCAGCTCGCGGCGAAAAGCCTCGCTCCTGTGGCTCACCACCTGCCTGGCCATCGCAGCTAGTGTATCCTTGTGGAGCATCACGGGGCCGGGTGTGAGCAGCACCTCCCCACTAGCCATGCGTAACCACCTCTACCCGTAAGGAGCCCCGATGAATGAGTCCAAGCGGCTCGGATTCCGGTTGCCGGCTAAAACATGCAGAAGGGCGGAGGCCCTAGAGGGCTCGTGTCTTAGGCCTTGCAGCCGAGCACGTCTGCGAGCGCGTCTAGGAGCTTCCTGGCCGTCTCCTCTGCCACGCGGCGCTGCGCCTCCCTGGTTGATGCACCGATGTGGGTCGTCAATATGACCCTGGGGTGCGCTGCTAGCTTCCTCTCGGCCTCGGTCTGCGGAGGCTCGTGCTCCAGCACGTCGAGCGCCGCCGCACCTACTATGCCCTGCTCGAGGGCCCATAGGAGGGCCTCGCTGTCCACCACTGCGCCGCGGCTAGTGTTGACTAGTATAACTCCCTGCTTCATCACCTTAAACTCTTCCCAGCTTAGGAGGTGCCTAGTCTGCGGCGTCAGTGGCACGTGGAGAGTCACCGCGTCAGCTACGCGGAGGGCCTCGTAGAGGTCCTCTGCCTGCCTCGCGCCCAGCTTCTCCGCGTAATCACCTATGTCTACCACGTCGTAGGCCACTATGTCCATGCCTATCGCCTTAGCTATCTCAGCTACGCGACGGCCTATCCTCCCAAACCCTACCACAGCCAGCGTCTTTCCGTAGAGCTCAGTCCCCATGACCTTCTTCCAGACGCCACGGCGGGCTAGATCTATGCTCTCCGTGAGCCTTCTCGCAGCGGCTATCAGTAAGCCTATAGTTAACTCTGCCACGCTCTGGGTCGCCGCTGCAGGGGCATTGACGACTCTTATCCCCTTCTCCGCCGCCGCCTTCAAGTCAACGTTGTCTAGGCCGACGCCAGCCCTAGCTATGACCTTGAGCCTCCTGGCCTTATCTATTACCTCGCGGTCTACCTTGGTTCTGCTCCTCACCACTATCGCATCGTAGTCATAGATCACGTTTAGTAGCTCTCCCCTGCTCAGGCCGGGACGGTAATCAACCTCTACACCCGCCGTGCGGAGCGCGCCGAGAATTAGATCATCCACCGGATCTGTTACAAGCACACGCGTCCCAGCTAGGCAGCTGCGAAGCTTCCCCGCGGCACCTAGTAGGCCGAATCCAACGGCATCACCTCTCCTGTTTCCGGGTTCGGAGCCCCGGCTTCCCTCCAAGGAGGTGAGACCACCTCACGCCCACTAAGGGCTATAAGAATTATGCCGTGAAGAAACGACTAGAAGCCGGCGAGAGGCCTAGCAGCGGGAAGCTAGCCCCCTCTCTGCAAGCAGCTCCACGAACAAGCGGAAGCCGCGGCCCATCACGCTCGGATGCCTTATCGTCACTATATTCCCGTCCCTCGCAGCCACGTCGTCAACGTAGACGCCGCCGGCATTCACCACGTCGTCCCTTATCCCCGGATTCGCGGCTATCCTCCGACCCTTCACGACAGCAGCGGAGATCAAGAGCTGCGGCCCATGACAAATCGCTAGGATAGGCTTACCCCCGACGGCCATCCTCCTCACTATCTCCACGGCCTCCCCATACCTTCTGGCCCGGTCCGGCCCCCTGCCACCAGGGATCACAAGCACGTCATAGCTATCAAGCTCCTTCAGCGCGGACACATAGTCGGTGTCAACCTCCACCTCTAGGCCATGCTTGCCGCGTACACGGTATGGCCTCGGTCTCAGCTCACCCTTCTCCGGGTCATAGAGGGGCACATCACTGTACCTACAGTGAGACGCAACAACTACCCCGAAACCAAGCTCCTCGAGCCGATGCCTAGCATAGAAGTATTCAAAGTCATCGAACCCATCCTCAAGTATGAAGAGGGCACGTGGCATCTCAGCTCCTCCCCCTCCAAGGGATCCAGGCTTATCAGGTGTCTTGAGGGCTTTAATCCCAGCCCCCTTGACGGTAATACCCTTGGCTGGTGGAGCGGTGTGGCAGAAGCAGTGAGCCCTACGGGCTCCGCCACCTATGGCACCGGGTTGCCGAGGCCCCCAAGGTTCTCGATAAGGAAGGACGCTGAGGGGAGGCTCGTGCCACGCCACCACGTGGACGTGGATCCAGGGCTTGTAGGCGAGAAGGCCTTCACACACCCCGCCACCAGGCGGTGGTGGCGATGGCTCCTTGAAGAATACGAGCCCGCCTACTCCGTGGCCCTAGTGACGCCGTGTAGCAGTGTTAAGCCCTACACCCGGAGCCCCACGAGCCGTAAGATAAGGGGCGGGCTCCGCCGCCTCGGCCTATGGGACGAGAAGGAGGACAAGCCGCGGGGCCTGGTGTGGCTATACTTCAGCGACCTGCTGATACTAGTGCCCTACGAGAGGGCAGAGGAGTACCCTCCATGCTGCTACGAGGTCCCCCCGGATCTCGTGCTGGGGAGCCCGGAGCTGGCTGAAAGAGTCTCCACACTCCTAGCCGAAGCGGTGAAGAGGCTCGTGGACAGAGGCCTCGAGAAGGCCATACTGTTCCTCCCGAGGAAGCACAAGAGGCTTTGGAGCATGGCCAGAGAGAAGGCCACAAGGTGGCCCAGGGAGCGCATGGTGGGGTATACGCTATTCAGCACCAGAGAGCTGCTGGAGGCTATCTATTCCGATGTTCGGGTTCCCTAGCCTCTTCTCTTTCGGCCCCGTGGCTGTGCGCTTCCACTAGAAGCGCGGTTCCGACGAGGAGCACGAGGCCCAGTATCAGCGAGAACTGTACAGCCGAGAGCATAGCGAATCCCCCTGGGGACTGTTTCCCCACTCTAAACGACTATAGCCGCCCCTTATACGGAATAGTCGTAGAAGACGCCATCGCAAGTATAGGCTACTGTCCAAGCAGCATTATTGAACATTATAATTTCACTGGGATGCTCGGTCTTAGTCATCTACACTATGTATTGTGCAGGAGAGTAGAGCGCTAATACTGCAGCCTTTCCGCCACACGACGAGCCCCTTGGGGGGCAAAGCGGTGTTGCTTGAGATTCTCCTCGTGTTTGCAGGCGGAGGCCTCGGCGCGCTTGCCAGGTGGTGGCTCTCCAGCGTCGTCCAGAAGTACACTACCCCATTCTTCCCGTGGGGCACTCTCGCGGTGAACCTGCTGGGTTCACTACTACTAGGCTTTATAATGGGCGCGTCAAGGCTCTACGGTGTGTTCACCAGAGAGCAAAGACTGCTACTAGCCACGGGGTTCGCCGGAGGCTTCACAACGTTCTCAACATTCTCCTACGAGACCTTCATGTTGCTCGCTGAGTCACCGCTCTATGGCTTGACGAACATAGCGCTGAATGTGCTAGGCGGGCTGGCAGCCGTCTATCTCGGCATAGTCGCCGCTAGGGTCATCTATACTCGTCCGTAAAGGGGGCAGCGCGTAAGAGAGGCTGCAGCCCATATGGAACCAGGCTAGAGAACTACAGGGGTGGCCACCGGTTTGGCCGAGAAGTGGAAAAGGCTGCGCATCTACATAGGCGAGAGCGACCACTACAAGGGCAAACCCCTATACCTGTACCTGCTTCACATGCTAAAACGCCGCGGGGTCAAGGGAGCCACGGTGTACAGAGGGGTAGCGGGCTACGGCTCTCACAGCATGATACACACAGCCGAGATACTCCGCCTCAGCGAGGACCTCCCGATGGTTATCGAGGTAGTGGACAAGCCGGAGACCATAGAGCAAGTACTCCCCGAGATAGAGGAAGTTGTCAAGGAGGGCCTCATAACATTGGAGGACGTGGAGGTAGTGTTCTACGGCCATGGGGGTAGGAAGAGACACTAATAGATGATGACGATGCGGAAACAAAACATTCTACAG
>CAZIWH010000039.1:14091-16668 GCA_964542985.1 uncultured Hyperthermus sp. | reverse complement strand
GGCGGCTCAGACATGTCAAGGACCATGAACCCGGCTGTGCCGGTCAACGGCTCGTAGTCCTTTACGGCCTCCCTGTGGGCCTCGAGGGTTAGAGCCCGGTAGGCCTCCATGGATCCGGGGCCGGCGGCGCCGGAGAGCAGGGGCCACGGCGCCGCGGCGCCAGCAGCTATGAAGGCTGGGAGCCCGCTGCTCCAGGGCGGTGGGCACCATCTCCTACCCTGCGGCGAGCTGAGGCAGCCTCCCTTCAAGCTCCAGGCACCCTCCTCCTTCTCGCAGTCCAGGAGGACGAACTCGAGCCTAGTCATGTCGGCGCCGCTCCTCCTGGCCTCCCCGACGGCCTCCTGGAGCCTTGTACCCGCGTCTAGGCCGCCACAGCCCCTGGGGACGAGTATGAGGGCCTCCAGCCCGGCATCCGTCACGGCCTTAGCCACTGGCCCCGGGTTAGGGGTCAGCGCTATGAGCCTCGTGAACCCATTGTAGCCAGCATCTGTGGCAGCCATGAGGGCGGCACTGTAAGCCTCCCAGTAGCCGAGGCCGCTTATAGCCTCCGCCAGCCCGCCTCCCTCAAGGAGCTCCCTCGCGGCCTCCAGGGCGGGGAGCCAGCGCAGCGCATAGGACTCCGGCACAACTATGCCGGCGAAGCCCGGCGCCACCAGCCTGCCAGGCCCACCGGCAACCATCTCCGAGTACTGCGCCTCCTCCCACGGCTCTCCGGGCTCAAGCGCGGCTATCCTTCCGCCACGGAGGTAAAGGAACCCCGGACCCTCAACCACGCCGTCGGAACCGAGCCAGTGCACATCAACGAACACAACCCGTATAGACGGCACCGTGGCTCACCCTTCGTCAGGACACCTCCAGTCGCTCAGAACCTTAACCCGCTCGGGGCCACAGAGAGCCATGCAGGCTATGCAGACCACGCACCTCTCCACATCGAGCCTCAGCCTCCCGTTCTCTAGCCGCAGCGCCCCGTAGGGGCAAGCGTTTGCGCACTCCTCCGCACCCCTGCCGGCGACGAGACCGACGGCGACAATCTTGCAAGGGGTCTCCGGCTTCCTCCTCCAAGCCATCTCCTACGCCCCGCAAAGGAAGGGTAAGCGTCTCCCAGCGAAGAGCGGTTGTGGAGGCCCCCATGGGATGGGGGCCCCGAGGTCGGACCCGGCCTCACCCCTCCGCCCTCGGCGGCGTCGACCGGGCCACCACCCCCACAGGTTTCTAGCATGTTACTCGGGGCCCCTATTTACCCGGTCTCCGAGCCCGCGACGAGTGCCTCCTCTATGCTCTTGGCGAGTGGTTGTAGCTTAGCTACCGCGTTCTGCCACCGCGTCCCGTGGAGGTTGAGGTCAAGGGAGAGCGGGGTTAGCGCTATAGCCTTCTCCTTGTGAACCGTGTACACATCTGTGCCCGGCTCGGGGTCCACCAGGGTGCCGTAAAGCCAGTAGTACTTGTTGCCCCTCGGGTCGTAGATTATGCTCACCTTCTGCAGGAACTTGGTTCTCGCCGCCGGCACAATCTGTGCCTTCGTCTCAGGGGTCACGCGGCGGGGGAAGTTCACGCTCAGTATGTCCGCCTCCTCGGGCACCCCGTTCTCGAGGACCCATTTCACTACGGAGCGTATCACACGCTTGATGTTCTCCCAGGTCTCAGTATCTTCCTCGAGCTCCGACGCATCCCCCACATTGGCGGAGAACGCTATGCCCAGTATGCCTAGGAGCGCTGCCTGCGCCGCGGCGCCTATCGTGCCGCTGCTGAGTATAACTTGTATGCTCGTGTTGTCACCTATGTTTACGCCGGAGAGTACCAGATCTATCCGTGGGCTAAGCTCTTCCAGCGCCAGGTATATGACGTCGCTCGGCGTCCCGTTAGTCATGTAGACGGTGACGTCGTTCCAGAGCTTTATCTTGCTTATCCTAAGTGGCTTGTGGAGCGTAATGCCGAGTCCGCTCGCGCTCTTAGGCGTCTCCGGGGCGAGCACGTAGACCCTGCCCAGGTCACGGACGGCCTCGTAGAGGAGGCGAAGCCCCGGGCTATGGACACCATCGTCATTGGTCACGAGTATCCTGGGTGGTCCCCCACCGCGCCTCAGCAAGGCGCTCACGCTCCCATCCCGTGCAGAACATGGAGTCCCTGCCCCGGAACGAAGGCCGCGGCGGGGTAAAAAGAAGGGCTAGCAGGCCCTGCAGGGCTTCAGCTCCCTGAGCCTCCTCTCCTTCGCCTTGAGCAGCTCCTTCCCGGTCGGCAGTCTACCCGACCTCCTCATAATCTCCGCAACGTCTTCCTCGAAGTCGAGCTCCGTGTAGACTCCGGCCTCGTTCATAAGCCTCTTAGCCTCCAAGAGGCTGTTAGAGCCGACTATGAGCCTCGCCGCAGACCAGCGCCCAACGACATCGGCGTCGAGGAACAATGTGAGAGTCTTAACTATGTTGAGTTCGAGGCTCCTCGTGCCGCTCCTTATGGACATGCGGCCCCTCTCGCCCCTCATAGCGAGGAGGGCGGGTCTCCCGGCCTCGGTGTATACGCGGGAGAGGAGCTGCTCGAGCACTTCTACGTCGTTCCTGGAGAGGCCGCGGGCCCAGACAT
>CAZIWH010000039.1:0-14081 GCA_964542985.1 uncultured Hyperthermus sp. | reverse complement strand
GCCCTCCTTACGTACTCCAGCACTGCCTCCTCCGGCAGCTCACCGTCCGCGCCGGGGCTGTGGACGGCAACGAGGCCGCCGACACCGAGGCGGAGGAGCGCGGCGAGGCCGAGGCCGTCGCCCAGGGGGCTCCAGAGGTCCTCCTCGCAGCCGCAGCCCAGAATGTCGCCGCCAACGTCGAAGGCTATGAACTCCTCGCAGCCGTGGATAGAGGCCACCTCCTCAATCCCCCGCGCCACTGAAGAGGTGCCGCCCCAGGCCTCCAGCAGGTAGACAGGTATTCTTCCCCCGAGGGCCTCCCAGGCGCGGCATGCGCTCGGCACGATCCAGTGGCCTCCGCGCCACGCGCCGCAGCAGCCGGCCACCCTTACGGCAGCTTCGCCGACGGGCTCCACGCCGGTGAAGAGGCTGAGCGGCACTGGGCCGGGGAGAGGGTCCCGAACATACCTTTCCCAGGGCACAGCCGCGATTACAGTCCTCACCCCGTACCTTGCTATGGCCTCGGCCAAGAGGGCGGCGCTACCCGAGTCCCCTCCACCGCCCGTAGCTACCACGAGGACGCAGCTTGGCCTCCTACCCCACAGCTCCATGTACAGGGCCGCCACCCGTTGAGGGGGCCGCTAGGCTCGCCCCACGCTGGTATAGAGGTCTTTACCCAGAGCCACGCGGATACTCTTCGGCAGGGGGTGCCCTGCCCTGGGTAAGCTGTTCGGCACAGACGGTGTCCGCGGCATAGTATTCACGCAGCTGACTCCAATCCTGGCCCTCCGCCTCGGCCTCGCAGTCGGCACGTTCTTCGGCGAGGGGGCCAGGATCCTCGTCGGCAGGGATGCTAGGGCCGGCGGCGACGCGGTGCTCCACGCCGTAGTAGCAGGCCTTGAGGCGGCTGGGGCGAGGCCATTCATCGTCTCCCGGGGCGGCTATGCGCCGACACCAGCAATACAGTACGCTGTGAAGACCCTCGGCTACGATGCCGGCGTGATAGTGACGGCGAGCCACAACCCACCAGAGTATAATGGGATAAAGGTTGTGGGGCCCCTCGGCATAGAGATAGATAGAGAGACTGAGAGGAAGGTAGAGGAGATATACTTCTCTGAGAGGTTCCGGCTCGTTCCCTGGAGCCGTGCAGCCATAGACGCTGCCACAGAGGATCGCGTCATAGACACCTACGTCCACGGCGTCGTGGAGAAGGTGGATAAGCAGCTCATAAAGTCGAGGGGCTACCGCGTCCTAGTCGATTGCGCCAACAACGTCTCAGCCCTCACCACGCCCAGGATACTCCGCGCCCTAGGGGTCAAGGCGTACACGCTGGCCTGCAACCCTAGCCCCGAGCCCTACAGGGAACCCGAACCCACTCCTAGCAGCCTAGCCGAGGCAGCCAGGGCGGTGACAGCCCTGGGCCTAGACCTTGGCGTAGGCCATGACGGGGACGGAGACAGGGCGATATTCATAGACGAGCGCGGCGAGGCATGGTGGGGCGACCGTGTCGGCGCACTCCTCTCAGCCTACATTGCCGAGCACAAGCTTCCCGACGCTCCAAGGAGAGTTGTCACAGCGGTGTCGAGCAGCAGGCTAGTAACTGACTACCTGGAGCCCCGTGGCATAGAGGTAAGGTGGACGCCGGTCGGAAGCATAAACATAGCTTACACGCTGCTCCGCGAGGGTGGCGTAGCGGGCTTCGAGGAGAACGGAGGCTTCCTCTACCCGCCACACCTCCTGGCCAGAGACGGCGGCATGACCTTGGCCCTCTTCCTGGAGATGATGGCCAAGGAGAACGCTAAGGCCTCGGAGCTGTTCGCGAAGCTCCCCCGCTACTACGCGGTGAAGACGAAGATACCCATGGCGAGAGACAAGGCGCTCAAGGTTGTGGAGGAGCTGCGCAGAGAATACGAAGGCAGGCCGGGCTACCGTATAGTGACGGTCGACGGGATAAGGGTCGACGGCGAGGACTTCTGGTTCCTCGTCCGTCCCAGCGGGACAGAGCCAGTGCTTAGGATAATGGTTGAGGCTAGGAGCCCCGAGAAGGCCAAAAAGCTGGCCGAAGAGCTGGCGGAGAAGGCCCGGAGGCTAGCCGGGCAATGAAGTACCGGTTCATGGATATAGCGGCCTGTCCCATGTGTAAGCACTTCCCGCTAGAGCTCTACGTGATAGAGGAGCGCGAGTACCCCGACCGGGAGCCCCAGATACGGGAGCTGCTGCAGCAGTTCAAGCCCCCGCTATGCGAGCTATACTGCTACCGCCTCCAAACACCCATAGGCAAGAAGATAGAGAAGGTTGATGGCAACACCCCCTGCGACCAGTGCCTCAAAGTGGAGGTCGCCACCGGGGTTCTCTACTGCCCCAACTGCGGCCGCTGGTATCCTATAATAGATGAGATACCCAGAATGCTCCCCGACAACCTTCGCAAGAAGGACGAGGACCTCAAGTTCCTCCGCCGCTACGCCGACCGCCTACCCGAGAAGATAACCAAGGAAGGCAAACCCTGGAACCTCTCAGAGGAGCACTAAAGCATCCCTCTTTCTCTTTTCGCAGCGGAAGGGGGTGGGAGAAAACAGCCAAGGGTAGCCGCCACGAGGGCTACTTGTAGACTACGATGACCACACGGCCCCTCCATTCGCTCAACTCAATCTTTACCTTGTCGCCCTCCTTCCACCTTATGCTCGCGACCATCTCGTCGGGAAGGCGGACGAAGTATCCCTTCTCGTCCTTCTCGACCACGCCCTCGTACACCATGGCCCGCCAACCTCCGGGGAGATGAGGCTAGGCCACCGGATTTTATTTCATGCCTGCCGCGGCGCCAGGCTTCCTCGGCAGGACTATCTCGATTATCTTGTCGGGCCTTACTCTGACTCTCATTCCCTTGGGCTCAGCGTCGGGCGGCAGTGGTATCTCATGTCGGTAATAGCGAACAGAGACGCCGTGGCCGGCTATGGTGCCGTAGATGTCCCCGAGGCTTATCTCCTTCTCTAGCCTAGCCTCTACTGTTATCATGTCTTCTGTGGCTATCACATTTACGCTTGAAGTGTCAGCTGCGGCAACGTCTACGAGTATCACGTATCGGTCGGGGAACTCGTAGATGGTGTAAAGGGGCTTCAGTGCGCCGTCCGGCGTCCAGTCGGCACGCAGTGACGCGAACTCGCTGAGCATCCCGTCTATCTTCTGCAGCATCTTTTTACGAAGCCTCTCGAATTCGCGTCTAAGCTCCTCCACGGCCCATCCCTCCTCCTCATGCGCTAGGCGTACATGAGGCTCGGTGCACCCATCTCGCTCATGGTCTGCTTGGTCTGCTTCATTAGGCCCCTAAGCCGGAGCCTTATCATCTCGGCCTGCTCTAGCAGCTTTCTAGTATCTATCTCCTTACCCGTTATCTTTGAGACCACGTTGAGTACCTCTGCGGCGGCCTCCGGATCCGGGAACTCGATGTAGGCGTCGGCTAGTAGGACGAGGTTCGCGACGCGTGCCCTTATCGCGTTCTTCAGTATCAGTGCGTAGGGGCCGACCAGGTAGCCGTTGAGGAAGCCCTCCAGGCTCAGGGGCTCTACGAGCTTCCGGGCTTTCTCGTTGCTTGCTATCCAGTATACCCTGGGCTTCTCTATGTTTATCCTAGCGGGGGAGGCGACGCCAACTATCGATATGACGTAGTCTACCCCTCTCTTCATCGCATAGTCTATTATCATCTTGGAGAGACTATGGACGCTTGCGGGCGGGATAGGAGTCTCTGCCGTCAACGTCATTATGTTGTCCTTCACGAATATTCGCAGGGGTGGTCTAACCTCGCCCTTAGATATCACCGCCACTGGCGGTGTTAACGGAAGTACGTCTATCCCCGCGACCTCCCTCATGTCTAATGCCTCTACCAGGTGATTAGCAGATATCACTCCGACAAGACCCGTGTCCGGCAGCCCCAGCACCAAGAACCCTGGGTGCTCCAGCTCATACTCCTCATACTCCATTAGGAGTAGGCCGTCGTACTCCTCTTCGTAGATGGGCCTGGTCAGGGGAGCGCACCCCCGGTGGGAATAGTCCCGGAGACAGGGTGGCTGAAAAAGCGGCGCCCCCGGGGCGAACGCGGAGGATGAGAGACAAGGCTAGACGAGTTCCTCCAGGAGGCTCCTGAGAGCCAGACCTATCTCGCCGACGTTAACCTTCCTTCCGGCTCGTAGCAGCGAGTACATGTTTCCAGCTATCCTGTAAGCGGCCAAGTAGGCGGGGACGCCGGCGGCGAGCCCCGCCATGGCCATGCCCAGGCCGGAGACGGAGGCGAGCACGCGCAGCCTCTCCATGGGGGATAGGTACAGGTACTCCATTGTGCGCATGGCTTCCCTCGCGGCATAGGCTAGCCCTCTAACGGTCTTAGCGGTCTCGCGTGTATATGATGCCCGGAGGCGTAGCTCCTCCGCGACAGCCGTTGCAGCGGCGCTGCTCAGTCGCATCACCTCCCCGGTCAGGGCTTTCTCCTGGACCATAGCTGGGCGAAGCCCGTGGAGCCCCAGTAACACCGGCCAGATTAAACGCGGTGGAGCCTGGTCGCCACGCGGCCCCAGGGCCCGGCGCTGGGGCCCCGGCTCCCCTCTTCCGAGGAAAACCGGTTTGATGAGGCATGCCAGCTGTCGGTCATGGCTCCTAAACGCGATATAGGGGGCTCCCGGCTCCCCGCGGCCCTCCGGCGGGAGGCCCGGGCACAATGGTGGAGATCGAGCTGGTGAGCAGAGAATGCGACGGAGCGGCATGGTTCAACGAGGGAAGGATATGCATTAACCTCCGGTGGCTGAACCTCGTGGAGGAAGCGGAATGGTACATAGACGAGGCATTCATGCACGAGTACGTCGAGCACGTGCTCGGCCTCGGCCACGATGCGGCGGTCTATGTGGAAAAGGTGCTGCGCCGTATCCTCTACCGGGACTGGTACGGCTCCGACCCGCTGCTACTTTTCTACGGCGCCGGGGCTAGTACGGCATCTTCACAGCCTGGGCGTGGGGCACCCCGGCTACGTGGAGCACAGCCTCGGGGTGTACCAGTCCCTCCCTTATAGCCGCGCTTACCGCATTCTTGCCCACAAGATTCAGTATCGTAGCCTCCCTTGCCTTGCTCATCGCGTAGCTCAGCGGCACACGCTCCCCGCCATAGAACCTCTCGTTCACGTGGAGCACGAAGTCCTCTCCGATGAGCTTCGCTCCGAGCAGATCCTCATCGCATATTGCTACTACGACCTCACCGCGCACCTCTATCACGTTTATGTATACCATCGGCTCCTCTGCCAAGGCCCCCTCTTCCCCGGCTGCGTCTATGGTGAGCGGCGCCCCCGGGCAGTGTATATAGTTGGCTCAGCGCCTCTCCACCGGCGGTTCCATGGGGTGGCATGTGTTGGCGAAGAAGGGGCTAGACCTGGTCTACGACTATGAGTACCTGCTGCAGAGGCTCTATCAGAGGCTCCCGGCGAGGGCAGCCAGGGCCAGCCGCTTCGTGCTGCCCAGGGTGCAGGTGGAGAGGGTTGGCACGAAGACGATTATAAGGAACTTCAAGCAGTTGGCTGATGTGATGAGGCGCGACCCGAGGATACTCATGAGGTACTTGTTGAAGGAGCTAGGTACGAGCGGCAACTACGACGAGGACAACGGCATGCTGATAATAAATGCTAAGGTGTCCAGCGTCACGCTCAACAACTTGATACAGAGGTTCGTGAAGACCTACGTAATCTGCCCCACCTGCGGCGCCCCCGACACGAGGCTAGAGAGGAGGGGCAAGGCCTGGGTTCTCATCTGCGAAGCCTGCGGCGCCGAGCAGCCCGTGCCCCCCTTCTAAGTAAGGCGTGGCCCGCGCGGCGCGCCTATTTTACGCCCCTCTCTTGGACTTCTCGGCACCGGGGCTAAGCCGGGTTGCAGGCTAGGCTCGTTCTACTGGGCCATTACCCGCCGCCCGTGGTGCTGGAGCCTCAGCAGAGCCTCCTTGAAGCAATGCTCGCCCTGGACCAGAGGGGGGTAAGGCACGCGCTCGTCGTGGATCAGGAGGGCAGGCTGCAGGGCATCCTCTCCGTCCGCCGCTTACTGGGCGCGATAAGGAGAGGCTACGAGGAGGGCAGCATCTACAAGAGACTATCCGAGACAAGGGTCGGGGACATAATGTGGAAGGACCCACCCAAGGTGATTATAGGCGAGTTCGGCGTAGAGGACGTCGTCTACATAATGTCGAGGCTCAATATAGGAGCGGTGGCTGTCGTAGATAAGGAGAACAGGGTGCTCGGAATAATCTCTGAGAAGCATATCGCGGGCATAATGGCTCTCGGCGAGATACATGTCGCTGTTCACGAAGTCATGACCTCGCCGGTTCACAGCGTGGGCTCCGAGGCGAGGATAATTGACGCGATAACAGTGATGGACAAGTATAGGCACCGTCACGTACCAGTGGTGAATAAGGAGGGCAAGTTGGAGGCTATGATTACTGCCAGGGATGTGCTCGATTACCTAGCGGTGGAGGAGAACATGAAGAAGCTAGAGAAGAGCAACAGCCCCGTAGAAGATAGGGTGACGAAAATCGCGGTGGCGAGCCCCGCCTGCACCTGCCCCGAGGACGACGTCGGCCACGCCCTCCGCCTCATGAGGAGACGCGGCATAAGCGCCCTACCTGTAGTCGACAAGAAGGGTAAGCTGGAGGGCTTGATAAGTGAGAGAGACGTGGTAACCAAGCTACCCAAGCTAATGGGTATAGAGATGTTCTACGACTACGCCAGGGCAAGACTCTACGTGGCCCGTGTAGTCTTCTAGCCCCCGCTCCCCTGGGGAGACCAGTATCACCCCCACCCGCTCCCCCCGGGCGTACCCTCTACGCGGGGATGGGTTCTGGGCAGACATGGTTCCAGCAGGCTCGCGGCGAGCCTCCGCGGCCTCGGCTACGAGCTCGTAGTCTATGAGGAGCCCGGTGAGGAGCCGGAGCAGTCCAGCCTCCGCTTCGAGGACCTTGTGCCCAAGCTGGCCTCCACGAGGCTCCGCGGCCTAAGGCTCTACAAGCACCAGGAGGAGACACTGCACGCCCTCGAGGATGGCAGCAACGTTATACTCACCGCAAGAACGGGCTCCGGCAAGACCGAGGCATGGGCCGTCGCGGCGCTCCGAAATAGGTGGAGGGTGCTCGCCGTCTACCCCACCCTTGCTCTCGCCGCCGACCAGATACGGAGGCTTGAGGAGTACTACTCGGCGGCGGGCCTCCGTGGCGCCGTCTTGAGGGTTGACAGGCCGAGCCTCGAGAGGAGGGGGAGACGGGGAGAGGAGACGCTGAAGGCTATCGCTTCCGCGATGGTTGTGGTGACTAATCCGGCGTTCCTGCTGGCGGAGATGAAGAGGATGGCTATGAGCCCCCACCGTGCGCTCCTGGAGGACTTCCTCTCTAGGCTCGACGTTGTGGTGTTCGACGAGCTTGACTTCTACGGGCCGAGAGGAGCCCACCTACTCTTGGCGATAGTGGAGCTGCTCTCCCGTCACGTCTCCGCCAAGCCGCCCCGTGTAGTCGTCCTCTCCGCGACACTGGGTAATCCTGGGGAGCTTGCCTCCTATCTCACAGGGGCCACTGGCAGGGAGACGAGGATAATCGAGGGCAGGCCCTTCAAGACGCCGAGCCGGACGATAATAGTCCTCGGGAAGGGTGTGGACGCTCTCCGCGAGTACGTCCGCGCCTACGCTCCCGTGGTTAAGTCCAGGGCACCTTGGATACTAGACATGGTCTACGATGAGGAGGAGCTCCGGGAACACTTCTACGAAATCTACGAGGCCCTAGAGGCCATTGGGCTAAGGCCGCCGAGGCCCGGGATAGACCTTGTTGAGATACTCCAGGCGGTGCTGGACTCATCCGAGCCCGGAATGGTGACGCTGGTCTTCACGAGGAGCATAAGAGCCGCTGAGAGGCTCTACAGGAGGCTCCTGGAGCGTCTCCCGCCGGAGAAGCGGGGCCTGGTGGGCGTCCACCACCACCTTGTCTCGAAGGAGAGGAGGGAGAGGCTCGAGGAGAAGGCGAGGCGCGGCGAGGTCAGGATGATAATAACTGTGAGGACGCTGGCGCAAGGCATAGATATAGGTAACGTTAACCGCGTCGTCCACATAGGCCTCCCGCCGGACCTCCGCGAGTATATGCAGAGAGAGGGGAGGAAGGGTAGGCGCCGCGAGCTGGGGGTCACGGAGAGTCTTGTCGTTCCCTCGGGGCTGTGGGACAGGAAGCTCCTAGAGGCGGGGAGCAGCGCGCTAAAGCAGTGGCTCCAGCTGCCGCTTGAGAAACTCTACATAAACAAGATGAACGCCTACGCCGCCCTCTTCCGCGGTCTCTGGCGCCTCCTCAGGGGCCACGAGGTGCCCCGCGAGGAGCTCCGCCTCCTGCAGCGCCTCGGGCTCGTGGAGGAACGCGAGACCCTAACCGGCTCTAAGCTGGGGCTCAGCAGGAAGGGTAGGGTGTTCTGGAGCGAGATAGGGTTCTACGAGCATGGCCCGCCCTACGGCTACAGGAAGGTCATCGTGAGGGGTGGGAGGGAGACGGTGATAAGGAGCGAGGAGATCAGCATAAGGGATGCGGTGGAGAAGTACCAGCCGGGCAGCTACGACCCGATGACGGAGAACATCGTGGTGAGGATAGAGCCAAGAGAGTACAGGGTCTACGAGCAGCCCCCCGAGGAGGCTGTCGTGGAGCACGACTGGCTTGCAGCGGCGGTGGCGAGGTATGAGGACGTGAAGCGCGTCTGGGGTGAAAGACCCAGCTTCCAGGACGACCTCCGCTACGGCAGGATATTCCCCACGGTAGTCCTCAGCGTCTCGGCCCCGACGAGCGGGTTCGGGGAGCTGCTCGAGGAGCCCGTGGAGGTCGAGTGGCTGGTCGAGAGCAGGAGGCCCCGGCTCGGCGCAGCAGCGGGAGGCAGGGCCAGAGTCTACCATGAGACCGCGGTAGTGCAGCTCCAGGCTCCTGTGGCCGGGAGGTACCGGGACTACACCTACGGCTACGTCTTCGAGGCGCCCGGCACAGTCTCCGCCGAGGATCTCCGCCTGGGGTTGACGATGCTCCTAGTCTACCTCCGCCTAGACCCAGGGCTGGCGATACCCCTCGGCCTCCTACAGTTCCGCGTGGTGAGTGCAGGGAGCGTGAAGCTCATCCACCTCTGGGAGCGCGAGGCCGCGGGCCTCCTGGAGAGGACGGACTGGGCCAGCATAGCCGAGAGGCTGAAGACCTACCAGTTCCCCGGCATGGCTATCCCTCTCGCTGCAGCCGTGGATCCGGTCTCCGCTGTCCGTCTCCTCCGCGGCGAGGTGGGGCTCCCCAGGGCTGCGGCGCTCGCCTCGCAGGCGGCGAGGGTGATAGCGGGGAGCCAGGAGGTAGAGGCAGGCGGGCTGGTGATAGAGCATCCGAGGCCCAGTCCGAGCCACGGCGTCGCCAGCATAGTTGCGCTCTACGAGACCCTCCAGGGCAGCGACGGCAGCCAGTATGCTGTCGCCACGGTCGCGGGCTACGACGGCTCCGGCAGGCCGGCGGTAGAGACCGTGGCGGGGAGGCTCAGCCTAGACTTGGGCTCCAGGGCGGCGCAGGCTGCGCTCTCAGTGCTTGACCGTCTCCTCGCCGCAGGCCACAAGGTCTACTACTACGGCCAGGACCAGAGGAACATGCTGCTCCGCCTCCTCAGCACAAGCTACAGTGGCGTCGTCGCGCTCCGCGTGGCGGAGAGGGATGGGAGGCTCCTCGACGCCGCAGAGGCGGCGGCGAGGCTTATCGGCGACACGCCGCTGCTCCTCGCAGTCGAGCCCAGGATAAGAGGGTACCTGGAGTGGGCGAGCCGCGCGAAAGCGAGAAGAGACGTTGAGGAGGTGGAGGCTGCGCTCCGGAGCCTGGCGTCAGCAATGGCGGAGGCTGTTTACAGGATAGCGCTCGCAGTAGAAAAGGGAAGGATTAGGCGCCGCGGCTAGCCCTTCTCCCATGCTTCCCTTACGGCAGCGGGGCGGTAGAGGAGGGCTATCAGCGGCACACCCGCGAGCCCGAGGAGCCCTGCGAGCAGGAACACAGCCTGCGCGCCCGTGACGCCGGGCAGTATCTCCACACTTCCGTAGGCCTCATATATCCATGAGCCTATCAGCGGTCCTATAGTCATGCCTATGTTGAACATCGCCTGGTGTAGGCCGAACACCCTGCCACGGAGGCGGGAGGGCACGAGACCCGCCTCGAGGCTCCTCATAAGCGGCAGTAGAATGTTAAACAACACGTTCATGGCAGTCAATGCGGCTACGAATGCCAGGGTGCTCCTTATGAAGCCTAGTGAGGCTAGTATGAGTCTTGACGTTGTAGCGGAGGCTACGAGGACTGCGAGCCTGGCCTCATCACTCATCCTATCAAGCCTCCTCGCGGCCGGGTAAGCGGCTAGCATGCCTGCGAAACCCGGTATAGCGAGCAGGGTGCCCACCGCCTCCGGAGTCCTGGCTATGTATTGGATAATGTATAGTATCAAGATGCTGGACACTATGCCTACGGCTATGCCGTTTAGGAGAGCGTTAGCGTAGAACCCCTTGAGGGCCCTCTTCACTGCAGCGGGTAGCTCCAGCAGCCCTCCTGTAAACCTCCTCATTGCCTCTGACGCCGCGTGGTGCTCCTTCCCCGCCCCGGGGTCGCGGAGCATGAGTGCCACGGGTATGGCTGGGGCCGCGAGGAGGGCGAGCAGCAGGAACGGCGCCTGGAACGCCTCAGTCACGCTCATGCCGGGGCCGAGGAGTCTCAGTGCCGCGGCATACGCTGCGGAGCCCAGCAAGGGGCCTACAACGTTGCCTAGGTTGAAGCTCACCACGTAGATGCTCATCGCCCTGGTTCTGGCGAGCGGGGGCACACTGTCCATGAGCAGTGTCTCGGCCACGGGCCACGTCATTGCTGAGGATACTCCCTGGATGCCCCTGAGGAGGAGCAGCACTGGTATACTGGAGGCGCGGTAGTATAGAGCCGTGGAGGCAGCGTAGAGCATGACGCCGGAGACTATGAGGGGCTTCCTGCCCAGCTTGTCGCTCAGCCACCCGGAGGCCGCGGCTACGAACGCCCTGGCGGCCATGAAGGCGGTTACGAGGCCGCCGACCTCTATAGCGGCCCTCGAGGCGTTTATCATCGTGAGCTTCTCGGGGAGGGCTTTCAGTATGCCCTCCAGTGCGAGCACGAGGTAGGGTAGGAGCAGGTTGCCTGCGCTGAAGCCAGCGGCTACTATGAAGCTGAGGAGCGCCAGGCCGGCGACGTTGGCGGCTACTGTATCCTTCCCCCAGCTTCTCCAACGCATCTCGGCCACCGACCCGTCGGGAGTCGTCACTCTTGCGGCTGGGCAGGGTTTTGAGGCTAGCCCCACCCGGGGTAGCTGCGCAGCTCCACGAGCCCCGCCAGCCACTTGGCCAGAAGCCTTGCGGCAGCCGAGGCGGCCAAGTCAGCGGCCCCCCCAGGGCCCCCGCCGCGGCGCAGCATGCCCCAGAGCCTAGCCTCGGCCACCGGGCTCCCCAGGGCCTCTCTGAACGCCTCCCGTGGCACACCGCTCCGCCTACGGACAAGCATGTCCCCCAGAGAGGCGGCTAGCAACGTCGCCCTCCCGAAGGCCTCCACGAGCCCCGCCTCAGCCGCCCATTCCTCAAGGGCCCCAAGCACGTAACCCAGGCTCAGCCCCAGTCCCTCCGCTGAGTCTCTCATCACCAGGTCGTAGAGCCCGGCCTCCCTCACCAGCTCGGCGAGCCCCAGCCTCCTCTCCCAGGCCTCCATGCTGCTCCACGGCGACGAGGCATCCGGGAGCCCAGCCCAGGAGATGCGGCCGAGGTAACGGGGCGCGGCCATGCTGAGCCCGCGGTAGAGCCTAGCAGCCCCCTCCACGCCCTCCAACTCCACAGCCTCTAGGGCGGCGCCCATCACAGCCCAGTCCCTCCACTCCAAGCCGAGCACGGCGGCGCGGCCGAAGCCCGCGGCCTGGAGGCTGAGAAGCCAGAGGCTCCCCAGCCCAGTGTTCCCCCACGCGGCGAGCATCTCCTCGACTGCGCGGAGCCAGCACCGGGTCCAGCCCCTGGAGCGGCGGAGGCCGAGCCTGCAAGCGCAGAGGCAGGCCTCGTAGCCCAGCCCCGTGAGCCCCAGGAACCCGAGCGGCTCATGCCCCGCGGCGGGGCGGAGGAGGCTCGTCAGCCCAGGCCTCGGCACGCAGGAGTCGAGGCAGAGGGCGGCGGCACAAGCTCTGGCCATGATCCTACAGGCTCCCCTTGTTCCACGCCGCCGAGCCGCCGACAAACGCTGCCACCACCCCTAGGTCGGGCAGGGCCTCTGGCTGCTCGGCGAGGGGGTCAGCATCCAGCACGGCTATGTCAGCATAGCAGCCCGGCTCAAGGCAGCCCAGCCGCGTCTCGCCCAGCACGAGGGCGGATCCCTGCGTGTAGAGCCACAGCGCAGTCTCCACGTCAAGCCTCTCCCCGGGGCTCGCCTCTCCGAGGGGCCCCGGCCTCACGACGGCGGCGTAGACGCCACGCAGTGGGCTGGGGGGCTCCACTGGCGCGTCGCTAGAGAAGCCTAGCATTACCCCAGACTCCAGCATGCTCTTAAACCTGTAGAGCCACCTAGCCCTCTCCCCGAGCCTCTCCGGGATCCAGTAGTCGCTTAGCACGAAGCCCGGCTGCGCGGCCACCCTGACGCCGGCGGAGGCTAGGGCCTCTAGGAGCCCGGGCGGCAAGAGGCTCGCATGTTCCAGCCTGCACCTGCAGCCGGAGGCGGTGAAGCCGCGGAGCGCCTCGCGGATGGCGGCATCCCCTATCGCGTGGACGGCTACGTCGAGACCCCAGCTCCTGGCCCTCCTGGCTCTCGCGGCAAGCTCCTCGGCGGAGAGGAGCCTCCTGCCAGACGTGGACGGGTCGTCGCTGTAGGGCTCGCTCAGCCACGCCGTCCTCGCCCCTAGGCTGCCATCCATGTAGAGCTTAACCCCTGCTACCCTGAACACGTCGTCACCGAGCCCAGCGGGAACCCAGCCGGCAGAGTCCAGTACCTCGAAGAGCCTCCAGTCGAGGTAGGCGCGCACCCTCAGCCTCAGCAGCCCGCTCCTCCATGCCTCCAGAAGCCCCCTCATCTCATGCCAATCCGCCCCCATTGTAGCCGCGGCTGTGATGCCGCTGGAAAGCAGCAGCTCTTGTGCCCGAAGCACAAGACGCGCCGCGTCCAGGCTCCTCCTAGCCTCCCTGTAGGCTCTCCAAGCCTCCTCCTCGAACACTATCCCGGTGGGCGCTCCGTCGCAGCCGTAGTCCACGTGAGGCCTCCTAGGGCCGCCGAGGAGCCCGAGCCTCCTCATGGCCTCGGTGCTGAGCACAGCCGCGTGACCGCAGACCCGCATCAACACCACGGGCCTCCCCGGGGCAGCCTCGTCCAGATCGTACCTGGTCGGCCACGCGCCCAGCCTGTCCTGGTCCCAGCCCCTCCCGTGGATCCAGCCTCTCGTCTTCGCGGCGGCCTCTCTGACGAGCCTCTTCAGCTCATCGATGTTCTCCACGTCACGGAGGTCAAGCCCCTCCGAGTCGAACCCGATGCCCGCAAGGTGGAGGTGGGCGTCAACAAACCCCGGCAGACCTACGCCGTCGGGGCGGTAGTAGCGGAGCCTGCAGCCCATCGCCCTCCCAGCCTCTCTTGCCACCCGCAGCGCCTCAGCCTCATAGCCAGCGTAGACCACGATACCCCCCACAGTGGCCACGGCCTCAACATACCTTGTGGGCTTGAACCCGGTGTAGATCCTCTCAGCTGCTACGACGGTTGGGCAGCCGTAGTGCATCCACCCAGCCCCCAGGGGGGAGGCCAGGTAGGCCGGGAGCATAATTAGCCGCAGCAGCATCCATGAAGGGGTTCCTGGCATGCGTCGCAGGAGAACCGGTGGAGAGGGAGGCGGCTGCGCACGGGAAGGTGGCTAGACTATGCCTATGTGTATCCGCTGTGGCAGGGAGGTAGACACGCTGGTAGATGGGAGGCTCTGTCCCAGCTGCTACCTTGAGGTCTACGGGCTAGGCGAGGCACCGAAGGAGCTTAGGATAACGGTGTGTCCGCGCTGCGGGAGCTACAGGTACCAGGGCACATGGTACCCCTCC
>CAZIWH010000038.1:0-17663 GCA_964542985.1 uncultured Hyperthermus sp. | reverse complement strand
GTTCCACACCGGCGACATAGCGGTCTGGGACGGAAGCGGCTACATACAGATAATGGATCGCGCCAAGGACGTGGTGAAGAGCGGCGGCGAATGGATATCAACGCTCCGCCTGGAGAGCCTCCTCAGCCAGCACCCCTGCGTCGCCGAAGCCGCAGTAGTCGGAGCCAGGCACCCAAAGTGGGGCGAGCGGCCCGTCGCCGTAGTAGTGCCCAAGCCAGGCTGCGAGTCGGAGCTGACCCCGCAGCAGCTCCACCAGCACCTACGCGGCTTCGTAGACCAGGGCGTTATACCGAAGTGGTGGCTGCCCGACAAGTACATAATCGAAAAGGAGCCCCTCCCCAAGACCAGCGTCGGCAAAATAGACAAGAAGCGGCTCCGCGACAAGTACCGCAACACGCTCCTAGAGAGCCACGACTAGGTTCTATGACACCATAGCTAGAGCCGCGGGGCTCACCGTTTTACCCGTTCGGTGTGGCGCCTGCAGCCCCCGGGGGCTACTTTGAGCAAGTTAGCGAACATTCTTAGAGCTGCCATAGGCTACTACGAGGAGTTCATAGATGCTCTTAGGGACTACGAGCGTGGCGAGGAGAGAATCTATGCTGTTGAGCGGCTTGCCCAGCTCATAGCACAGTCTATACTCGACTTCGCAGCCGTGCTCGCCTCCAGGGAGAGAGGCGTGAAGCCGGGCACCTATCGCGAGCTGGCTAGGTGGCTTAGTAGGCGCATGGGCCTCGGAAAGGATCTGGCGGAGTTCCTTGAGGGCCTTGCAGGGTTCCGCAACATTCTCGTACACATGTATGTCGATATAGACCCGGATCTCGAGATGGAGGCGTTCCGCGAGATAGCGGAGAAGACCCCGGCTATAATCCGCAGGCTCGAGGAGCTGGCCGGGAGCGACCCGTGCCTCGACGACGTAGAACCAAGGATTCGAGTGCTTGCCCAGCGCCTCGGCCTGCGCTATGTCCTCGTGTTCGGCTCGCTGGCGCGAAGAGGATGCGGCAGAGACGTTGATGTCGCTGTGAAGCTTGGACGCAAGCCACGCAGCATGCTTGAGATTGGGAGGCTTCAACTGCTCTTCGAAGAAGAGCTGGGAGTGCATGTAGACCTCGTAGTGCTAGATATCAGTGTAAGTCCCTCCATGGCAAAAACGTTGGTGGATGAGGCGATACTAGTGTACGGCGACAGAGAAGAGGCTGAGAAAGATCTGCTTCGCCTCTACAAGCTATACCTGGACGATGTTGCACGTGCAGAGGCTAGCAGCACAGCAGCGAGGTAGGCAACTGCCACGCTGGACCTAAGGACGGCTACATGTCGAGGAACGTGACGGGTTCCCGGAGGGTTTCCCCAGCTGCGCTGCCCGTATATCGTCCGCCGAGGCGCCTGGAGGCTGGTGTCCCTGGTTTGGTGGACTCCCGTAGGCTGCCGGGCCCGGAGAGCCTCGGCGACCTCGTGATAGTCTCGAGCCCTCGCGTGGACCCGTCGGGTAGGCGCGTGTTCTACGTCGTGACGAGGGTTGACCTGGAGGGCGACCGTTACGAGTCGAGCATCTGGGTCCACGACGTGTCTGGGGAGAGGAGGGTGCTTGAGAGCGGCCCTGGTGACTCGTGCCCGGTGCCGGGGCCTCTTGGGGAGCGCTACGTGTTCATCAGGAGGGTGGAGGATCGGCGGAGGAGGGGCGTGGTGGAGCTACGGTCCTCCACCGTGGGGAGCACAGGGAGCCAGGTGCTGATGCGTGCCCGGTGGTTCGCGTCCCCAGCCTGGAGCCCGGACGGGAGACTGCTCGCAGCTGCGGCTGCGGTGGGCGACAGGGAGGAGGACGTGAAGCACATCGAGGGGCTCCCCCTGTGGTTCAACGGCAGGGGCTGGGTCTACAATGTGACTGTCCGGCCTTTCCTCCTCGACCCCGAGGCTGGGGCCGGGGTTGAGATAGACCTGGGGCTCCGCTGGCTGATGGTTGACAGCCTCGCCTGGAGCCCGGACGGGAAGAGGCTAGCCATAGCTGCGCGCTACGATGTCAAGAAGCCCTACCTTGCCCGCATCTATGTCTACGATGTGCAGACAGGGGAGGCCCGGGTGCTGGCCGAGGGGTTCGCGGGCTACGGCGAGGTGGCGTGGAGCCCCGACGGGAGGAGCATAGCGTTCCTCGGCCACCGGCTGGAGCGGGGCCTGTCGAGCCACAATAGGGTCTACATAGTGGACGTGGAGACGGGGGAGTACAGGGAGGAGTGCGTGACGGGCTACGAGCACGTGGGAAGGGTTAACAGTGATGCGAGGGGCCCCAGCTGCAGCAGAGCCCTGGAGTGGACCGAGGAGGGTCTCTTCTTCATAGACAGCGTTAGGGGCCGCCAGGTGCTGGTCAAGTGTAGGCCCGGCAGAGAAACGGAGACCCTAGTGGATCCCGGGGAGGGTGCCGTGGACGAGTTCAGCGCCAGCAGGAGCGGGAAGACCGTGGCCTACACCGTTATGAGCGCGGTGGAGCCCAAGGATCTCTACCTGCTCCAGGCGGGCGTGGTGACGAGGCTGAGCCGGACGGGGGAGGCGTGGAGGAGAAAGTACCGCGTCGCGGAGGTGGAGAAGCTTGGCTTCAAGGCTAGCGACGGCGCGGAGATAGAGGGGTGGCTGTTCAAGCCCCCGCCTGGCGTGGAGGAGAAGGGCTGGGTGCTCTACATCCACGGCGGCCCGAAGACCATGTGGGGCTACGGCTTCATGCACGAGTTCCACGTCCTAGCCGCCAATGGCTACACGGTGGCTGCGTTCAACCCACGTGGCAGCGCCGGTTACAGCGAAGAGTTCGCCGACATAAGGTGCAGGTACGGGGACCGCGACTACCTAGACCTCATGGAGGCCTACAGGTTCCTCGTCGAGGAGCAGGGGCTGCCCAGGGACCGGGCCGCGGTAGCCGGAGGCAGCTACGGCGGCTTCATGGTGAACTGGATAGTGGGCAACACCACTGTGTTCAAGGCTGCAGTCTCGATGAGGGGGATAAGCAGCTGGCTCAGCATGTACGGCACCAGCGACATAGGCTGGTACTTCGTAGAGGATCAGCTCTGCTGCACGCCCTGGGAGAGCCAGGAGAGGTGCTGGGACCGGAGCCCCCTCCGCCTAGCCCCTAGGGTCAAGACCCCGACGCTGATAATACACAGCATGGAGGACTACAGGTGCTGGCTCGACCAGGCAGTGCAGTGGTACACGGCGCTCAAGCTCCACGGCGTTGAGACGAGGCTCGTCCTATTCCCCCGGGAGAACCACGACCTTTCCCGCAGCGGGAAGCCGAGGCACAGAGTGGAGAGGCTCCGCGAGATGCTCCGCTGGCTCGACAAGCACCTCAGCCCTGGAGGGGGAGGTGGCGGCTCGTAAGCCTCCACGACCCATCCCCCTCCAGCACCCCGCTGGCCCTGCGGAGTGCCCAGCACGAGGCAACCACGCCCACGGCGTAGGTCGCGGGGTGACGGGCAGCATACTCTAGGTGGACGGCGAGCGCGGTCGTGGAGCCGCCAACCCCGTGGGGGCCTACGCCCAGCATGTTTACCGCCTCCAGCAGCACCTTCTCCGCCTCGGCGGCCTCGCGGCGGGGGTTCCTGGAGCCCAGGGGGCGGAGCAGCGCCCTCCTCGCCAGCGCGAGCGCCTGCGCACCCGAGGCGGCGACGCCGACCCCTAGGACGAGCGGGGGGCAGGCCCTTGGCCCCGCCTCCGCCACAGCCGTGACCACGGTCTCCGCGAGAGCCCGTGGGGCCTCCAGGGGCGCCGCCACCCTGACCCTAGTCACCGCCTCGCTGCCCCCGCCCTTCGGCATGTAGAAGGCCTCTATCCTGTCCCCCGGCACGAGCTCCACCTCCACCTCCGGCGCCCCCGGGCCACGGTTGGGGTAGACGCGGCCGCTCCACGGGTCCAGCGTGTTCGGCCTCAACGGGACGAGGCGGGTCGCCTCCTCCACCGCCTCCCCGGCCGCCTCGTAGACCCGGTGGCGGTAGGGGCTGTCCACCCCGACCCTCAGGAGGAGCCAGGGGTACCCCGTGTCCTGGCAGATGGGCCTCCCCAGCCTAGCAGCCAGCTCCGCGTTCCGGAGCAGGGCGGCGAGCATCTCCCTGGCCAGGGGCTCCTCCTCAGCAGCGTAGGCGCGGCGCAGCGTCTCGTAGACGTCGAGCGGGAGCCTAGTCACGGCCACCCTTATCAGCTCCACAAGCATCTCCCTGAGGGGCTCCAAGGCCTACTCCCTCCCCCTAGACGGGGGCCGGTCTACACTCCTCCCCCAGCAGCTCCTCCAGGTTCCGGTACATCACCGCCTCTACGTCTCTCCTCCCCCTCCCCGCGAGGAGGAGCGCCGCCACCGTCCTTGCCGCCGCCTTGCCGGGGTCGTCCTCCTCCACGACGGGGTAGTCGCTGCCGTTGAGCAGCTTCTCGGAGGGCAGCGCCTTTGCCACCACCTCCAGCACGGCTAGGGGCACCGCGCTCGTGTCCAGGTAGACCTGCCGGTGCCTCCTGGCGAGCGCCACAGCCTCCTCGGTGAACACTCCGGGTGCTGCCGCGCTGTAGCCGCCGGCGTGCGCTATGATTACCGGCACGTCTGGGTACTGTTGGAGCCATTTCTCAAGCCTCAAGGGGTTACCGAGGCTGCAGAAGGCAGGCAGCTCCCATATCCCTGGGTCGCAGCCTGCATGCACGAGCACCGGTACGCCCCTCGCTGAGGCTTCCTCGAAAACCTCGCCCACCGAGGGATCGTCCAGCCTAGCCATGTGTATGGTTGAGATAACCTTGAAGCCCAGGGCTCCCTCACTGAGAGCCTCGGCGGCCCGCCGGCCCGCCCCTGGGCCGAGCCCAGGGTCGGCGTAGACGAGGAGCCTGGCGCCGGGCCCGCTGTGGCCACTGCGGGGCACGGGGCCCAGCCGGGAGAGAAACACCAGGGTCTCCGCATGCATCCTGCCGGGGCCCCCGTAGTGCTCGAGGAGCCACGGCGCTATCCTCTTGAGCACCGGTTCGCCAAGCCTCCACGCCTTCTCCACGAGGCTCTGCGGGAGCCCGGCTATCCTGCCGAAGGGCGGACGAACCTCCAACACCACGCCAAGGCCGACACGGTACCCAGCCATGAGCTCGTGCGCCAGGGCCTCCAGGCCCTGGCCCCGGAGGAGGTGGAGGTGCACGTCCCCGAGACAGGGCAGCTCCTCTAGGAGCTGCATCGCCTTCTCCATGAGCATGGCCGGCCGGTGCCCCGCTGCCGCTACGCTGTCACTACGGCTCTACATATGTTTTAGCCGGTAGACGAGATAGATGAAAACGAGCTATTCGACTTTAGCCGTAACCATAGCAGTGGTGCCGCCAAGCATGCCTAGTTTGCTCCTGTGTTGCAGCCCAGAGCTAGAGGCGTCCAGTTGCAATGCTCCGGCCTCTGCAGCCGCAGGAACCGGGAGCCGCTTAGCTGCATAAGGGGTTTCAGACCCCTCCTCCGTAGCCCCCTCACTGTGCCAGGGGGAGGTAGGGGCTGTATGAGGCTCATACCGGTGCTGGTGGGGCCGGCGGGGAGCGGGAAGAGCACTCTGGCCGCTGCTTATCTCGCGTGGCTCCGTGAGGGGGGTGCGGACGCCTGTGTAGCAAACTTTGACCCCGCCGCCGTGACGCTGCCATATGAGCCTGGCTTTGATGTGAGGCGCTACGTGGACGCCAGAGAGATAGCCAAGAAGTACGGGTTGGGGCCTAACGGGGCTCTAGTGAAGGCCGTGGAGATCGCGGCGGAGAAGCTGCCGGATATGCTGGGAGAGCTTGACGGGTGTGCCAGCGAGTACATTATTGTTGACACTCCCGGGCAGATGGAGGTCTTCCTCTTCCGGGACATAGCCTGGAAGCTCAGCGAGGCGCTGCAAAAGCTCGGCACGGTCTACGCCTTCTTCGTGCTCGACGCAGAGATGCTGAAGAGGCCGGAGGACTACGGGTTCCTCCTCGTCATGGCTACCTCGGTGGCCATGAGGCTGGGGGTTGAGACTGCACCGGTGATAAACAAGGCTGACCTAGCGCCGGCCACGCCGTTCACCGGGGACACGCTCAGGGACTTCGGGAAGCTCAGCAAGATGCTGAAGAAGAGCCACAGCCTCTACGCCGAGCTGCTGAGAGACCTCCTCAAGACCCTGCTAGCCTACAGCAGGAACGTGGACGTCCCAAGGGTCTCCGCCCTGAGGAGGGAGGGGCTGGAGGAGCTGCATAGGCTCCTCCTGGAGATGGGGTGTAGCTGCGGCGACCTAAGCTGAGACCCCTCCCCGAGGCTACCGCTCCTCGGGAAAAGCACGCTACGACAAGCATCCCCAGGCTGCCCGGCTGGGTCCTTACCCGGACTCCTCGACGATGCTCGCCTCCATGTTTTTCTCGACGGAGTGGAGGCCTACAAGGTAGAGCACTCCGGCGATTAGCCCTAGGAAGCCTAGGAACGGTATGAGGGCTAGCGCATCGAGCACCACTCCGACCTTAATAGCGCCCCCCATCCACTCGTCGCTGAGCCTCCACAGGGCGACCCATATCAGCACCTTGCCTATCAGCGCCATAATCCCCGCCAACAGTACCAGCCCCACCGCCGACGATAACCCGCCACTAGCTATAACGGCGAGAGCTATGGCCGCCGGCACGAGGCTCACGAGCATGGCATAGACCCCGGCCAGGCCTACACCGTAGCTGCTCCTATTGTATGAGGCAAGCAGCTTGAACCCCCTGTACTGGAGGGCCAGGACCAGCAGCGACGCAGGAACTATGAGCAGGAGGATGAGGGCGATGTCTCCCGCCGCTGCAGGGCTGCTGACTGAGACAACCTCCCCATTGACTATGATATACTGCGTGCTCGATGTGGCCCCGGCAGCGGCGATGGAGAAGGCTAGTACCACTAGTAAGATGGCCACTACTAGCCCGAGGATGTAGGACAGGAAGAGGCTATGAACGCCCTCCTTGGCGTCAAACAGGTCTCCTTTCCTCGGCTCCTCGGGCTGCTCGGGGCTGCTAGGCTCACTATCCTCGGGCTCATACGGGTTCGGTAAAATGGGGCCCAGGGACACTATCCCTGCACCTCCCCTGCGAACCAGGACTTGCTGCTAGACCACAGCCATGGTACCAGAACCCGGCGACATCACTAGACTTAACCACTTCCACATCTTGGCAAGACGGCTGCACAACTTTAAACCAGACCGATAGCCCCTATGGCCCCTCCTAGCTTCGGGCAAGTCTTGCTTTCCTTTCAACGCCCATATGGCTGCCACCAGGATCCGCCTGGCTGCTGCCAGGGATTCAGCCGTCCCTCAAGCATAGCTTTTATCTTCTTCTTGACGTCGCTGAGCCCTAGAAGCAGCAGTATGAATCCAATTATGTCTAGGCCAGGCACTATTATACCTATTAGTACTAATATTATCCCTGCCTTTATGATGCCGCTGTTCCACTCGTCACCTATTCTCCAGAATCCTACTGCGAGCGCTATGCCTCCCGCAACGTAGAGCCCTACGACGACCAGCATGTAGAGAACCAGCAGCACCAGGAAAGACTCGAAGCCGGACTCCGTGGAGGAGAGGACTGCAGCTGCCACAATGAGCATTATGGCTCCGAGCACTGCCGCGGCCAGCGCAGCCACCTCCAGCATCACCCCTAGAAAGCCTATATTGTAGCGCGCCTTGTCATAACGTGTAAGCTTTGAGAAACCCTGCCAAGTCAACACGAGGGCTATGATGCCTAGGACTATCATTATTATTGATGCTATTATTGAGACCATGCTTGCCGCCGCATACGTGTCCACCATCCTCTCAATATCGTTTAGGGACCTGAAGCTGCTTATGCTGAGATCCGTCACGACATAAACTATGAGAATGGCGGCAGCGATAATACTATCTATAAAATACAGTATCTCTGCAGTGAGGAGGCTGCCCACGCCCTCGTAGGCTAGTCTAAGCCTCTCCCTCCAGTCATGTTGCCAGGGGTTCCCCGAGGAAGGCGATCCCGGAAGCCCATAGCCCGGAGGAAACGGGGGAGCCGACGACAAGGGAGCCACCTCCAACAGGCAGAGATGTAGATAATTATTGATTTTATGTGAAGCCTCCTCATGCGAAGGAGACAGCTCTCCCCGAGGAATAGGCGCCGCCTCGGAGAAGCCTAGTCCACAGCGCGGAGCCCATAGGCCAGAATAGCCTGCGATGCCACAAAGATAGCCGGTGTAATCGAGGCGGCTAACAGCACGCCGCCAATCTGGAGAGACAAGCTACCCGCCTCAGAGCCGAGGAGGAAGAACCCGATACCTGTCATGATAGCGCCGAGGAGAGCTAGTAGGGCCGACCAGGCCCCGGGAAGCAGTATCAATAGGCTACGCGTCGCCCCGGAGACTATGAGCGCGACGAAGGGAGCCGCTATTAGGGAGAGCAGAGAGCCCAGCAGGCCGACCATGTAGCGGCCTGTGGCCCGGTGGAGCAGGTAGAAGCCCGCTGCCCAGCCCGCCGTCGCTGCAATGCCCAGAGGGGCCAGGACGAGCAGCTCCATCGCGGAGACGGCCGTGGGCCGTGCTCCGGAGGCTATCCAGCCGCCGGTGGGGCTGGGAGAGATTATTACTGGAGCCGCTAGGGTCTCTAGGCCGCCGATGAGCCCAGCTAGGCTGGCCGCGGCCAACACCGTGGCAGCGGTGACTCTTTCACGGCCACGTTGATAGGGTAGAGACACCGCAAGAAGAATCGCGGAGACAATTAACACGTAAGGCATGAAGCCTAGTGCAAGAAGGGCGCCAGACAGCTTCAATGCATCGGAGCCAGGGTTAAGTCGTATAATCTTATAGGCCACGGCGGCGGCCGACGCGATATACGCTACGAGAGCAGCTTGCTCAACCACTATCAAGGGGCCAGTGAGCCCCGGCGGCGCCACCTGGAGGAGCAGCTGGCTGCGCTCTGAGCTCAGTACGGAGCAAGACTGGCGGGCAAAAACGGCGACCACCTCCCAGCCCCTAGGGCAGGTTGGAAAAAAGGGACGCCTAGGAACCGTAGGGAGACACATATCCGCCATAGGGGCTAGGCTGCTGGCTGCCCTCACGCATAGCCTTCTCTATCTTATCCTCTACTGAGCGGAAGCCTATAACATACAGTATCGCCGCAACTATGGTTAACACGCGTATAACTATGCTTATCACTTCAACTATTACGCCAGCCTTCACGAGGCCCTCGTTCCACTCCTCACCAAGCCTCCACAGCGCAATCCACACCAGCACCCTGCCTATGAACGCGACTATGAAGCCGAGCAGCACCAGTGTAATCATGAGGGACAACTGCACTATTACGAGAAGGGCGCCGAGGAAGACCAGGCCCAGGCCGGCGAGGACGAGCTTCACCCCTGTAAAGCCTATGCTGTACTCCTCGGGCTTATACCTTGAAAGCAGATCAAAACCCTTGTACGATAGAATGAACTCGATGATTAGAACTGCAGCAACCAGCAGCAGGACTCCACTAAGCGATGCTATAACTATGCCCGGACTGGGTCCCGTCGCCTGCTCCCAGCCCGTGCTTGGTGAACCCGGGTTCGATGTTATCACTGTCACCGATACCGAGGAAGCCGTTGTCAACCCTAACAGCAGTACTACAAACATTATCGCTGCTATTATTGCAGCGACGATCCCTATCAGGGAGGCTAGGTAGAGCTTATGTACACCCTCCTTCGCGAGCGCGAGGTTCCGCTCATAGGGGGCAGCGGGCTGGCCCCCATACGGGCCGTAGGGGGGGTAAGACAAGGCCCCTACACCTCGCAGCATCGACAAAGCTACGCGCCTTTTCCATTACTAAAGGCGGCAGGCTAGGATTTAAACAGTTAGTTAGAACTATACTCATTCGCTGGCGCTGGGCTAGTAGGCGTATACCTTTACACCCTTCCGCACCGCGTACTCCTCTACATCGCGGCCTATGAGCGCTCCCGCGAGCACCGGTATAACCCTCTTGCCGGGATATTGGCGAGCAACAACGTCAGCCTTGACGAGCAGCCCGCCTACATCCCGGAGCCTGGGCTTGATCTTCACCTCCACAACGTATACCGCTCTATCAGTCACCACTAGGAGATCCACGTCCTCCCCATCGATATGGGCGTTGCGCTTCCTCTCCACTATTCTCTCGCCGCGCTCCCTAGCTCATCCCCGAGGTCATCCCAGACGCTGGACTGTAGAACGACTCGCTGAGCGCCCCAAGCTCCATTTCTATCCGGCTCAGCCTCCTATTCATCTTGTTGAATCTTTTGTCGTGTTCGAGGCTCTTCCTGCGCAGCCACCGCAGCTCCTCAAGAACCTCCCCCAGCCCAATAGCCCCCGCCACAGCAAGCCGAAACTCCTCATCCTCCAACAACAGGCGCAACAACCGACGACGAAGCTCATCATCACCAGCAGAGGCCGAGTCCGTCAAGGCATCTCTCCCCAGATGCCGTTGTTCTCCTTTCTTCTCCAGCTTAACCCTTCTGGGGTGCGAAGGGGGTCGTAGCCGCAGCTATGGTGCCGCTTGTCCCTTCCAGAGCCTGCGGCGTAGAGCATGGAGCCCCGTCGACAAGTATGCCAGGGAGAGCACTACGGCTAGCATGGCTACGCCGGGGAGCACCGGGTAGAGCAGCGTGGCCGCCGCAGCGAGGAGCACCGCATTCCTAACCCTGGGCTCCCGGGCCTCCCGGTAGAGGAGCGTGTAGCCGAGTGCCAGCATGTAGCCGCCGACTGCAGCCATGACCACCTCATTGAGGAGGAGGCCGGGGAGCAGCAGCACAGCGCCGATGACGCCGACGACGTGTCTCTTGTCGGCGCGGCTGAGGAGGTAGAAGCCGTGCAGCTGTAGGAGCAGGGACGCCGTGAGCGCGGAGAGAGCCAGTGGCGAGAGGGGGGAGCTGCGGTGCAAACCCAGCATGATGGCCAGCACCACGGTGACGAAGGCCGTCCAGACGCCGGTGTCAAGGCTCTTAACGGCCTCTAGGAGCAGCCGCTCCTTGTTCGGCTGAGCCGCGGCCGCCATGTTGCCCCCCTTCCTGCACCGGTTCCGGCAGGTTCTCGGGCAGGCCTTGAAGAGACTCCACGTCCCCCGTCGCTGGCGGAGGCTCGGGGGTGGTTATGTAGGCGTGTCTTGGGCAGATGTCTACACAGTGGTAGCAGAAGATGCAGCGGCTGTAATGGATTACTGGGAAGCGGCGGGGCCTCCCCCTGTGGTCTCTTATCTCTGGGTAGGTTCGCATCTCTATGGCGTTGCTTGGGCACTCTAGGCTGCAGAGACTACAGCTTATGCACTTCGCGGCGTCCACGTGGTGTAGGCCCCTGAACCACCTTGTGGGTGTTGGGCCGGTCTTCCAGCCGTACTCTATGGTTACGGGCTTCCTGCGGAGGTTTGAGAGCAGCTCGCTGAGCACCTCTGGGAGCTTCACCCCGGCCTCCACCTCCCCCTAGCGATACGCCTCATGGGAGCCGTGTATTGCTTCCCGGTGCGGGTGTCTACTACGAGGAGGCGCTCCATGCAGCTTATGCATGGATCCATGCTCGCAAGTATCACGGGCACGTCGCTGAGCGTGGCGCCCCTGTAGGCGTGGAACGTGTTCAGTATGTTGGGGAAGCTCGGCGTCCTTATCTTGACGCGGTAGGGCTGCCTACCCCCACGGCTAACCACATGGTAGAGGAGCTCGCCCCTCGGGGCCTCTACGCGGGCCACGGCTTCGCCGGGCTTCACGATGCGCGGGGGCACGCGGAGCGCGTTGATGGGCCCCTGGGGGAGGCGGCGGAGCGCCTCCTCGACCAGGTCTAGGCTGACGAGCGCCTCCTCGATCCTCACCTGCATCCTGGCGAGGCTGTCGCCCTCCCGCCTGCTGACTACACGGAGGCTCTCGGCCTCGCTGTAGGCCTCGTAGGGGTACGCTGCCCGGGTGTCGTAGGCTACGCCGCTGCCGCGGAGCACGGGGCCCATTAGCCCGTAGCTGACAGCGGTGGAGGCTTTTATCACTCCGACGTTCTCGAGCCTCTTCCTTATCATCGGGTCCTCCTCGTACACCCTGCTGAGCCACCTGAGCCTCTCGCGGAGCCTGGGTATCTTTGAGAGGAGTTTCTCGCGCTTCTCCTCGCTTAGGTCGCGGCGGACGCCGCCGGGCCAGACGTAGTCCGCTATCACGCGGCCGCCTGTGAGCACCTCCTTCATGTGCATCACTGTCTCCCTATCCCTCATAACTATCATGAAGAGGCTCTCGTAGCCTATTATCTCCGCCATCACTGCTGCTAGGAGCATATGGCTGTGCATCCTCTCAAGCTCCATGGCAAGGACTCGGAGCCACCGTGCACGAGGCGGCGGCTCCACCCCCAGTATCTCCTCCAAGGCATTCACATAGCATGTGGAATGCATCATGTTGCAGATGCCGCAGACCCTTGTAACTATGTAGAGGGTCTTCATCCACGTGTTTGACTCGGCGAGCTTCTCTATGCCGCGGTGGTTGTAGCCGGTGACAAAGTCCACGGAGACCACGGCCTCGCCGTCGAGGTGGACGCGGAGGAGCAGGGGCTCGTGAAGCGCCGGGTGCTGGGGACCAACCGGAATAGTGACTATAGGCATCGCGCTGTTTCACCCCTTGCGGAGCGGGTAAGTGCCCTTCATCTCCATCGGCTTGAGGAAGCCCTCCCTGAGCCACGGGTTGCCTCTGAACCTGACGCCGAGAAGGTCGTGGATCTCCATCTCGTAGACCGCTGCGGCGGGGACTAGGCCGGCTATGCTGGGGCACTCGGGCTCACTGCGGGAGACGTGAGCGCGGAGGACGAGTGTCCTTGGCTCCCCGTCGAGGAAAGTGAATATGTAGTCTACCCGTATCCTGCCCTGCTTGGGCTCGTCAACCGCGTCCATGCTCTCTAGGAGGAGCTTGTCGACGCCGTACTCCCCTAGGAGCCTCTGGAGCACGGCGGGGAGTTCCCCGCAGCCGCCTTCCCAGCTGGGCTTGGGCTTCAACCCCAGTCACCCTCCTCCTCCAGCTTCCTGGCCTCGGTGGGCAGCTTCTTGGTGAGCTCGGTCAGCGCCTGGACTATGGCGTCCGGGCGGGGAGGGCAGCCGGGGATGTAGATGTCTACGGGCACCGCCTTGTCGGCGCCGCCTAGGACGCTGTAGCTGCCGCGGAAGACGCCGCCGCTCACCGCGCAGGTCCCGACCGCGACCACGTACTTGGGGTCTGGGGTCTGCTCGTAGAGCCTCTTGAGCCTCTCAGCCGCCTTCCGGGTCAAGGCGCCGGTTACGAGTATCACATCCGCGTGCCGGGGGTTAGGGGCCAGCTTTACCCCGAACCTCTCGGGGTCGTAGTGGGGGCCTAGCGCCGCCAGCACCTCTATGTCGCAGCCATTACAAGCGCCGGTGTTGAAGTGTAGCACCCAGAGGCTCCTACCCATGAAGCGGAGCGCGTAAGGCGTCGCCCTCGCCTTCTCCCTCGTCTCGCCGCGTCTCTCCTTCAGGGCTGCTCCCCGTTACTACACCCGTTTTCTAGAGGGGTGTATCTCAGGTGGCCCACGCATAACAGGTCCCTCTCGCCGCTAGGGGTGGAGGAGTGCGGAGGGATAGGCGCAGAGCAGCGCCGAGGCGGCCACGAGCACGAGGAGCCACGTCAGCTTCCGCGCCGGCGGCTCCCTCGGCACCGGCTTCGGCCTCGCCGCCGGCGGGTGCCAGAACGCCCAGAGCCAGAGCCTCGCAGAGTAAACCGTGGCGGCGAACACTGTGAACGCCAGCACCGCGGCCGCGGCGGATGAGATCCCGTAGGCGGCCGAGACCGTGTAGACTTCGCCGGGGAACAGGGCCCACGGCGGGGCCCCCGCCAGCCCGGTGAGCGCGGAGTAGGCAGCGAACGCTGTTACGGGCATCCCGCGGGCCAGGAGGCCCAGCCTCCTCACGCTCCTGGTCCCCGCCGCCTCCTCTACGACCCCAGAGGCGAGCAGCGCAAGCGGCTCAACCACGGCGGAGCCCGCGGCGAGCAGCAGCGCCGCCCCAGGGGACGCCGAGGAGGCAGCAGCGAGCACGAACCCCCCATGCCCAGCAGCAGCATAGGCCACAGCGAGCCTCATGTCGTCCTCGCCGAGCGCTCTCAGCGCGCCAAGCAGCGCCGCGACCGCCCCGAGGCCCAGCAGCAGCGTATGCGGAGACGACGCGTACCCAGAGTTGACTAGGAGCAGCGCCCCCGCCGGCGCAGCCGCCGCGGCAGCCGCCGCCTCCCAGGCGCGGGGCCTGCTGTAGGCCCACACGTTGCCCAGGTGGAGCGGGAAGACGCCGAGCTTCACCGCCGCGCCGAGGCCGAGGAGGAGCCACGCCACTCCACCTCTGGGGCCGAGGAGGCCAAGGAGAACCAGCACGCTGCCAAGATTGGTGTAGACGAAATAGGCCACGGCGAGCCTCCTATCGCTTACAGCGACCACGGCGGAGACGGCGGCGAGCACCAGCTCCCAGGCGAGGAAGAGCGCGGCGGCGCCGCGGGCCACCGCGAGGCCGAGCAATGAGGCGTAGACGCCGTAGGCCGCCGCCCGGCCGAGGCCCTCAAGCCTCTGCGAGGCAGCCGCCACCGCAGGGAGCGAGGCCACCGCGGCTGCCACCTGGGGCCAGGAGGCTGCGAGGGAGGCAGGGCAGCAGGGAAGCCAGTGGATGAGCAGCTCCTCGCTCCTAAGCCCAGCTGTCAACGCCACGGCGGCGGAGGCTGCAGCCAGCGGCAGGGCGAGCCTCCTGGACGCGGGGGCTGCCGCCACGCTTGCCGCTGCAAGCGCGAGAGCCACCGGGATGAGCGCGGCCACAGTTCACCACCCCTCTGCGAAGAGCATTGGCGCAGCGAAGACTGCGAGCATTATGACAAGGTAGAGGGCGAGCCAGACGAGTCCCCTGCCACGGGGCCTCGCCGCCGTGGCCCCGCGTGTGATGGCTCTCACCGGGTAGGCGGCGGCGACGAGGAAGAAGAGCGCCGCCAGAGCGGCCACGGGGAGGGAGCGACGGGCGAGCCAGGCGACTAGCATCACCTTCGCGGGGAGTAGGGGGAGCGGGGGCATGCCAGCGAGCCCCGCCAGCCCGAGGGCCGTGAACAGCCCTATCCCTTTCTCCTCTTCGAGCGCCGCTAAGGTGAACGCTATCACGAGGTTGGAGGCCAGCACATAGTAGGCTGCGAGCCCCGGCGACCCGGAGGGGTAGGCGGCGAGGAGCGCCACGTAGCCCGCGTCGCCGACCATCGCGTAGCCGAGCATACGGCGGGGCTTCTCCTGGGCAAGCGCCGCTAGCTCGCCGAGCGCGACGCTGCCCAGCCCTATGATGAGCAGCACCGGGGCCAGCCCCTCGGCGGCAGCTGCGACCCTGTAGAGCGCGACGAGCACCGGTACATCGACCAACAGCAGCGACACAGCCAGTGCTGCCACGGGCGCGGCGGAGGCGTAGTCGGGGAGCCACATGTAGAACGGGGCCAGCCCCGCCTCCGCGCCCAGCGCGGCCACGACCAAGGCCGCGCCAACCATGCCAGCGACGCCGCCGCCAAGCGCATGGAGGCACATCCCGCCACTAGAAGCCGAGATGGCCGCGCCTAGCACGAGGAGCGCCGACGCGTAAATGGAGGTGTAGAGGTACTTCACCGCAGCCTCCACTGCCCCACTGTAGGCCACGACCGCGGCCAGCGAGAACGCCGCAGCCTCCACGCCGAGCAAGAGCTGGATCAGCCCGGTGGAGCCCAGCACCACGAGCCCGCCGGCTGCAGCGAGGAGCAGCAGCGGCGCACTCCTCTCGTCGAGCCATCCTCCCATCGAGGCTAGAAGGAGCGACGAGGCAGCGAGCCCCAGGGAGGCCGCCATGAGCGCGCCACGCGGATAGGCTAGGAGGCCGCCGCAGCCACCCTCCCCGAGCACAAGGACGCCCAGGGACGAGGCTGCGGCGTAGCCCAGCAGCAGCGCAGAGACCGCAAGAGCGGCGACGGCAAGGTGCCTCGCCACCCTCCCCGAGGCGGCTGAGACCAGCGCAGCCGAGGGGAGGAGCGCCAGCGCCACAGACACGGCCAAACGGGGGCCCATGGCTCACCACCCGAGGAGCGTTGCCGCCACGAGGGCTGCCGCGAGGAGCACGACGAGGCCAGCGGCGTAAGCGGCGTAGAACTCGGTGAGCCTGCCCTTGTGCAGCCTGCTGGCCGCCCTGCCGACGCTGTAGGCCGCAGAGGCGGCCGCCTCCTCCGAGGCCTCCACGAGCTCGAAGACGCCGCGGGCGCTCACCACGGCCACAAATCGGGCCGCAGGGGCTACGAGCCTCTCATACGCCTTGTCCAGGTAGAAGCCCTCCAGCGCCGCCCTAGCCGCCGCAGGCGGGGCGCGGATGCCCGCTAGGTAGGCGGCGGTGAGCCCGAGGCCCGCTAGCAGCGCCACGAGGCCCAGGAGCCCTGTAGCCGCATGGACGCCGTGGACGAGGAGCCACGGGGGCATCAGGGTGAGCGCGGAGAGGATGAGCACCGGCGCAGCCATCACGGGGGGCGCGTGGACCGGGGGCTGCTCGATCCGCGGCCTGGCGGCCAGCACGTAGTAGGCCAGCCTAGCCGCGTAGAGCACCGACACAGCCCCAGCCGCCGCGACTAGGAAGCCGAGGGGGCCGCCGTGGAGGGCCTCGAGGAGGGCCTCCTTGCTCCAGAAGCCGCCGAACGGGGGAAGCCCGGCGAGCGAGGCTGCGCCGGCGGCGACACCTATGCCTATCACCGGGCAGCGGCGGCCCAGGCCGGCGAGGGTGTCGAGCCTCCTCGCCACCTCGGGGCCGTAGAGGGGCTCCAGCTCGTGCACAGCTACGCCGACAGCGAGGAAGAGGAGGCTCTTGAACACTGCGTGGCTCACCACGTGGCCAAGCGCGGCGCCAGCGGCTCCGAGCCCGGCGGCTGCTATGATGTAGCCCAGGTGGCTCATAGTGGAGTAGGCTAGGAGCCTCTTCGCGTCCACCTGCGCCGCAGCCGCGACCGCCGCGTAGACTGCCGAGACAGCGGCCACCGCAGCCACGGCCTCCAGTACGGGGGCCGAGCCGGGGACGTGGAGGGACGCTAGGCGGAGCACAAGGTAGGCGCCCGCCTTCACCATCGTGGCCGCGTGGATTAGGGCGGAGACCGGCGTCGGGCCCTCCATGGCGTCGGGGAGCCAGACGTGGAGCGGCAGCTGCGCGCTCTTAGCCACCACCGCCACTGCCGCCAGGGCCGTGAAGAGGCGGCCTGCGTCACTGGGCAGGGAACCCAGTGCCTGGAAGCCGAGGCCGTGGACGCTGCTATACACGACGCCGAGGCCGGCGAGGAGCGCGGCATCACCGAGCCTCGTCACTATGAAGGCCTTGACGCCCGCCCTGCTCGCCCTCGGGGAGACGTAGTAGTGGCCTATGAGGCTGAAGCTGCAGAGCCCGACCGCCTCCCAGTAGAGGTAGAGCAGCCCCAGGCTCCTCGTCAAGACAAGCCCCATCATGCTGCCGAGGAAGAGACTCAGCAGCGCGTAGTAGCGGGCGTAGCCCTCGTCGCCAGCCATGTAGCCCAGGCTGTAGACCACAACAAGGCCGCCTACAAGCGCCACGACCGCCGCGAACACCCTGCTCAACATGTCAACGCCGTAGACCGGGTCAAGGAGCCCCGGGACAGCGAACAAGGGGGGTGCACGGAACACGCCCCGGGGGAGACGGAGGATTAGAAGCGCGGCGGCAGCGACGAGCGCCGCCGAGGCCAAGCCT
>CAZIWH010000037.1:0-17817 GCA_964542985.1 uncultured Hyperthermus sp. | reverse complement strand
CGAGGTACGATGATGCTGGGAGTGTGCGACGGGAGGCTTTACGGATATTCCCTCGCACAGTGGCCGCGGAGGATGGGTTGAGAATAGTGGTTAGACTCTAGGGGGCTTCCTGCTCGTAGCCCAGCAGCTTCTCCACGAGGCCGTGCAGCTCCTCAGCGAGCAGCGGCCCTATGTCCACGATCTCCGCCTTCTCCCAGCGCGGCTCCACGGTGTTGGTGCAATAGAGTCTCTCCAGGCCGCTGTCCTCTAGGTTCTCGACCGCGTTGCCTACGAGGAGGCAGTGCGCCACCGCTGCGAGGACGCGGCGGGCGCCCTGGGCGAGGAGGAGCCTTGCCGCCTTCGCCAATGTGCCCCCAGTGCTCACTATGTCGTCCACCAGGATCACTGTGGCGCCCTGCACATCTATTGTCTTGGGCTTCAGCGTGACCTCGCCTGTGACGCGGTCCCTCCTCTTCTCCAGGTAGTCGAAGGCTGCGCCCAGCTCCTCGGCCAGCCTATGCGCCCTCCCGAGCGCTCCCCGGTCCGGCGCCACCACGTAGACGGTGTCCCCAGCCACGGCGGGCCTCAAGGCGGAGGCGAAAGCCGGTGCAGGGTCTATGTTGGCCACAGGGCCGGGGAACCACTCGAGGCTCGCAGGCTTGTGCACGTCAACAGTAGCTACAGCCCCGGCCCCCGCGGCGGCAAGGGCTAGCAGCGCCGCCTTGACGCTTACCGGCTCGCCGCGGAGGAACCGGCGGTCCTGCCGGCTGTAGTGGAGGTATAGCGGCGCGGCAACCACCGCGGCCGCGCCGAGGCCCCTGGAGGCCTCGACGAGGAGCATGCCTTCAACAAGCCTCTCACTTGGCCCAGGGAACCCCGTGTATACGACCGCCACGGGCCGGCCCGCCAGCTGGGCGTCTATCCTCACGTAGCGCTCCCCGTCGGGGAACGTCTTAGCATAGGCCTCCACGAGCTCGGCGCCAGCTCTCTTGGCCGCGCTCTCGGCGGCGCGGCACGCGTAGCCGGTGCAGACCAGGACGAGGCCACGCGGCGCCACACAAACCACCCCCATGGGAGCCGGAGGAGGGCCCGGGGGTTAAGCAGCTACGCGCGCTTATAGGGGGCGATGTATAGCCTGTCTAGCCGGGGAGGGCTTTGGCCGTCATAGCATTGGAGGAGCTGCTTGCGAGGGGGAGGAGACTAGAGACGCGCAGGGCCGCCGCCGTGGCTGCCGCCGCTGAGGCCGGCGGGGCCGACCAGCTGGCCCGCAAGGAGCTGGAGGAGGTGCTCCGCATCGCCGAGGCGGCCAGGCTCGAGGCCCGCAAGTCCTACATCCTCGAGCAGGGGAGGAGGCTGCGGCTCAGGCTACGCCCCGGAGCTGGCTGAGGAGCTGCTCCGGGCGGCTAGGCGGGCCCGGGAACTGGAGAGGCCGGAGCACCGTGTCGCCGCCGTGCTGGCGGCTGTGAACCAGTTCCTCGAGCAGCATGGCCTCGGCCGCATAGTCGTGGTGGGCGGCTTCGCAGTAGAGCTGCTCACCGGCGGCGCCTCTAGGACGCTCGACGTGGACCTTGCCGCGGAAGGGTTCTGCGCGGCCCAGGTCCTCAGGGAGGCTCTCCAGCTGCTCCGCCGCAGACTCCCCTCCAGCTCCAGGGGCCCCGTGGTGCCTCTCGCCGGCGCCGAGAAGGCCCTGGACCTCGTCGCCGTAGGCTACCGGCGCCGCTTCCAGCCAATCCGGGTAGACGTGGAGGGTTTCGGCTGGTTCCACCTAGAGGCCCCCGAGGAGCTAGTGCTCCGCTACCTAAGGGAGCGCGTCTACTGGGGCACCGAGGAGTCCAGAAGGAGGCTCATCCTCCTCCTCGGCACCCTGGGCCCCGAGATGAGGCTGGAAGAGCTGCGCCGTGCAGCCGCAGAGGAGGACGAGAGGCTCCTCAAAGCCCTCGATGAGATACTGGAGCTGCTCCGCCGCCGAGGACTCCTCTAGCCGTCTTCCACAGCCTCGAGCACCAGGTTGAACCCACTGGCCCCGGGACGGTAGAGGCTGCCACGGACCGGGTCATGGTAAGCGGCTAGAAGCCTCCACCCCGCTTCCCCCGCAAGCTCGACCAGCTCCCTCAACGCGTAGACGCAGAGCACGAACACGGCCTCGCCCATGTACTCTAGGTCGCGGCCCCTCCTCCTGTAGAACGCCCAGCGGCTCACGACAACCTGCTCTAGGGGGTCGAAGCAGGGCTCCTCCACCACCGCGTAGCGCTCCATGAATGTTACGAAGGGGCCCTGCAGCCACACAGGTTGATCTTGGACCGTAGCCGAGGAGCGTGCTCCACACCATGTAGACCGCGTCGTACCTCTCGCCGCCGACAGCCTCGTCAAGCCTATACGCGTCTCCATGGATGAGCCTCACCTTGTCGCCGAGCCCGTGCTCCCGGAGCAGCCTGCGCCCCCTCTCCACGA
The DNA here is from genome assembly GCA_964542985.1 of uncultured Hyperthermus sp. Taxonomy (GTDB): domain Archaea; phylum Thermoproteota; class Thermoprotei_A; order Sulfolobales; family Pyrodictiaceae; genus QNYQ01. The sequence goes on along the minus strand of CAZIWH010000037.1, from coordinate 15,387 downwards.
ACACCTCGGAGTACTCCACGCCGTCGACAAGGTAACCCATCTCGGCTAGGTGGGCGGCAACCCTGCCTATCCCGGCACCAAGCTCCAGGAGCCTGCTGCCGGGCCCCACGCCGTGCTTCTCAAGCATAGCCTTCACGGCCTCGACATCACTACGGCCCTCCCCCAGAGGCTCTCCATGAACTCGGCGAACGCCTCCGCCAAGGGGCCGCGGAACAGCTCCTCAAACCCCTCCTGGCTACACCTCAACGCCCTCTATACCCGTCCGGGGAAGGCGAAGGCTGGGCTTTACCTCCTGTGCGCCGCCCCCACTGCCTCGCTGAGAGACCTATACCCCACCGTCTCAAGCCACTCCTTGAGCCCCCGGACAGTCTCGCATATCACTTGCCCGCCTCTCCTCACTATCCCGGTGCCTACCTGAACAGCCGCTGCGCCGGCGAGTATCAGCTCGGCCGCGGAGGCCCAGTCCTCGACCCCACCGACCCCTATGATCGGGGCCCCCGTTTCCGCGTACGCCTCGTAGACGGCGCGCACCGCGACCGGGTGTATCGCGGGCCCCGAGAGGCCGCCAACCCTGTTGCCCAGCACCGGCACCCCCGCGTAGACGTCTATCATCATCGCGGGCAGCGTGTTTATCAACACAAGGCCCCTGGCGCCGGCCCCCAGCATCCGGGAGGCCGCATCCGCAAGGTTGTCCACGAACCCAAGCTTAGCGTAGACCGGCACCCTCCCCGCGACGCTGGCGGCAGCCGCCACAACCTCAGCGGCCGCCCCCCGGTCCCAGAGCAGCATGAGCCCCCGGCCCCGGGCGTGAGGACAGCTAAGGTTGAGCTCAATCGCGTCCGCCCCAGCCTCCACCGCAGCCTCGACGAGCCTCTCAGCCTCCCCAGGCGTAGAGGCCGCGACGGAGGCCACTACGGGGCGGCCAAGCCTCTTAGCAGCCTCAACTAGGCCTGGGAGCCCCTCCAGCCCGGGGTTGCTCAACCCCACCGCGTTCAGCAGCCCGTAGGGCAGCGGCACGGCGATAGGAGTTGGGTAGCCCTCCCTGGGCTCCAGGGTGAAGCTCTTCAACACCAATGCAGAGACCCCGGCTGCGGCGAGCCTCGCCAACCCCTCCGGACTGGAGCCCAGTATGCCACTTGCATTCATGACGGGGTGGGCTAGCACGAGCCCGGGCAAGGAGACCCTAAGCTTCTCGGAGGCGCCGCAGGGCACAGAGCCGCCAGCCACAGGCGATAACCCCTAGCAAGTGGCCGCGTCGAGGCCAGCCTACCTCTATGAAGCTACCCGACTTAAGCCCGCTGCGCACACAGTGTAAGCGTGGTGCCCAGCTCTTTGTCCAAGCACACTGGGCGCTGGGCCCTAGTCTGGCTCGGCGGCGACGCCTCCGGCTACGAGCCCGTAACCTACCGGCTCGGCGAGAAGAGGGCGGAGAGCATTCTAGCCGCTGCGGCTCTCAACAGCCTCCTAGCCGAGGAGGCCGGCGGCTTCGATAAGCTCCTCGTCCTAGTCCCCGAGACACTGTTCTCCGACAAGCACTGCGAGATGTACCGCCTCCTGCTTGAAGCCAAGACCGGCTACAGAGGCAAGAAACTGAAGAAGCCCGTCAGAGGCGAAATCAGAGATGTGACCTACCTCGACAAACGAACCCATGAGATACTGGAGCAAGGCTTTGAGTGCAGACTGGTACCCCATCCCGGAGTAGCCTCGCCCCTCGTCCTAGAGGGGGGCGAGGACGAAAGGAAAGACGTGTACACCGTCAAGTACGGGCCGAGCCGCACCTACAAGAGGCCGTTCGAGGCGATGCTGAACACGGTCTACGCTGTGCTCCGCGGCCTCGCGTCAGAGGGCTACAGCATAGTCGTCGACTTGACCCACGGCACCAACCCCCTCGTCTCAGCCACGCTACTCTCCGCGGCCATGGTGCGCTCAGTCTACGGCCCCGAGGACGTAGAGACGAGGCTCTACATGGCTCCCGTAATGGGGAGGCTCGGCAAGGGCACAGAGGTCGAGTTCATAGAGATGACGGCGGCTGCCGAGACGGTGAACACCGTGGCCTCCGGCATAAACGCGTGGGAGATGCTCGACGAGCGCCTCCTCCCACTAGGGGCTGTGAATAAGATAGGCAGCCATCTAGGCCGTAGATACGGGAGCCGCTACGGCAGGGTCAAGGCCACGGTGGCGAAGTCTGGGGAGCTGCTCTGGAGCCTGCGCAGCGGCCAGGTGCCCCTCGTCCCCCAGCTCCTAAGGAGCCTCAGAGAGCTGCAAGAGGATGCCAGGAAGAGCCTAGAGGAGATGCTCGGCGACAGGGAGGCATTGCTCGCGGACACGCCGTGGGCGCCCGTAGCCGACGCAGTCATAGCCTCCGCCAGGAGATTCGTAGACAGGCTTCTCAGAGACAGGAATGACGAGACAATGCTCGCCGCGCTGGAGGAGCTCACAGAGAAGGGCATGCCCGACCGGGCGCTCGGCCCCGCAAGAGAGCTGGTTGTGGCCTTCTTGCTCGCCCAGAACCTAGCCCCAGGGCACCGTGAGAGAATAGGCGAAGGCAAGTGGGCCGAGCTGAGCCAGCTGCTCAACAAGTGCTCACAGACAATCGCGCCCCCCGAGGAGTGTGGGAAACTCCACCTTGGAGCCGACGAGCTAACGGTCTATGACCGCGCACGTAAGCTGCGCAACAAGCTTATGCACGGTAGGCTGAGCAAAGAAGAGAACGTATACGTAGAGGTCACCGAAGGCCACGACGTAGTCTTCACAGTCGAGGGGAGACCACTCTCCAAGCCCATAGGCACCAACGAGCTAGTAGAAATAATGAAAGGCCTCCTTGGGCTTCTCCACCGGCTCCGTGGAGGCTGAAAGAGGCCCAGCTCACAGCTCGCCCAAGGTTCCGAGTATTTTCTCGGCTATGGGGTCTACGCCGGTTCTCAGCGGATCCACGGCGGGCACCATGTATTCCCTAGTGTAGTCCTCCATTATCTTGGAGGCTTCTTCGGGGCTATAGCTGCTGGTGTTCAGCGTCAACCCGGCTAGGACGGGGTTAGGGTAGGGGTTGAGGGCCCTTAGGTAGGCCAGCTCCTCGCGGGGCTCCACGTTGGCTAGCGGCTTCTTGGCATGGGCGAAGGCGGCTCTCCACCTCCTGCCCGGCACGTGGGCTATGACGAGGTGGGTTGGGGAGGTGCCGCGGAGTATGCCTAGGCTCACATGCCCGTAGGCCTCGTGGGTTATTGCGGCCTGGCCCTCCACTATGGCTATGCGGCAGCCGTCGCGGTAGGCCTCCACTATGACCTGCTCCAGGGCCCCGGCTACGAAGTCGCTCGGCACCGCGTCCATTACTAGGCCCCTGGCGCCTAGGAGGAGCATCGTCTGCCCAGTGCCTATCATGCAGGCCTCTGCGCCGCGGCCCCGGAGGGCCTGGTAGAGCGTGTAGGTGGCTATGTTCTTGCCTGCCTCGCAGTCGGTGCCTGCGATGAGGACGCGGGCCATCCGGGTCTCGAGGACGCTGCCGTCCCACACCCTGAAGTACCTGGGGTCCGGCTTTCTCACGTCGACTATCCTTGCGCCGCCCCTCTCAGCAGCCTCCCTCGCCTCCGGGATGTCGGAGATGAAGCTGTGGAGCCCGCTGTACACGTCCACGCCGGCCTCGAGCGCGTCAAGTATGTCGCGGAGCCAGGGCTCGGGGAGCCTGCCCCCAACCGGCGCCGCGCCGAGTATAAGGGCCTCCGCGCCCCTCTCAAGCGCCTCCCGCAGCGAGGAGACGACAGGAATACCCTTTCGGCCGAGGCCCAGCACCTCGCCGGCGTCACGGCCAGCGTTGAACGGGTCCACGACTGCGACGAGGTCCCAGAGGAGGCCGCCGTCGAATATCACAAGGTCGTGTCCTGTCTTGCCCTCCTCCCTGCCGAAGGCGCCGGGAGCGTATATCGCAGCCTTTCTCCTCCCCTCATGGTACACCATGGGCACGGTGTTCAGCCCCCGGGAGTGGGCCCGGCACACGCTTCCACGAGGGAGGAATTAAGCCCGGAGCCCCTCCACGCACCACGCCCTCAGGGGGTTGTTGTGGCAGGCGAGTGCTTCGAGGCCCTGCTCTCCGCCGTGGAGGACGCGTTGGGCCACGTGGAGGAGGCCAGGGAGGCTGTCGGGAAGCACCGGGGGAAGGGCGGTGGGCTTGCCCGGATCCTCCGCCGCGCCGCCCAGGCGCTCGCCTCGGCGCTGGAGCCGTGCATAGGGGGCTGCATGCTCTCCGCGGGCCCCGTGGATGCTGCGAGATGCAGCCTCGGCGCAGTGGCTGAGGAGCTGCAGAGGAGCCTTCACGGCGTGGCGGTGAGGCTTGAGAGGCTGCCCAGGCTCAGCGGCGGGACGGAGGAGGAGCTAGCCATGGGGCTCCTGGACTCTGTTGCGGCTGCGTTGAGGGGGCTCAGGGAGGCTGCGGAGACGGCTGCGAGGCTGCTAGAGGGGCTCGAGGGGAACCAGTAGCCTGCCCCACCGGGTCCCCACTGTGCCCACCCTCACCCTGAACACCTTCTCTATGAGCCCCGGGGTGAGCACCTCCCCGGGCGCCCCCTGCGCGACGAGCCTGCCCTCGGCGAGCACCGCCACCCTGTCCGCATGCATGGAGGCGAGCGTGAAGTCGTGGGTGGCCACAACCACAGCCGCCCCGGCCTCCGCCGCGCTGCGCAGCGCGCGGTAGACCAGTAGCCGCCCCCGGACGTCCTGGAAGCTCGTGGGCTCGTCCACGAGGAGCAGCCTGGCTCCACGGGCGAGGGCGTGGGCGAGCATAGCCCTCTGGGCCTCTCCGCTGCTAAGCTCCCAGAGCCTCCTCTGTGCCAGGGCCTCGGCGTCCAGGAGCCGGAGCACTCTCCTGGCCTCCCTCTTCTCAGCCTCCCCGGGCCCTGATGCGCCCAGGAGCCCGGTGGAGGGATAGAGGCTTGAGGCGACGAACTCCTCCACTGTCTGCCCCAGCCCCCGGCCCGGCGGCAGCGGCGGCGCGTAGGCGACGAGCCTCGCCCTCTCCCTGGGCGGCATGCCGTGCAGCCTCCTCCCCGCCAGCGTGACCTCGCCGGCTGTGGGCTCCACCAGGCCTGCGAACACGCGGAGCAGAGTCGTTTTCCCGGCCCCGTTGGGCCCGACCACGGCGAGGATTCTGGACTCCTCAATAGAGAGGCTGAGGCTGCTTAGCACCCTCCTCCGGGAGAGCACGACCTCTACGCCATGGGCCTCCGCCAGGGTCAAGCCTCGACGCCCCTCCTCGCGGCCACGAGGTAGGCTAGGAAGACGCCGCCGAGGATGCTCGTAGCCGTGCCCGCCGGCAGCTCGGCGAGCCCCAGGAGGGGCGCCGCCAGCCTAGCCCACGTGTCGGCTGCGACGCTGAGCAGTGCCCCGACGAGGATTCCACCAGGGAGCCCCGTGGAGGGGTGGCCGCCTAGCAGCCTCCTAGCCACGTTCGGGGCTATGAGCCCGATGAACGCAACCACGCCCGCGACGTATATCGAGGCCGCGACCGCCAAGGCGGCGATAAACGTGGCCACCAGGCGGACCAGCCGCGGGCTATACCCGAGGCCCGCCGCCACCTCGTCGCCGTAGCTCAGCGCGTCCAAACCCCTAACCAGGGGGAGGCCGAGCGCCGTCAACACAGCCGCGGACGCGGCCGCGACGATGGCGTCGCCCCGGGTGGCGTAGGCATAGGTGCCTATGAGGAGCAGGGGCGACGCTATCCCGAGCCTCGCCTCCACGAGGTAGAGGAGCAGCGCCGCCAGCCCCGAGGCGGCGGAAGACACCGCCACCCCCGCGACGACGAGGCCCACGCCACTCATCCCCGCCGCGCCCGCGACGACGACTGTCGCCCAGTACGCCGCCAGCGCGCCCACGGCCCCGACTAGGAGGCCGAGGCCCGGTGGGAGCAGCTGCCCCGAGGCAAGCATAGCCGCCGCCACCGCCACGAGCCCGCCCTGCGGGAGCCCGAGCAGCGACGGGCCCGCCAAAGGGTTGGAGGCAACGTACTGTATCAACGAGCCCGCCAGCCCCAGCAACGCCCCAACAGCCACCGCCGCTACCGTACGGTACAACCGGAGCCACATAACCAGGTCAACGCCTCCGAAGGGGGGAGGCACTCGGAAACCACTGGGGCCAACCGATAGGGACGCGAACACGGAGACGAGGAGGGCCGCGGCAAGGAGCAGCCAGGCCATCCGGCGGCGCAAGGCGCCACACCATGGCATCCAGGGGGGCAAAAAGGAGAGGTGAAACCATGATGTTGCCTACTTCGAGGGCCCGCAGATGTAGCCCTCCAGGCTAGGAGCAGGCACTCTGCCTGGGTGCATCAGGTGGGCCAGCAGCTCTGCGCCGAGCACGGCCTTCGGCGAGGGCCTGCTCACCGCGTTGCTGGCGGCGCCGTAGAGGACACAGATATGGCCCTCCTTGTAGGCCCTGGTCCTGGCCAGGGGCGTCTTAGCCACGGCCTCCAGCAGCTTCTCCGCATTACTCTCGGAGCCCATCGTAGTTATAAACACGTAGGACATGTTCTTAGCGACTAAATCCTCGTAGCCCACCATCTGCCAGCCATAGAGACTGTGGAACACGTTCCTGGCGCCAGCTGTGGAGAGCATCGTGTCCTGGAAGGTGCCTCCCCCGGCGACCCAGGCGCCGTTGCTGCTCAGGTAGACTATGAGGGCAGCTCCCGGCCTGGTAGTGTTCACGAGTTCCCCGGAGAGCCTGCTCAGCTGGCTATCCATCCAGTTTATCAGCTTAGCTGCTCTCTCCGGGGCGCCGAGGAGTTCGCCTATAGCCTTAACGTCCCACTTTATGTCGTTCCAGTCTCTGCTCTTGTCACACCTGGTGAAGAACACCTTGACGCCCTCTTGCTCGAGCTGCCTGGCCAGCCTCTCCTGCGCCGGTACTCCACTGCATGCTAGCACTATGTCGGGCTTCGCTTCAAGAATCTTCTCGGGACTGGGCTGCCAGAAGCCACCAACGTTGACCACGTTCTTAGGTACACCCTTTATGCTGAGAGAGTACTGGTCAACAGCCACGAGGCGGCCACAAAGCCCCATCATACATATGGTCTCGGTTATCGAGGGCGCGAGCGAGACCACCCTCCGCGCGGGCCCGGAGAGCACCACGGTGCGGCCCAGCGCGTCTACAAGAACTATCCTCCTAGCTGTCACCGTCTTCGATAGCGTAGCTGTTACCGTGGTAGCCTTCGTAGCCGTGGATGTAACCGTATATGTTGTCGTCACGGCCTTGGTCACAGTTGTTGTCGACAACATTGTCGTCGTAGAGGTTGAAGTCACCGTCGCACCCCTGCCGGCCTCCACAGCGTAGCCCAGGGCAATGCCCGTTATGACAGCTATGAGGGCCACGGCGGCTATACGCGCATCCACCTGCAGCCACCAAGCCCAGGAGCCTGGACCGGGGGTCCAGGCGAAAAGGCTACCCCTGGAAGCGGGTAACCCTCACCCCCTGAAGCCGACACCACAACAGTATCGCCCGCCTCCGCGCCGAGAAGCATGCCGGGACACATCTGCTCCATGGCCTCTCTCACCAGGCTGCCGCTGCAGTGGATAGGCGCAGCCTCCTCCACCCCCAGGCTGTGCAGCTCCATGACAGTCTCCACAACCCTGCTCCTAGGGGCCCAGGCCAGGTGGAAACCCCCTATCACCAGCCTCACCCTGCCATGCAGCACCCTCTCAGCCTCAGACACCGTCCTGGCGACACCGAGGTGGCTACAACCAACGAGCATAACCAGCCCGTAGCCAGTCACGTTGACACTCAGCGCGGTCTCCCACGGCGGCCCATATAGGGGCGGAGCAGGTAGAGCCAAGGCGCTGTCTCCACGGTCTCCCTTATCGCTATGCCGGCCGGGGTTCCGGGCGCATCGTAGCCCGGGATCCAGGGCTCGGCGCGGAGCACCGCCGGGAAGCCGCCCGTGTGGTCGAGGTGGAGGTGGCTCAGCACCGCCGCGTCCACCGTGGAGAGGTTAACGTCGAGCACGGCGGCGTTACGCCGGAGCAGCCGGGGCGAAGGCCCGGTGTCGAAGAGCACCTTGAACCCGGGGGAGGAGGCAAGCATGCTAAGCCCCAAGCCGCCTCCAGGCCCGGCTCCGCCTTGTTGCCAACCAGGACGGTGACGTCGAGCACGGGCACCGAGCCGCGAACCAGGCGCCGGCCGCCATGCTGAGCGTGGAGCGCGAGGACAGAGACGAGGAGAGCCAAGGCGAGGAGGCGGAGCACATGCGGAGCCAAGGTGAGGGGCCCCCAAGGAGGGGTGCATGCTGTCTCGTTTTATCACCCTGCTCTCTCCAGGCCAGCTGCCCAGCGCTACACCGGGTTCCGGCCTCCCCGGAAGCCTAGCTATGCCTCGCCGTGCTCAGCCTCCCGGAGCACTTTGTCGAGAAGCATGTAGACTGCTGTGGGTGCTACGAGCTTCTCGGCCTCCACCACCATGGCTTCGCCTGGGAGCTGGAGCGGGCTAGGAGACCTAGTTACAACCACTAATCCCCCATAGGCGGTGGCGTACGTGTAGACCATCCTCTTGTTCACTATCCCCCTCTCCTGAGGGATTACTATGACGAGGGGCTCCTGTAGCCTGGAGACGAGGCGGAGGAACTCCCCCGGCGACACGACGAGGAAGCTGTAGGCAAGCGCCCTAGCGGACGCCGAGGCCGCCGGCACAATAGATGCAGACATCGCCTTGTACACCGTGTCCGGAGGCCCACGGGGGCTGGTCCTTATGCAATGTGGGCGGCCGTGGCAACGCATCCTGTGGCAGCAGACGCCCCCTCTTCGGGGCAGTCGCCTCACTATACGACGACCGGTATCCGGGCCCGCCTCAGGAGGCTGCGGAAGTCCTCGAGGGCGAGGCCCGCCAGCTTAGCCGCCCTTCTAATGTCCCCGGTTTCTATGTAGTATTTGAGTGCCTCCCGTATTCTGGGAGGCTGGCTCTCTATGAACCTCCAGTCAGCCATCCTCCTCCTAATCTCACGGGCCTCTTTTTCCTCGCTGAGCAGCTCTTCTAGGCTCTCGATAGGCATAGCCTCCTCACCTCCTTGACGGCCTCCTCCAGCGCCTTAGAGGGGAACAGGTGCAGGGTGTCCAGGCTGTACTCTCTGAACACGGTATCCGGTCTTTCACAGTTGGGCTCCAGGATTCCGCGCCGCAGCGCCTCGAGGATTACCTCCAGCGCCCTCCAGACCTCGACGCCACTGTAGTCCTTGTTGAGCCTTGGAGCCAGCAGTGCACCCCTGTTCTCGGTCAAGACTATGTAGCCCCTCCTCCTGCCCACGACCAGGCACAGTGCCTCGGGCATGTCTATGGCCGCCGCCTGTGGATGAAGCCTGCTCCACTCTACGAGGCGTATCGCCTCCTCTACCTCCATGCTGCTCGGAGTGTAGAGCGAGAGCCAGCCACGCGCGAGCGCCCCCGCGATCCAGGCCACGGTGTTCTCCGAGCGTATCTCGTCGAGCACCTGCTCCGGCACGAAGACTGTCCTGAAGAGCTTGAAGAGGATGTCCCTCCTCCGGTACCTGGCCCAGTCTATGAGGAAGCACGTGTCCGCCACAGCGAAGGGCCTATGCAATGTTGGGTATCCTCGCCCTTATCCTAATCTCGTTGAACTCCTCTATCTTTAGCCCTGCTAGGCGGGCTGCGACGTACATGTCCCCGGTTTCTATGTAGTATTTGAGTGCCTCCCGTATTCTGGGAGGCTGGCTCTCTATGAACCTCCAGTCAGCCATCCTCCTCCTAATCTCACGGGCCCTCCTCGGATCAAGCACCTCCTCGCCCAGAGCCACAGTGTCTCCCAAGACTCTATCCCGGGGGAAGCTGGTGGACGCGGCGCCTAGTATTAGGGTAACCGGGCTCGGTGTCTCCCCGGCCTAGACCCAGGGGGCCCCACTCGGTGGCGGTGATGGCGGATTGGCTTCCGAGGCGCCGGAGGCGCTGATATGGATAATCACGGGGACTTGCAATCTCCGCTGCCCCTACTGCTACGCGTCACGCTATATGGGTGAGACGCCTCTCCCGCCGCGCGTGGTCGCGGGGGTGCTGCGGGAGGCCGGGGATGCCGGGACCGAGTACGTGCAGTTCACGGGGGGCGAGCCGCTGCTGTACCGCGGCCTCCTCGAGGTTCTTGAAGCGGCGGTGGACGCTGGGATGGAGGCCACGGTGTTCACCAACCTTACCCTCATGGATGAGCGGGTGGCTGGGAGGCTGGCAGCCGTGGTCTCGAAGATCTATACTAGCCTTGACGGCCCCCGCGGGGTCTACGAGGCCGTAAAGGGCCCGGGGAGCTGGGAGAGATTCCTCCGCGGCGTCGCCGCCGTCCGGGGGGCTGGTGTGCCGCTGCACGTGAACATCCCGCTGAGCAGGCTGAACTACCGCTGCGCCGGCGAGGCGGTGAGGCTCGCTATGGAGCTGGGCGCTGACACCGTGTCAGTGATCCCAGCTATGCCCGCGGGCCGGGCCCTCGAGACGAGGAGCTTCATAGGGAGGAGGGAGCTGCTCGAGGCCCTCCGCCGGGTGGACGAGGCCGCCTCCGAGCTGGGCGTCACGGTTGCCGCCTGGTGCATGCCCTGGCTCAAGTTCATGGACTATAGGGCGGTGAGGCCGAGCGGCAACTGCAGGAACTGGAGCGTCATGGACATAACGCCGTCCGGCAACGTAGTGTACTGCGACGTGCTAGGCACCACGGTTGCAAACATCGTCCAAGACGGCGTAAAAGGGGCCTGGGAGAAGGTGCGCAGACACCCCCTAGCGAGGCTGACCTCCAAGCCACCGGCCGCGTGCAGCAGGTGCCCCCACGCCGCCTGGTGCCGTGGAGGCTGCTACGCCCGCGCCGCCGCAGCCTACGGCAGAGTGGACGCACCAGACCCCTTGTGCCCCCTGGCGCCCGGCGCGGGGGAGGCCGGAGAGGCTTGAGGCCATGGGTCTCCGCTGCGATGGCGCCCCGCGGCGGCCCCAGCTTCTGGGCCGAATGGGCCTCCACCGCCGCGAGGCTAGGCGCCGAGGAGGCGCTCCTCTACTGGGAGCATGGGAGGCGCTGGGGCACCCTAGGCTGCAGAGGCGGCTGCAGCCACAGCCTCCTCCACCACCCTCACGGGTTCGCAGCCCTGGCCGCCGGCGGCGGAGCTTACTGCATCATGGGCGGCTACGTGCTCCCCAGCGGCAGCTACGCCCGCATCGCCGCCTGCGCCGCCGGGGGCCCCAGCCGCGGGGCAGCTGTGACAGCGCAGCCGCCGAGGGCTGCTAGGCGGCTGAGGGACGCAGTGCTCGACCTCTACCTCCGCCGCCTGCTGCGCGACGGCGTGGGGTTCTGGAGGATAGCAGGGCTCCTCGTGACAAGCTACGGTGCCGACGCGGCCGCGCTCCTCGTGCTGGTGGAGAAGAGGGAGGTGCCGCCCGCACCCCTGGCCTACGTGTCGGGCAAGGCAGTCTGCCTCAACTATGCCGGCGGAAGCGCCTCGGCGCTTGCCCCCATGGGTGGCTGCAGGGGCCGCGTGGTGCACATGAGGCCCGCCTCTGGCACGGTGAGGGTCGAGATCCGGGAGCTGCGGGAGGCGCTACGCGGCTAGAAAGCGGGACACCGTGGAGCGTATTACGTGAAGCCATAAAGGCCATGTGCAGCGTTTGTTATATCTATCTAGAAGAAAATATAACCCCGCTTGCTCCGTCTCGGAGCAGCGACGGGTACAAGGGGTTGGCGGAGCTTCTACGAGACCGAGAGGCCGTAGCCCACGGGCTCTCGGTCATGGCTACCCGCATGCTCTTCGAGAACCTGCCCTCCGTGCTAGAGGACATCATTGGTGAAAGGCAGGCTACGATAATACTTGAGAGGATGGCCGAGGAGGCTGCTGAGCTGGGCTTCAAGGAGTTCATGAGGATGCTTGGAATAGGCGACCTAAGAGATATGCCTATTGACAAGCTCCTGACGATATTCTCTGCCCCGCCCCCGGGCAGGCCCAAGATGCACCCCTTCCAGGTAGTCAGGAAGATAGAGGTCTCTGACAGCAGGATAGTCCTGGAGATAGAGGATGGGCACCGCCACCCAAGCGAGGTAGGCATACTCGCCGGCACCATAGCGGGAGTCCTTACCGCAGCGGGATACTCAGCCCGCCCCCTCAGCGGCCCCGACGCGGTCAAGCATCTCTGCAGCAGCGACAACCCGCCACGATACGCAGTCTACCCGGTGAAGAACGGGGAGTGGAGGATAGTAATAGAGGGAGTCAAGTGCTAGTCCAGCCCCGTGGGCCGGCCACCACCGCTGCCCTATTCCCTGGGGCCGCGCCCCAGCCCCTCGGCGGGGGCACCCGTTTTGAGGTTCCCGATAGACGAGAGGGACTGGAAGACCATAGGCAGCGACAAGGTGTCCGCTATAGGCCTGGGCACGTGGGCGGTCAAGGACTGGGACGCGGCCCTCAAGGTGCTCGAGGCAGCGATAGAGAGCGGGAAGGTGAACCTCGTAGACACCGCGGAGATGTACTCCTGGGGCCGCGCCGAGGAGATGGTCGGCCGCCTCGTGCGCAGGGTCGGCAGGGACAGGGTGTTCATAACCACGAAGATACTGCCCCACCACCTCCTCGATCCTGAGGAGGCGGTGAAGGCCGCGAAGGCGAGCTTAAGGAGGCTCGGGGTCCGCGAGGTGGACCTTTTCCTAATACACTGGCCGCTTAGCGGCGTGCCGATACGCCGCCAGGTTAGGGCCCTGGAGCGCGCCGTCTATGAGCATGGCCTGGCCCGCTACATAGGGGTGAGCAATTTCGACCACAGGCAGCTCCGGGAGGCCGTCCACGCGACGAGGAGCGCGGAGATAGTTGTGGACCAGGTGGACTACAGCGTGTTCAGGAAGTGGCCGGAGACGAGCGGCCTTCTCGACGTGGCGCTCGAGCACGGCGTCACCCTGCAGGCCTACTCGCCGCTGGGCAGGTGCAGGGCGAGGAGGAGCTACCGGCTGCGGGAGATAGCCCGGAGGATAGGCAGAACCCCCGTCCAGGTGGCGCTCAACTACGTCATCTCCCGGCCCGGAGTCATAGCGGTCACTAAGACTGAGAACATGGCTCACCTGGAGGAGATCCTGGGGGCGCTGGGCTGGAGGCTCCCTCCAAGGATAATAGAGGAGCTGGAGGAGCCCGGCTGCTGCTAGCCCCTCTTCTCCAGCAATGCGTAGAAGAAGCCTATCGTCCCGTGCCTGTGGGGCCACGCCCTCATCGTGCCTGGGAGGAGCGGCGACTCGTCGTAGGGGCCGTGGAGCGGGATGAGGCGCAGCTCGGGGTGCTTGTCGAGGAGCCACTTTATGTTCTCCTCGTTCTCCTCGGGGAGGAGGCTGCAGGTCGTGTAGAGGAGCCTCCCGCCCGGCTTGAGCAGCTTCACTGCCGCCTCCAGGATCTCCCTCTGCAGCCTCACTATCCCCCCTAGGCCCTCGGGGCGGAGCCTCCACCGCAGCTCCGGGTTCTTCATCAACGTGCCGGTGCTCGTGCAGGGCGCGTCGAGCATCACCCTGTCCACTGTCTCCTCGCCGAGGAGCCTTGGCGCCTCCCGGGCGTCCATGCGGTGTATCCTTACTATGCTCGCTGTGCCGGTGCGGCGGAGTATCTCCCTCATCCTCCTGATCCGGAGCGGGTCTATGTCGAAGGCGTGTATCTCCCCCTTCAGCTTCATCAGCTCAGCCATGTGGCTCGTCTTGCCGCCGGGGGCGGCGCAGAGATCCGCAACCCTCATCCCCGGCTCCGGCGCCAGTATGATGCTGGCCGCGGCGGCGGCCTCCTCCTGGACGACTATCTTCCCCTCCCTCACCAGCCTGCTCCTCTCGAAGTCGAACGGGCCCCTGAACTTCACGACCACTGGCACCCTCCGGCTGATCACCGGGCTCTTGCCGAGCCTCCGGAGCTCCTCCACAACCTCCTCCACCGTGGCCTTCAAGGTGTTCACCCTTACGCTCAGCAGGGGCTTCTCGTTCAGCGCGCGGAGAAGCTCCTCCGCCTCCATGGGGCCCAGGAGCCCCCGGATCTTCTCAATGAGCCAGCCGGGCATAAGGTAACGCCACTCCAGTAGCTCAGTCTCACTCCTGGGCCGTGGCGTGTACTCCTCGAGCCGGGGGTAGAGCCTCCAATAGTACATGCCGACGTAGGGGTGGGTCTTCTCGCTGAGTAGTGCTGCGACGCCCCAGCGGAGCGCCCTCCTAGTCTCCTCGTCCAGCCGGTGGAACAGGAGGAGGCTCAACGCGGTCCTCAGCGCGGCGCGGAGCCACGGGTCCAGGATGAGCACCGACTCTACCCCTGTTATCTCCTCCGCGGCACGGTCGAGGAGCCCAAGCCTCCTCATAGTCTCGTAGAACACCGCCGTAACCACGCGGTCAACACTCGTACCCAGAAGCCCGTAGCGGCGCAGCACCTCCCTCTTCGCATGCTGGCTGGGCTTAACCTCCTCAGCAGCCCTAACCACTTCAACAAGAACCCTAACAGCCCTAGGAGGCATCCCCAGCGGCGGCCGCGAAGTCCTCCACTCCTCCAACACCCTCCCAACCTTCTCAGCAAACCCCCCTACAGACACCACTAGGCACCCCGAGATCCCCGCCCAGCCCCTCCGGGGTTTATGGCCCGGTGTTACCACGCCCCCGGGGCTTCTAGGCAGAGCCGGTACACTGAGCTGTCTACCCTGGGGGTAGCAGGGCCTTGGCCGAGTCCAGCCGGGAGAGGCTGAAAGAGATACTCGAGGTACTCGTGTCCCAGGAGTTCGTCAGCCCCGGCGACGTGGTGGTCAAAACCGGGCTCCCCAGGTACCTGGTGCTGGCCGCCTTCCAGTGCCTCGAAGCTCTGGGCCTCGTAGAGCAGGTGTACTCCAAGGGAAGCTACAAGGTCTACACAGCCACCATATACGCCAGAAAAGTGCTAGAACTGCTCCGTGAAACCAACGCACCCGTCATACCCCTACTAGTATCAAGCCAACCACCCATGCCACAGCCGCAGACAGCCGAAGCCTAACAACAAGACCACCACATGGAAAACTACCTATGACGCCGGCCTCCAGAGCCGCGGGGTCCCGGGTTCAAACTCGCGGCGGCCCGCCACCTAAACACTCCCTATATAAAGCCTCATCCTTTCTGAAAGTAGAGTTGCAACTCTAAATTCAGACAAGAATCTGGGTTAGTCCTCACCTCGTAGAGGATAATCCCGGTTGATAATCATTCCTTCAAGAGTTAAGGGATAACTTTAAGCCATGGGATTCGCTTAAAGTCCTCGTCAAACGTGAGCATGGTGTCTATCCCGTGGTGTCTACATGTTAGCGCTATTAGAGCATCTGCCGGCAGTAGGTGGAACTGCTTGGCTACTTCTATGAGTTCTTGGGGCATAGCCCTGTCTTCTACCACGGCTATGTTTGCTTCCTCTAGGAACTTGTATAGTCT
>CAZIWH010000036.1:5386-17903 GCA_964542985.1 uncultured Hyperthermus sp. | reverse complement strand
GCGCGTTATGCCGGTTAGGAGGAGGCTCGGGATAAGGACTATATTCAATCTTGTGGGCCCCCTCAGCAACCCCGCCATGGTTAGGAGGCAGGTGCTGGGAGTCGCCTCCCCCGGCCTCGCCACGGTGATGGTTGAGGCGGCACGGATGCTCGGCTACGAGCGCCTGGTCCTGGTACACGGCCGCCCCGGGATAGACGAGGTCAGCGTCTCCGGCGACACACTTGTCTACGAGCTCCAGGACGGAAGAGTGGTCCGCTACACTGTGAAGCCGGAGCAGCTCGGTCTAGAGAGGCACCCGCTGGAGAGGCTCCGCGTGGCCGGCCCCGGGGAGAGCGCTCGGAGGTTCCTCGAGGTAGCCCGCGGCGGCGGAGCGCCCTGGGACAGGGACTTCGTCGCCGCTAACGCGGGGGCAGCGCTCCAAGCAGCCGGGCTAGCCGGTAGCCTGGAGGAGGGCACAGCGAAGGCCATGGAGCTGCTCTCCAGCGGCGCGGTGGCCGAGAAGCTAGAGGAAATACTGGAGGCTTGTAGACGCTGCTGCGGGGGCAGCCCGGGTTGAAGGTCAAGGTGTGTGGTGTCAAGAGGCACACTGACCTAGAATGGTTGGACGGCATGGTTGACTACGTGGGCTTCATCCTGGCCCCGAGGGGGCTCACTCCGAGGGCCCTCACAGTGACCGAGGCTAGGGACATGTTCGCGGCCGTGGAGAAGAGCGTGCCCGTGGCTGTGACGGCGGGCATGGAGGTCGTTGACGCGGTGGTGGCGGCGGAGGAGGCAGGCGCGCCGGTCATACAGTACCATGAGCCCCTCACCGTGGAGGCGTTGAACCTTCTGCTCGCCGAGGCAGGGCTGCGCGACATGGCGGTCGCGCCGGTGCTGCTCTACGATACGAGGCTGAAGCGCTGGCGTGGCCTCAGCCCAGAAGAGCTAAGGATGTTCCTCGAGGACAACCCCGGGGACGCGATAATCGAGTACGTGCTCGTGGACGCGGTGAAGGGCTCGCCTCCCGAGGGGCCCCAGGGGCTCCGCCTCCCCCTGGGCGTCTATCGTGAGGCGGTTGAGGCGCTCTCCTGCTACACGGTGGCGGCGGCGGGCGGAGTCAAGCCGGGCAATGCCTGCCTAGCAGCATCCACGGGGGTGGGCATGATCGACGTCAGCAGCGGCGTCGAGGAGGCGCCCGGCGCGAAGAGCCGGGTTCTGGTCGAGAAGCTCCTAGAGGAGCTGAGGAAGTGTGGACGGTGAGCCCAGGGTGCTATGGCCCAGGGATCCGCTGGAGGAATGGGGGGACTGTAGCCGCGTCCCCGCCTCCAGGGCCCCGGAGCCCCGTCGCCTCGCGGCCTGGGCTGAGGAGAGGCACGGCTTCGTGGCGCTCCTTGAGAGCGGCCAAGGGCTCCCTGAGAGGAGCAGGTATACCATAGTGGCCGTGGGCGCCGAGAGGCTCTACACCGCGGCGGACAGTGGGCAGGTGTATGACGCGCTCCGCTCCGCCACCAGGGGCATGGAGTGCACCAGGCTGCCCTGCAGGAGGATGCTCTTCGGCATAGTCGGCTACGAGGCTGTCGCGGGAAGGGAGCCATGGCTCTCCAAGCTGCTCCGCGGCCACCCCGCCTGGCCCCCGCTCCTCGTCTTCGAGCCGAGGATGCTCGTGGTCTACGATAGGCTCGCGGGCCGCGTCCTCGTCTGCCCCGGGGGCGTGGAGCTTGGCGAGAGACCCGTCCCCGGCTGGGGCGGAGCCACGGGCCCCGTGGAGGCTACGCCCCGCAGGAGCTTCGAGGCCTGGGTGCGGGAGGCAAGGAGGATGCTCGAGGAGGGCGAGTTCCTCCAGGTAGTGCTGAGCAGGTATGAGAGGTTCCGCTACCACGGCAGCCCCCTAGGGCTCTACGCTAGGCTCGCCGAGGAGAACCCCAGCCCCTACATGTTCTACATGAGGATGGACGAGAAGTGGATAGCCGGCGCCAGCCCCGAGCTGCTCGTGAAAATGGACAGTGGGAAGCTGGAGACGCATCCCATAGCGGGCACGAGGCCGAGAGGCTCGACGCCCGAGGAGGATGCAGCCCTGGAGGACGAGCTGCTCCGCGACGAGAAGGAGCGGGCCGAGCACATGATGCTTGTAGACCTCGCCCGCAACGACGTCGGCGCGGTAGCGGCCCCCGGCACCGTTAGAGTAACGTCACTCATGGACGTGGAGAGGTTCAGCCGCGTAATGCACCTAGTCTCCAAGGTCGAGGCGGTGGCTGCACCCGGAACCCTCTACGCTGACGCAGTAGAGGCCCTCCACCCAGCCGGCACAGTCAGCGGCGCCCCCAAGCCGCGTGCAATGGAGGTCATAGCTAGGCTCGAGGACGCCCCTAGGGGCCCCTATGCGGGCGCAGCCGGCGTCTACAGCGGCATGGCGGGGGAAACAGCCATAGTGATAAGAAGCGTCTGGAGCATAGAGCCCGGTATCCTGGAGACGAGGGCAGGCGCCGGGATAGTCTACGACTCTAAGCCCGAGCGCGAATACATGGAGACTGTCCACAAGCTCGCGGCAATCCACCGCGCCCTAGGGGTGAAGGCCCATGGCTGACACACTGGTTCTCATAATAGACAACTACGATAGCTTCGTCTACAACCTCGTCCATGTTCTCGCAGAACTCGGGGCCAGGAGCATAGTCGTGCGCAACGACGAGATAACCCCCAGCGGCGCCGCGAGGATCAGCCCGGACAGGATAATCATCTCCCCCGGCCCCGGCAGCCCCCTGAACCCCAGGGACGTAGGCAACGCGCCGGGGATAGTCAGGGAGGCCGCGAGACGCGGCATACCCGTCCTAGGCGTCTGCATGGGGCACCAGATAGTGGCCACCGTCTACGGCGCGGAGATAAGGAGAGCGAAACGCATAATGCATGGAAAGACAGACGCCGTGGAGCACTACGGCGACAAGCTGTTCAGCGGCATCCCCCGCCTCTTCACGGCAATGAGGTACCACAGCCTCGTAGCAGACAATCCGCCCGAGCACCTCATAGTCACGGCGCGGAGCGCTACAGACGGCGAAATAATGGGCATAAGGCACGCCGAGCACCCGGTCCATGGAGTGCAGTTCCACCCAGAAAGCATAGGCACCCCCCATGGCCCAAGGCTGCTCCGCAACTTCCTTGATGACCCTTGGTAGCGCCGGCACCGCATAGGAGGCTAAGAGTGCCGGCGCTAAGGAAGGGAAGTAGCAACGGACATGTCTCCTAGGCATAGAGTCGTCGCTGCCGGATAGAGTGGGGTGCGCCGCGATGGCTGCACGAAGGACGGCGGCTGTGATAGCCTCGACGGTTGTCCTGGGCCTAGCCCTCTTCTCCACGGGGGCCTTAGCCTTCCCTGCCCTAGGCCTCCACCTCCCCTTGAGCGGCATCGCGGTTCTAGACGCTGGGTGGAGAGGCGGCCTAGCAGCGGCCGGCGTGGCTGGCGATAAGGGCTTCCTCCTCTTCAACGGTAGCCTCTACGTGGTTTCGCTTCCCAATGGTGTGCCGGCCTATGCGGTACTGCTTCGGGGTCTGTCAGGCGGCCCGGCCGCAGCTCTGCCTTGGAGCAATGGCCTCCTCTTAGTCTACCCTAACGGGAGCAGCGTCGTACTCAATGTGGGTGAGCCCCTGGTACCCCTCTACGCGTGGTGCGGCGGCGGCGCCTGCGCAGTGTCAGCGGCGGTGCGGCGCGGGGGCGTGGTGCTCTATACCACGGGTAGCGGCTGGCGCCTCCTTAGCCTAGGGGGCGCCGTACCCGTTGCGGCAGCGGTGCAGGGCTCAAGGCTCCTCGTGGCTGCCGCCCTGCCCAGCGGAGGAGGGGCTGTGTTCGCCTACGGTCCCGGCGGCGTCGCCTGGGCGGAGAGGCTCCCGTGGGCCCCCCAGGCCGGCTACCAGGCAGGCAGCATGTTCTGCGTAGTCATGGCGGCTCCGAGGGCGGGGGAGCTGCTTTGCTTCAACGAGACCGGCGGCCTTGCTTGGACGGCAGCCTTGCCCATGGTGACGCCGCCTGTCCATGTCTTTATCGAGAAGAACGGGGCAGTCTACATAGTCTCCGCCGCGTCGTTGGTGCTCGTTAGAAACGGCACCGTGGAGGCATACATGTTGAGACCCATGGGCCTCGCCGTGGCCGGCATAGCGGAGGCGCCCATCGGGCCCCTCCTAGTTGTCTACACCCGCAGCGGGCTTGTTTCAGCAGCCCCTCTGAAGGAGGCCTTAGGGGCGTCCTGCCTCCAGCTGGGAGATGCACAGCTGGGGTTCTTGCCTTGGCATTCCTCCGCGCCCTTCCCCCTGCACCCTGAGCCTATGGAAATCAATGTGTCGGAGTATGCTGTGAGGATAGCGCTAGGGCCTGCCGTGGAGAAGCTTTCTGCCAGGCCTGGTCCCACGGCCACTCCATCGAAGTGCAAGGCCTTGCTCTCCGAGGCTGAGGGCGGTTCGAGGCCCTCCAAGCCCATGTCTATGGGCTCGCCCGGGGCGACTAGGTGCACGGCTGTAACGAGGACGGTGACGGTGACCGCTAGAGTAACGCGGACGTTAACCATATGCCCTGGCCGCCTAACGAGGGCTCCTGCGGCCCCAGCGGCTACGGTAACGGAGACCGTTACCAGGACGGTTACGAGGCTCGAGCCTAGGCTCTATACCCTGACGGTGACTGAGCAGGTTGTTAAGCAGGCCACGCCTGGCTGGCTGATAGGCCTGGTAGCTGTTCTCCTCGTTGCCGTCGCCGTGGCCGCCTACTTGCTGGGCGAGAGGAGGGGGCTAGAGCTGGCCGCGGGCGTGTGACGCAGCATTATAGAGGGGCTCGTGGCTGCGGGGTGCCGTGGGCCTAGGCGTGTAGGCTCGGCGGGGTTGATAGTGTTGGCCTCTAGGAGGCGTAGGGGCAAGACAGTAGCCATAGTCATGGCGGGGCTCTTCATAGTCATCCTGCTGCTCGAGATGGTTGCCATATTTGCTCCGGCGATACTCGGCTACGAGAGAACCCACAGGGACATAAAGTTGGTCTTCTATGTGCCCAGGGAGAGGCTGCAGAGCCTCGAAACCCTCGCGCCCGAGGTGGCGAAGCGGGTCGGCGCCAAGAGCTACACGGTGAAGACCCTCGATACGGGTAACGCCTCTGTAGTGGCTATCGTAGCCTATGTCAGAGGGGAGCCTGTTGCAGTGCTGATGGCTCCTGGAGGCGTTGGAGCTGAGAGCCTAGCCACGACGCTCAGCAAACTCATAGAGTACGGTATGGGGCTCCCTGGCAATGAGACGGCGTTCTACCTGGGCGGCGACAAGGTGTACAGGATTCAGAGGAACACCACCTACATAGTAGCGGTGCTCCAGCAGTTCTTCACTAGGATAGCCGCGCTGCAGGCTAACCAGACGGCCGCAAAGGCGCATGGAGGCTGACGCGGCTCTCCTTTTATAGTCCAGCGGGGCTTCGGGATGCTCGCCGCCCGACCGGTCTATAGTCGGGACGGGATGAGGGGTGGCGGGAGAGGGGCTGGCGAGGCATAGGGAGAAGGTTCTCGGCGAGAGGAACATTCTCCGCCTCATGCTCTGGCTCGCTGCCCCGATGTTTGTCTCGGCGAGCCTCAGTAGCCTCTACGAGCTGGTGGACACCTTCTGGCTCTCCAGGCTGGGGGATGCCGCCCTCGCCACCCCTACGGTCTCCTGGCCCTACCGCGGCGTATTGATGAGCATAAGCTTCGGTCTCGCTAGCAGCCTCTCCGCCCTCGTAGGCCAGTACGTGGGCGCGGGGAAGATAAGGGAGGCGGAGAAGAGCATAGGCACTGTGGCCGGCCTCCTGGCGGCTATAGTTGTGCCGGGCTCGCTGCTGCTCGCAGCCATAACGCCCCTCTACCTTGAGGCTATAGGTGTGCCTCCGTCAGTGCGTGTGCTTGCGGCCAGGTACCTAACGGTGCTCGTACTGGCCACGCCGTTCTCCGCGGCCTTCATGCTCTTCACCTTCGCTGTCAGCGCGGCTGGGGACACGAGAACCCCGATGTACATAAGCGCAGCCGCGACATTGATCAACGCGGTGCTCGACCCTGTGCTGATATTCTCCGCGGGCCTCGGTGTGCTCGGCGCCGCGCTCGCCACAGCCGCTGCGAACATGTTCTCCGCGGCTTATGCGGTCTACAGCTTCGCCACCGGCCGTCACGGCGTTAAGTTAGGCCTCCGGGATCTCGTCCCGGATCCTGGGATAGCCCGGCTGGTCGCCAGGGTGTCCCTCCCCATCACGGCCCAGAGGCTTGGCACTAGCCTGGGCTTCGTCGGCATGGTTGGCATCGTGTCGGGGCTGGGGAAGCACGTGATAGCGGCCTACTCGATAGGCCAGGTGATGCTCAGCATAGACCATATAATAGTGTTCCCGTTAGCCAGGGCTACGAGCATAGTGGTGGGCCAGGCGCTCGGCGCGGGGATGGAGCACCGGGCCAGGAGGGCAGCCTACACCGGGCTCGCCGTCGTCACTGCGGCGGCGGCAGCCTACATAGCTGCACTGGAGGCAGCCGCCGGGCCCTTCATAGCAGTCTTCACCAGGAGCCCCGCCACCTATGAAGCGGCTCTCCACATGATAAGGATATTCGCACCCAGCGTGATAGGCTTCGACGTCTTCATAGTAGCCAACGTTGTCGCGAGAGCGAGTGGGCACACACTCCCGGTCTCCATCCTAGGCCTAGCCAGGCTGTGGGGGCTCCGCATACCCCTAAGCTGGCTCCTAGCCTACCGTCTCGGGATGGGCGACAAGGGGCTCTGGACGGGCATGGCTATAAGCAACTGCGCCACCGGCGCCGCCGCCGCGGCATGGCTCCTAAGCGGCACATGGGCCGAGAAGATAATAGACTAGAGCCGGAGCAGCCACCTACACTTTCCTCCCCCGCCAATGTCTATCAGCACAGGGCCCGGCTCCAGCGTGAACACCGCCGCCGGCGGCACACCCATCCCCGTCACGTAGCCCGTGTTGGGCGCCCAGAAGGGGGACACGTAGACCACGAGCGGCCTCGCCGCCAACACCCCGGGGCCGAGGGCGCGCAGCCATCCCCCATGCTCTGGCGCGAAGGCGGGCGGGGCAGGCAAAGCGGCCCGGCGGAGCACTACCGCGCCCCCCGCGGCTGCCATCAGCTGAGCCGCGGCCTCCAAGCCGCCGCTCCCGCAGAGCGCGGCCTCCTCCTCCACGGCGCCCAGCTCCCTGAGCCCAGCGCCGGGCCCCGTAAGCTCCTCCAGAGCAGCGTAGCCGTGGACGAGCAACCGTCCCCGGCCACCGGGCTCCGAGAGCGCGGCATCAGCATTATCCACGACGAGGCCTCCGCTATATGCCTCGAGCCACACAAGGCCGCGGTGAACGGGTACGCCCATCTCCCCGACAAGGGTCACGTAGGCGAGAACCTCAGAGGGCCTCCACCAGGCGCCGCGGCACAGGAGCCGGAGCCCTCTACGTTCCAGCGCTTCGCACTCAACAATCCTCCCGCGGGGCCCCGAAACGGCCTCGAGGACAGCCTCACCCACCAGCCTTCTCACGCGGCGGAGCCACCCCTCCACCTCGTCTCCTTCGCCCTGCAGCGTTCGCGCACCCCTGCCGACTCCCACGTGGCCGGCATCATTTACGTCCCCCGCAGGCCCCACGCGGGCTGGGAGAGGGCTGCGACGCTATGGCTCCGGGGCGTAGGCCTTGCAGGATAGGTCTAGTCGTATTCGACCTCGACGGGGTCCTCGTTCCGATCCGGAGCAGCTGGCAGTACGTCCACGAAAAGCTTGGAGCAGTGGATCGCGCCGCTCCGAACTATAAATGGTTCCTGGAGGGCAAGATAGGGTACTGGGAGTGGATGTTCCTCGACACCCTCGCCTGGCTGGAGGCTAGGCCCGGGCTGACGCGCTGGGATCTGGAGAGGGTCTTCGACGACGTGGAGCCCCTCCCCGAGGCCCGGGAGGCTGTGGGGCTGCTCCGCCAGGCAGGCCTGGAGCTGGCAATAGTTAGCGGTGGAGTTGAGACCCTGGTGGCTAGGACGGCGGCGCGGCTAGGGATAAGGCACTGGGTGTCCCCGAGGCTGAGCTTCGACCCCTGGGGCCGCCTCGTCCCGGGCGGCCTGCCCGCCCTGGAGGCGGACAGGAAGGACCGGGCGGTGCTCAGCCTAGCCAGGCGCCTGGGCTACACGATGCGCCAAGTCGCCTTCATAGGGGACAGCCGGTGGGATCTGAGGGGCATGAGGGAGGCCTGCCTCGCGATAGCGGTCAACCCGGCTGACCCGAGCGTAGAGGAGGAAGCAGACTACGTCGCCCAGGATCTCATAGACGCAGCACTCTTCATCCTAAGCCACCGCCAAGGCTGAGGCCCCGCGGGCAACTTTGACCGCTATGGCTGCGACCTCCCGGGGGCCAAGCACCCTGAGCCCCTCCGGCGGCGCCCCCACTGAGCCACCGAGGCAGATAAGGCCAGCCTCATCCGCGTCCACGGCCCGTGCCCTTGCCAGGGCCTTCGTGTAGTCCCCGCGGCCGCACCCACCGAGCTTGACCTCATAGGCCGCCACGGCTGCCCGCCCCCTGGCGTCTAGGATAACAATGTCCACGTCGCCTGCACCACCGGGGAGCACCGTGTAGGCCGGTAGCCCCCCATGGTGTTCCGCCATCAGCTCCGCGAGAGAGAACTGTAGCTCCTTCGCGTAGAGGCTGAGCGCGGCGCCGCGCAGCACGTGGGGCGGAGCCGGGTGCTCGTCCACAGCATACCTCTCAGCGAGCCCAAACACTATGCCCAGCAGGGGCGACGTGTGCCGGTAATACACTCTCCTGCCGCGGGTTCTCCACAGCCTCGTACGAGCCACAAGCCCCATCTCAGCCAGCTTGTCGAGCACCCCCGTGACCGTGGAGGCCGCGGGCTTCGCCAGCAGCCCGCGCCGGTAGAGCATTGAAGCCAGCGTAGAGGCCTCCCAGACGCCGGCGCCAAGGAGCCTCAGAACGGCCTCGTAGAGCCTCGTCAGCCTCCTCTCCTCCTCCTCGAAGACCTCGCCCACCAGGCTCCGTGCAACCTGGTACAGTAGCCCCGCCCCCCCAGCGACCCAGTCCCAGGGCTCACCCCTCAGCACGCCGGGCATCCCCGTCACCCAGGGCTCGCGGAGCAGCACCCCCCACAGCACCGCGCCGCGCGGCCCGAGCCGGGGGAGCAGCGAGGCCACGGCGTCGGCGTAGCCAAGTATCCCGATGTTCTCCGCCGCCACGAGCCCCAGCAGCGGGCTCCGCGTCGAGAACACCCTCTCGACCACCCCGAGGCTGGAGGCGACAAGGACGAGCATGCCCTCGGGGTGCGCGGCCACTAGCATCTGCCATAGGCTCTCCGGCAGCCTCTGGAACTCGTCGACGACCACCACGCCGCCTCCGCGGAGGACGCGGACGGCGAGCCTCACAGCCTCCTCCTGCTCCACCTGCCTGGGCAAGCTGCCCCTCTCCTCAACCACGACGCCCCCATCCCGGGCAACGGTGGCGTAGATGTCCCAGGGCACCAGAAGCCGGGCCATGAAAGTCTTCCCGGTCTTCCTGCGCCCGTAGAGGAGGAGCCAGACGCGTTCCCCCAGCAGCCTCCGCAGCCGGGGGAACTCACGGCGCCACAACACGACCCGCAATATCCTCCCCAGAATATTCCCGCCAGAATATTCCTAGGAGAATAAATTGGCGGCCTGCCCCCGGGGGCCCGGTGGGCGCGGAAAAGCGTCCGCGCGGAGAGGGGCGGCTACTGCTCCTCTCGGGGCTCCCCTGCGCCCAGCACCTCGGCCTCCAGTATTCTTGGGCGGCAGCCCCTCCTGGAGAGCACAGCTGCCGCCGCCTCAGCGGGGCCCATGTTCTCAGCTATCACTACTAGGTAGCCGGTGTAAGGGTCTAGGCCGGCGGCATAGGCGCCCTCGTAGAGGGCGCGGAGCCTGGCCTCCCTGGCCTCACTCGCCGCGGCGTAGTCCCATGGGGACTCCTGGGCTAGCAGCCTCCACGCCTCCGCTGGCTCCAGGTCGCCGCAGTAGAGGCCGGAGGCGTACACGGTGGCGGCCTGGAGGAGCTGCTTGTAGAGCCCAGCCTCCACTGCGAGCCCAGCCTCGGGGAGACTGTCGCAGGACTCGACGAGGTAGATCCTAGCCTTGGGCACGGGGAGCCTGGTCATGAAGGCCGGCTGCTCAGAGGCCACGGCAGGGGCGGAGAGGTAGCTCGCAGCCGCGAGCGGGAGCACGGGCCTGCCCTTCGCCAACGCGGTGGCGCGGAGCAGCACCTCCGCCAGATCCTCCCTCGCCGGCTCAACGCCAAGCATCTCCGCCACCGCCCGGGCAGCCGCCGCGGCGGCTGCAGCGGCGCTGCCGGGGAGCCCAGGGTGCTCCAACCTGACCAGAATCCTCGCCTCCTCGCCGAGCCTCTCCAGGAGCCTCCTAGCGGCCTCGTAGGCCGCCCGGGCCACTGCGCCGTCGGCGCCGGCGACCTCAACCGCTATGCCCTCTTCGCCGAGCAGCTCCAGCACGGCTCTAACGGTGCCGCCGCTGTGCGGCACAGCCGCAGCCCCCGCCAAGGGCCCGGGAAGCCCCACGGAGAGGGGGACGCTAACAGAGAACGCCTTCACGGACATGACACTATCCCTCCAAACGGTACCCCTGGGAGCCCCCCGGCCAGCAAGGAGGGCTCCCGGCGGTCTGCACCATGTTTTCAGCCCCCGGCGGGGTGAAGAAGCCCTTGCCCCGCTACTGAGTGGGGTGCCGCGGAGCGTTGATTGAGGCGGGCTACGTGCTGGCGGGCGGCGAGGCGAGGAGGTTCCACGGGGACAAGCTCCTGGCCCTTGTGGACGGTGAGGCCTCCATAGCGAGGGTTGTGGACGCGCTCCGCCGCGCCGGTGCCAGGGAGGTCTACGCGGCCACGGTCTCGGAGGAGAGGTGCCGCATCTACACCGCAGTGGCCGGGTTCGACGGCTGCATCTACGACCCCCCTATCCCCTGCCGTGGGCCGGGCGCGGCCCTGGCAGCCGTGCTCCGTGACGCAGCCCAGAGGGGCTACAGGACGGTCGCGGTGGCCCCAGGGGACATGCCGTGGCTGACCGGGGAGGCTCTGTGGCGGCTCGCCTCCATGCCCCCGGCCCCTGGGTGGGCGGCCGCGCCCCTTCACGCTGGGGGGTTCATTGAGAGCCTCCTCCAGGTCTACCGTCAGCCCTACCCCCAGGGGCTTGTGGACCTCTGCAGGCTCCGCGGGGGGCTCCGCGCGAGTGACCCGCTCCGCCTCGCCCCTGGGGGACTGGTGCTCGTGGGCTCCAGGCTGCTCAGCCCATGGGCCACCGTGTTCGCGCACATAAATACAAGGGAGGCGCTGAGGACGCGAGCAGCGAAGAACCCTCTCGGCCACAAGGTCGCCCAGCTCCCTGGGCCCCTGCTGCGCCTAGACGACCCCTGCAGAAGCCTAGCAGCCGAGGCCCATGTATACCGCCTCCTCGGTGTCCGCCAGCTGCTCCGCCAAGCCCTCGAGGACCTGGAGAGGCTGTGCAGCAGCGGCTAGCACTCCGCGCCCCTCCCAGAGCAGCCGACGCCGGGACACCTCTCCCAGCCCAGCAGCCCGAGGAGCCGCAGCGTCTCCTTAACCGCCTCCAGGGTTCTCTCCCACGGAACGTTAACCAGCCCAGCAGCGAGGACGAGGACACACCTGGTCTCCGGCCTCACCATGGTATCCACGCTATCCCTGTGCGGGTACAAGTGCATCACCCTGCCAGAGGAGTCCACCATCACGGGGAGCCCCTCACGGAGCACCAACTCCCCGCCTCCAATAGGGTGGAACACCTCTCCCCCATGGCTCGCAGTGATCCTCAAGGGCAGCACAGCCCGCTCCACATCGTAGACGCCGATAGGCACCATCGTCCTCGCCGAGGCTATGTTGCCTGCATCAACCACGGGGTTAACCCTCGGCCACCGGCCACGCAGTGCTCTCCTAACCAGCGCCTCCGAGCTTGGCCTCGTCTTAGTCGGATCCACGCCAATACTCCAGAAGAAGTCCCTATACGCCCTAACAACCGGGTCCACGCGGAGACCCTCAAGGCTGTACCGCCCACGCAGCTTCCCGAGAAGCCCCTCAACCTCTCCCTCTAGCACCGAGCCGTCCAGCTCCCCCACCGGCCTACCCCACGCCAGCCCCCAGGCAACACGGATACCCATCGCCTCCGCAGCCTCATCCACCTCAACCAGGCCCCTCAACCTACCACACAGCTCACGGCAGGCACTCAACGCGGCAGCCCCTCACGGCCTACAGCAGCCAAATGGTAAATACCGTTAAGCCCCCGGGTAGCTACGCCACACTAGGGCTGGTGACGAGCCGCCCACCTGATACTCCAACAGCGACCCAGCCCGCCAGGGATGAGCTGTTTGGGCGCCACCGAGGCCCCCTATAGTCTGCGCACTAGGGGCTCGTAGAAGAGCTTGGGATGGACGCGGACAAAAGGCTGAGCAAGCACATAGGCCGATGATAAGAGCCATAACAATTATATCGAAAAAAAAAAAAAAAAAAAAAATTACGTGTTTAATTAATTTAACTTACCAAGAATACA